>JAJDWF010000068.1 GCA_022825745.1 Dehalococcoidia bacterium | reverse complement strand
AATGGACGATCAGACCTTTGGCAAGCATCTGGTGCTAAAGGAATATCTGAATGGCTGGTTTCCTATACTGGGGCGTTGGAACCGACGTATCGTTTTCATTGACGGTTTCGCTGGACCAGGCCAATATCGCGGCGGTGAATTTGGCTCACCAATTATTGCTCTGGATTGCGTTGACCAACACAAAAGCTCTGTAAATTTGAGGCAGACAGAAGTCGTTTGCATCTTCATTGAAGAACGCGAAGACCGTGCTGCTCACCTGCGTTCTCTGCTTGACCAGCGCGATAAGGTGGATAGCATCACAACCAGCGTTCTCAACGGGACGTTCGATGACCATATGACCGAAATGCTGGATTATATTGATGAACAGAATTTACGGTTGGCACCTGCGTTCGTCATGATTGATCCGTTTGGCGTGAAAGGCAACAGTATGGCATTGATTGAACGGATACTCACCAATGAAAAGAGCGAATGCTTCATTTCTTTCATGTACGAACCCATCCGTCGTTTTCACGCGCAACCGGAATTTGAACCTCACCTGACCGACCTCTTTGGCACGGAAGATTGGAAACAATGCCTCTCCATGGACGAGTCTGATGAGAAAAAACGTTTTCTCCATGATTTGTTCAAGGGCAGTCTCAAATCCCACGGTGCCAAATACGTCGTGCATTTTGAAGTTTGGCGAGGTCAACGCCACATATATACCTTGTATTTCGCCACTGGCCACGAAAGAGGCTGCAACCTGATGAAACAAGCAATTTGGAAAGTCGTACCGGACGGCTCGTTCGAGTTTCGTGGGCACAATCAACTGCAAGGCGTTCTTTTTGGCCCGGAAGTCGATACGTCTCCCTTGGCGTCTCAATTGAAAGAGAGATTCGGAATCAATCCGACACCCATTGAGGCAATTGAACGGTTTGTAATGACGGACGAAACGGTATTTCATACCGGTCACCTCAGACAGAGGACTCTCCAACCTTTGGAGAGAGAAGGGCTTATCCAAGTCAACCGTCCCTCCGGAGGTCGGGGCTTCGCAAATGGAAGGGGCATTACCGTGAGGTTTACGTAGAAGCCGTGTCATAATTTTCGAGGAGTCTCCATATGGCACACGGCAGCAAAATAGAGTGGACAGACGCCACTTGGAATCCCGTCACCGGCTGCAACAAGGTCAGCCCGGGGTGCAAGCATTGTTATGCCGAGCGCCTATCCAAGCGCCTGAAGGCCACGGGTATGGCGAAATACAGCAATGGCTTTGAGGTCACGCTGCACCCCGACACGCTGGAAATCCCGTTGCGCTGGCGCAAGCCTCGATCCATCTTCGTCAATTCCATGAGCGACCTGTTCCACGTTGACGTGCCGGAGCCGTTCATTCGGGACGTGTTTGACGTGATGGAGCGCGCCGACTGGCATCGTTACCAGGTGTTGACCAAGCGCGCCGACCGTGTTGCGGAGTTGAGCGATGCGCTGCCCTGGCCGTCGCAGGTCTGGATGGGCGTAAGCGTCGAATCCCAAGCTTATGCCTACCGCATCGACCTGCTGCGTGAAACCGATGCGGCGGTAAAGTTCCTGTCGCTGGAACCGCTGCTGGGACCGTTGCCGGTATTGAACCTGGATGGTATAGACTGGGTTATCGTCGGCGGCGAGTCCGGTCCCGGCGCGCGGCCCATGCAGCCCGATTGGGCCCGCGAAATCCGCGACCAATGTATTGATGCCGGTGTTGCCTTCCACTTCAAGCAATGGGGCGGCGTCTTCAAGAAACGCAACGGCCGGGAACTCGACGGCCGCACCTGGGACGAAATGCCTGATCTCCCGTCCCTATCGCAGCGGTAGGTTGATCCTCGGACGCAGTGCGGTTGACAGGCCGCCGTGCTGACATTATCGTAATCTATAGATGTCAATAGCATCAACTGAATTGCAACGACATTTGTAGAAGGTCTTTGATGTCAACCCAAATCACCGTGCGTTTGCCGGACGAACAGACGGCGGCTCTGGACGCCGCGGCTGCGGCGCTCAAACGCAGCCGGGCCGAGATAGTTCGCCAGGCTGTAGAGCAGTATCTCGAGGATTTCGACGATCTGTCCGTGGCTGTGGAGCGTTTGATGGACCCCTCCGACCCGGTGCTGGATTGGGACGATGTCCGGCGTGATTTACTCGGTTCGAATTAAAAGCAACGCGGCAAAGGAACTGGCGCGTCTCCCACGCGACGCCAGGGAACGCCTCATCGAAGCCATTGACAAGCTTGGCGAAGAACCTTTAGCCGGGGCTTTGCTCAAGGGAGGGTTGAGGGGATTGCGACGTATCAGAGTGGGCAACTACAGGATTGTGTACGAAGTTTTGGATGATGAGCTGGTGGTGCTGGTGATTCGGGTTTCACACCGGCAGGGAGCGTATCGCTAGGAGCTACCTGATGTCCATCCGTTATGGCGTGAGCCTGCTCACCGACCCCGACTTTACTGCGCGGGCCTACCGCGCGCGGCAACTCATCTGTGGCCAGTACGCTTGCTGGGCCGCCGAAATGCACATGCTCCACATGCCCATGTCCGGCTATTTCCCGCTGGATGCCGGCGACGCGGGCGTGGCGGAGGCGCAACTGGCAGGCGAGGTGGAACGCCTCGCCGAGCGTTACCGCCGCGTGTCGCCGCGCTTCCCTTTGTTCAACCGGGGCATTACCACCACTCGGCGCGACGAGTCCGACGGCAACATCTGGCTGGACTTCTCGCCCGAGGTGGTCAACGAGTCGCTGTACCGGTTGCAGTCCATGGTGGCCGACCTGCTGGAACGCAACCCCGCCGTCGGCGGCGACCGCCGCGTGTTCGGCCCCGACTTTCCGCCGCAGATTCCCCTGATGTCCCACGCCGACCTGCCCGATTCGGTATTCGATGGCGCGCTGGATTTCGCGCGCGCCGTCACCGACGACCTGAAAGTCTCCCAGATTACCCGCGCCTGGCGCCTGGCCCTGACCCGTTTCGAGTCCAACGCCGCCGGCGAGGACTGGTCAGGCGGACGCTGGGCCACCGACCTTTCGTGGCGCGCCATCGGCAGTTACAGCCTCTGACGTAAACCCACCTCACACGGGAAAGGCCCGGTCCAGCCGCTGCCGCTGCTCCGCCGTTAGATGCCAGCCCGACGCGGCGCAGTTCTCCTCGGTGCGCGCCACGCTGTTGGACTTGGGAATGGCGATCATCCCGTCCTGGTCGGCAACCCAGTTCAACGCCACCTGCGCCGGCGTCTGGCCCGTCTCGTCCGCAATCTCGGCCAATACCTGCTGATCCCGACTCAGCCCCAACGTCCGCCGTATCCGTCCGCCGCTGCCACCCACCAGCGCGCCTTCGTGTAGGGGCGAGTACGCGATGATCGCAATGTCGTGCTGGCGGCAGTAGGGGATCACATCGCGTTCGGCGCGGCGACGGCGCAGGTTGTAGAGAATCTGGTTGGACACGATGGGGTTGTTCTGCATCGCCGCCTGCGCCTCCTGCATATCCTCCACCGAAAAGTTGCTGACGCCGATATAGTCCACCAGGCCGTCGGCAACCAGTCGCTCCATGGCCCGCATGGTCTCCGCGATGGGCACCCTGGGATTGGGCCAGTGGATCTGGTACAGGTCGATCTTGTCCACGCCCAGCAGGCGCAGGCTCTGGTCCGCCGCCCGCAGCAAGGCATCGTAGCGCAGGTTGCTGCCCAGCACCTTGGTGGCGACGAACACCCGCTCCCGGATACCGGCGATGGCCTCGCCTACCTGGTCCTCGGTGCGGTACATCTCCGCCGTGTCGATGAAATTCGCCCCCAGCTCGATGCCCCGGCGCAGCGGCTCCGAGCCGCCGGTGTACCGCCAAGTGCCCAGCCCGATCTCGGGAACCGTCACGCCCGATGCCCCCAACCGTTTCAATTCCACGATATTTCCTCCCGTTCTCGCGCGCTGGCCCGCATCAATATCGCCGGCACGATGGCCGCCAGCGCGATCACCCCGGCCGCCCGGTAGAAGCTGTGGAACAGCCCCAGGCTGGCGGTTTGCAGCGTTTCCCGGTATTCCACCAGGGCCTGCGCCCGCGCCGCGGCGTCCAGCCCGGGCGTCATCAGCGGTGAGGGCGTCTCGACCAGGATGGTCAGGAATTCGTTGACTCCCCACGCCGACAGCGCGGCCATGCCCAGCGTCATGCCCAGCATCCGCGACACCACCACCATCGACGCGGCCAGCGCCCGGTAGTCCGACGGCGCGGCGGCGATGGCCCGGTGCATCAGCGGCGCGATGACCAGGCCGAACCCGACGCCGGCCACCACCATGTCTAGCGTCAGCCTGGGCTCCGCGATGTCCAGGGGCCAGCCGCTCAGCCGGAACATCCCCGCCGCGATGAGAGCCAGCCCGACCACGGCCATCCACCGGGCGTCCACCCAGCGCAGCAGCCAGCCGCCCACGATGGCGAACACCGGAATCGTCGCCGTCATGCGCAGCAGCCACAGCGCGGCGGTGGTGGCGTCCACCGGGCGCTCGGGCCGGTTCATCACCGTGTTGGCCATGATTACCGTCGTTGCCATGGCGATGATGAGCGCGACGCCCACGAGAAGTTGGCAGGCGTTGGCGGTTACGAACGCCCACGCCCGGAACAGCACCGCCGACAGCAACGGCTGCGCCGTCCGCCGCTGCGACCACACCAGCGCCGCCACGCATGCCGCGAAGCCCGCCAGCAGCAGGTAGGGCGTCCACGACGACAGCCGGAACAGTCCCTCGTGGGCAAAGGCCAGCGACAACAGCACCAGCGCCCCGGTCAGGATCGCCGCGCCCCGGTAGTCCATGCGCGTTTCGGACGCGGCCTGTTTCGGTACCCAAAGCAGCACCGCCGCGATTACTGCCGCCTGCGGCACGTTGAGCCAGAAGATGGCCCGCCAGCCCCAGAGCTCGATGACCGCGCCGCCGTAGGCCGGCCCCAGCATGCTGCCCGCCTCAGCCGCGCCGGCCACGATGCCCAGCGCCAGGCCCCGCTGCTGGGGCGTCGTCAGGCCGGCGGCGATGGCCAGGCTGATGGGCACCGCGCCGCCGCCGCCGATGGCCTGGATGACCCGGGCGACGACAATCTGGTCCAGCGGTTCCAACAACCCGTTCAGCCACTCCGATTCGCCGGACAACGCCACCAGCGTCGTCCCGATGCCGAACACCGCCAGCGACGCCCAGTAGATGCGAACGTATCCGTGTACGTCGGCCAGCCGTCCCAGCAGCGGCATCGCCACCGTGTAACCCAGCAGGTAGGCCGTCACCACCCAGATCACCGATTCCAGCCGGATGATGGGTACTTTCAGGTCGGCCATCACCGCGGGCAGGGCCGTCACCACCACTGTCTGGTCCAGGGCGGTGATGAACGCGCCGCACGCCACCACGGCGACCAACGCCCATTGACGGCGGGACGATATTGACGCGTGGTTCGACAGGCTCACCATGAGCGGAGCTGCTGTTCCCCTGTGACGGAAGAGAATCAGCCGCCGGTGAGATCAGTGAAATCGGTGGGCGGTTGGATGTTGACGTCTCCATCAATGTTCGTCAGCAGGATCTCGCGCACGGTATCCGGCTGGTCGAAGGAGCCCACGGGGCCGGCGAGGCGCAGTTTCCGCAGCAGCTTCCGTTCCGTGTCGGTCCAGACGTCTATCTGCAACACCTGGCTGGCATCCGGATTCAGCGGCAGCCAGTCCAGCAACGTCGCCGGAGCCTCACCGGATATTCGGTACGCGGACTGTCCATCCAGGCTTTCCTGGCCGGCCAGGACCGGATCGGTGATCCCGGCAACCACATCGGCAACCAGGACATTCAGCCGGTCCACCGGGATCGGCGACATCGCGGGGGGTTGCTTCATCCACGCGCCCGACAGCGGATCCGTCGCGTAGTAGGCTTCCCCGGTGATCACTGCCAGCATCTGGATGTAAATGCCCGATTCAGGGTCGGTCTGGGCGTCCGGCACCAGGTAGGCGTCAATCGACAGGTCCGCGCCCTGCTCGCTTTCCCAGGCCCCGCTGGCCTCGGTCATCTTGGCGTTGAAGCCGGGAATGAAAATCGCGCCCGTTTCGTGCCGCACCACGAACTCGGTGGACTTCAGGGCGCGCAGGTTCGCCGCCGTCTCCTCAATCAGCAGCGCCGGGTCCGGCTGCGGAGTGGGTGTGGGCGGGACCGGCGTAGGCGTCGGCGCGGCAGTAGGGGCGGGCGGCCCGGCGCAGGCCAAGATGATTAACGCCAACGCCGCCGCGATGAGCAGCCTTGCCGGACTCGTCACCAATAGTGAACTCATCAGCTTACCGGGGCGACCACACGGCGATTCCGCCGGGCGCAATGTCACGCAAGCCGCCGGGTTCTCCAACTTCCGCAACGTACACGTGCGGCCCGGCGGCTCCGCTACCATTCCGCCGCTGCGAGAGATACTGCTGGTTGCCGGCCACCACCAGCGCCGACCCGTCGGGCGCCCACGGCGAATGGCTGCGCGCGTACTGGTCGAAGAACGCCAGCATCAGAAAGGTCTCGCCGCTGGGTGAAAACCGCAGGCCGCCCACGGCGGCGTCCGATTCGGTGGACTCCGGCTGGCCCGTGTCGCCGTTGGCGATCCGCCATTCCATGGTCCGCTCTTCGCTGTTCAGGGCCACCCAGGCCAGCCGCTGGCCGTTGGGTTCCCAGAAAAAGCCCAGCACCCAGTCGTCTTCCCGGATGGTGCGTTCCGCGCTGCCGTCGGCGGCGACCAGGCGCAGACGGCGGTAGGCCGGCGAGCCTTCGTCCTGGCGGTCGGCTACGGCCAGCACCCGGCCGTCCGACGACCACAAAAACGCGCAGGCTCCCTCCACTTCGGCCAACCGCATGGGCGGGTAGTTGGCTTCATAGGGTTTGCCCAGCCAAATCGCTTCGCTGTCGCCGCCGGGAGCCGACCAGGCCAGCGTGGTCCCGTCGGGCGACCATGCCGGCGTGCGGAACGAACGCGACCGGCCGATGGGTTTCACCGTGAACGCGGTTCCCGCGTCGTTCAGGGTCAGCACCATCAACTCCTGGCCGCTGTGCACCGCCACGGACCGGCTGTCCGGCGACCAGTCGAAGTACAACGGCGCTCCCCGCACCACCGGCATACCGGACGACGTAACCGTTTCGCCATCCGCCGGGTTGGCCTCAATCACGTACAGCGACAGTCCTTCCGGCGTCGCGGCGGTGATGCCCAGCATCCGGCCGTTGGGCGACCACTGCACGTAGTGGGGCGTGCCCTCGGCGATGGTCAGCGGCGCCGAGTTGACGAACACCGCGCCGCCCACGCCGCTGGAGGATTCCAGCGTCTGCACGCTCATCTCGGCCTCGGACGGCCGGCTGCCGCTGATCAGCGACACCGCGATTCGACTCCCGTCCGGCGACCACACCGGCCATCCGTAGAGCCGGTTTTCGCTCATGGGCTGCGCCACCGTGCCGCCGATACGGCCCGCCGCGTCCGCAATCGCCCCGGTGGTGAGCGTGCTGCGTTCGCTGCCGTCGGGGTTGATGGTGACCAACTGTCCGTCGGAGGCTATGTAGGCAATGCGGTTTATGGTCATGGAAGTGTCGGGAACCGCCGGTTTACCGCCAACGGCGCACGCTGGCGAAAGCGCCAGAGCGGCAACTACGACGGCGGCCACCAGCCAGGCCATGGAGCGCGTAGGCATCGCCGCTACGGTATCACCCGGCAGGTGGTTTGGCAAACCAGGGCAGCGGGGACACCGTATTCCACACGGAGGCGGCGACCGCGTCGATGGAACGGTTGCCGTCGATTATCCGCCAGGTTGCGGGGTCGTCTTCGGCCTGCTTGAGAAAGCCCCGGCGCACCCGGTCGTGAAAGGCCATGGTCTCGTCTTCAAAGCGGTCCGGCGCGTCGCCCATGGGAAGCGCGAGTTGCGGTTGCCGCTCATTCACTCGGCCCAATCCGATCACCGGGTCGATGTCCAGCAGGACCGTCAGATCGGGGTAGCGCCCGGCGGTGGCGAAATCGTTCAGCCACTCAATGCGACTCAAGTCGATGCCCCGTCCGTAGCCCTGGTAAGCAATCGTGGAGCCGGCGAAGCGGTCAGCGATGACGACCGCGCCGGATTCCAGCAGCGGCCCCACCCGTTCGGCCATGAGCTCAGCCCTGGCGGACTCGAACATGAGCAGTTCCGCCAACGGTGAGACGGGCTGGCCGCCAATCAGGTACTGCCGCAGGTAGTCGCCCAGTACGGTGGAGCCCGGCTCGCGGAGCAGCGCGGTATGATGGCCTGCTCGCTGCAAAGTCGCTTCCAGCATGGCGGCCTGCGTTGACTTGCCCGCGCCCTCACCGCCTTCAAAGGCTATGAACAGTCCCGACATTGCGCATATCAGGGACGGTAGATGAGCACGCCGCGTTGCGGGTCCCGGCCCCGGCTGGTGGACGCCAGGTTGAATTCCTCGGCCAGCATGTGTTGCAGGCGCCGGATGTACGGACGCTGGGGTTCCAGCTGCACGCTGAACTCGCCGGACAGCACACGGCGGGCCGCCTCTTCCGCCTCGGCCCGGGCGGCGGCCTCAGCCTCGGCGTTGGCCTCTTCCTTATGGCGTCCGGACGGCGGCGGCAACTCGATGCCCTGGTCCCGGGCCATCGAGGTCAGGAATTCACCCACCTGGGGAACGGTGTTCTTGCGCAGCACGTACACCGGCACGCTGTTGTCTTCGGCAACGCGCACCAACTGGCTGCCCCGGCGGTAGTGGTTCTTGGTGGTGAGCAGCACGTTGGCCCGACGGAGTTCGCTCACGATCTCCGCGGTCGCGCCCCGTTCGGCCAGGGCCGCCTCAACCTTGTCGCGGCTGACGCCGAACAGGAAGATCCGCGCCTCCAGGCGGGGGCCCGCCGAGCCGCCGGCGTCCGGTTCGTCCTGGAAGCGTTCCGGCGGATACTGCTCGTAGGTGTCCTGTCCTCGCCCGTTGCGGTTCCTGCCCCGCCGGCCGCGGATTTCGTTGGCGGCCCAGGGCGTCGGCGCGGCCTCGTTCTGGCGAGTGGCGGCGGTTCGCGTGATGTTGCCGTCTTCGTTCAGCTGGCGAACCTCCGGCTCGACGGGGTAGCCGCGCAGCCACTGGTCAACCACCTGGGCCACATCGTCGTGTACCGCCACCTCGTTCCAGTCCTGGATTTCCACCACCACGTCGAAGGTGGGCGGGGCCTTGCGCTCCAGCACGGTTTTCTGCGTGCCCCGGAACCGCGCTTCCTGGTCGCCCAGCGTCACGGTCTGCACGCCGCCGATCAGGTCGGACAGCGTGGGGTTCATTATCAGGTTGTCCAGGGTATTGCCGTGGGCGGTGGCCACCAGTTGGACGCCGCGCTCGGCGATAGTTCGCGCCGCCGCCGCCTCCTGCGTCGTGCCCATCTCGTCGATGATAATGACCTGGGGCATGTGGTTCTCCACCGCCTCGATCATCACGCCGTGCTGTTCGGTGGGCGCGGGCACCTGCATCCGTCGGGCGTGGCCGATGGCCGGGTGCGGGATGTCCCCGTCGCCGGCGATTTCGTTGGACGTATCTACGATGATCACGCGCTTGCGGGCTTCGTCGGCCAGCACTCGGGCGACCTCGCGCAGCATGGTGGTCTTGCCGACGCCGGGCCGGCCCAGCAGCAGTATGTTCTTGCCCCCGTAGGCCAGGTCTTCGATTATCTTGATGGTGCCGAATACCGCTCGCCCCACCCGGCAGGTGATGCCCACCACGCTGCCGTTGCGGTTGCGGATGGCGGAAATGCGGTGCAGGGTGCGCTCCATCCCGGCCCGGTTGTCTCCGCCGAAATCGCCCACGCCGGACACCACGTGCTGCAGGTCTTCCCGGCCGACGGGTTCCTCATCCAGTATCACGTCGCCGGACGAAAAACGCGCTTCCGGAGGCCGGCCCAGGTCAAGGACGATCTCCAGCAGGTCATCAAGGTCGTCCTGCTTCTGCAAGCCGGCCAGCACACGTGGCGGCAGCACGCTCAGAAGTTGCCGTAGCTCATCGTGGGCCAGTTGTTCGACCGTTACCAACTATGCCCTCCTTTATGATTCCTGCGCCATACGCCCCCGCACCCGTGGAGCTTCAATCGGGGGCGCGTTCTCGTCGTATGGAGGTCCGCCGGCCATGGCGACAAAGTACCGGTGCATCCGCGCGTCGGCAGTGAGTTCGGGGTGGAACGCCGTCGCCAGCAGGTTCTTCTGCTGGACCGCCACCGGCCGGCCATCGGGCAACGCCGACAAAACGTCCACTTCCTTGCCGACTCGCAGAATCACCGGCGCTCTGATGAAGATGGCGTGGTAC
This sequence comes from Dehalococcoidia bacterium, assembly GCA_022825745.1. Taxonomy (GTDB): domain Bacteria; phylum Chloroflexota; class Dehalococcoidia; order Lucifugimonadales; family UBA3495; genus Bin87. Next base: position 10,985 of record JAJDWF010000068.1, on the reverse strand, counting down.
AGGTCAGGGCCAAGCCCCTTGATGGTCAGGTCCTGCTCGAACGAATCGACCTGCCGGCCGAACGCGTTGCGCTGCACCCCCACGTCCATCACCGCCAGCGGAACCGGGTCCTCCTCGGTGATTTCCGCCGCCAGCATGATCATGCCGGCGCAGGTCCCCCAGACGGCCTTGCCCGACGCGGCCATGTCGGCCACCGGCTCGCGCAGGCGGTAGAGGGACATCAGGCGGCTGAGCGTGGTGCTCTCGCCGCCGGGGATGATGAGGCCGTCCAGCCCATCGAGGTGGTCCGGCAGTCGCACTTCCGTGGCGTCAGCGCCGATGCTGCGCAGCACGTGACAATGCTCCGCAAAATCCCCTTGTACTGCCAAAACGCCGATGTTCAAGGTGTGGAGCTATATGCTGCGGGTCGCCAGAAGTTCGCTTTCGGTCAGTTCCCGGACGCTCCGGCCTACCATGGGCTCGCCCAGGTCCCGGGACACGTCGGCCAGGATATGCGGGTCGTTGTAGTGAGTCACGGCCTGCACGATGGCGTGGCCACGGCTGGCCGGGTCGCCGGACTTGAAGATTCCGGAGCCTACGAACACGCCGTCGGCGCCCAGTTGCATCATCAGGGCCGCGTCCGCGGGGGTTGCCACGCCGCCGGCCGCAAAGTTGACCACGGGCAGGCGTCCTTCCTCGCGGGTCTGCTGCAGCAGGTCAAGGCTGACGCGCAGGTCGCGGGCCTCCACCACCAACTCGTCGTCCGGCATGGTGCGGAGCTTGCGGATGGCATCCTGAACGGCGCGCATGTGGCGCACGGCTTCCACCACGTCGCCGGTGCCGGCCTCGCCCTTGGTGCGGATCATGGCCGCGCCCTCGGAGATGCGGCGCAGCGCTTCGCCCAGATCGCGGCAGCCGCAGACGAACGGGACGGTGAAATCGTGCTTCCACACGTGGTGCATCTCGTCGGCCGGCGTGAGGACTTCGGACTCGTCCACGTAGTCCACGCCCATCGCTTCAAGAATCTGGGCCTCGACGAAGTGTCCGATGCGGCATTTGGCCATGACCGGTATCGATACCGAGTCTATGATCTCGGCGATCATGGACGGATCGCTCATGCGCGCCACGCCGCCATCCGCGCGGATGTCGGCCGGGACGCGTTCCAGCGCCATCACCGCGACCGCGCCCGCTTCCTGCGCAATGCGGGCCTGCTCAGGGGTAACCACGTCCATAATCACCCCGCCCTTGAGCATCTGGGCATGGCCGGACTTGACGGTGAAAGTGCCGGTCAGAATTTCAGCAACCATTGAAAGCGCCTCCTCTAGTACATTAGGGATGCTACAAGGCCATTATAGCCGCCGCTTCCTCAATACTCAATCCGGTAAACCCGCGCCGCGTTGTCGTGGAACATCGCCGCCCGCTCGGATGCCGAGTACGCCGCCGTCATGAGTTTGAAGGCGTTGTACATCACATGGTACGAGTACGACACCTTGTCCGGCGGGAAGTTGCTCTCGAACAGGCAGCGGTCGGGGCCGAACTGCTCGATGCAGTAGTTCATCAGCGGCGCCATCGCCTCCGCCAGTTCCTCCGACCCGATGGGCCGGTCCCGCAGGTGCCAGTCGAACCCGTACCGCGGCTGGCCTACGCCGCCCAGTTTCATCACCACGTTGGGACACTCCGCCAGTTTCGCGATCCCGTCCCGCCACGCCGGCAGCACCTCGTCGTCCCGACCGGCATACGGCCCGATCCGCATCAGCCCGCCGATGTGGTTGGACACGATGGTCAGGTCCGGCGCCGCCCGGGCAAAGTCCGCCAGCTCGCCCAACTGCGGGAAATAGACCACGTTGTCGTAGGCCAGGCCCCGGCTCGCCAGCACCTGCGCGCCGGCTCGGAAATCAGGGCTAGCCAACTGCCCGTGGAAGCTGCGGCTCTCCACCTCAGGGTGCGGGTCCCAGCTGGTGTTGTGCCGTATGCCCCGGAACCGGTTGGGACTCGCAGCTTGCAGCGCGTCCAGCACCCGGGCCACATCCTCTCCCAGGTTCAGGTTGGCATGTCCGACGATGGCCGCCGCCGCGCGACCCGGCCCGTACAGCCCGCTCTCGCTGGCCGCCGCCAGCCCCTGCACAAACTCCACCTCGCCCACGGGACGCAGTTCCTCCGGCCCGGTCTGCCGGTACATCGCCCGCGCCTCCAGGAACACCGTGGAGCGCACGTTGTGTCCGCTGTTGATGTCCGCCGCCAGTTCGTGCAGCAGGTAACGGTGGTACGGGACGCGATCCGTCCGGTAGTCCCAGAAGTGATGGTGGGCGTCGCAGATGGGCAGCTCCGGCTCCAGCGTTTCCTCGGTGGTCAGGGCCAGCCAGTCGTTATCTCCGTACGGCATAACAGCGCCTCCAATCCCGTGTGTCGTCGCCCAATCCTAGCACACCCGTACCCCCTCAGCCTGAGCCGGTCGCAGGCTACGCCGACCCACCGTACTGTGTCACAAACCGCCGGATCGCCTCGAAATACTGCCGCATGCCCACAAACATCAGGTCGTTGTGTCCGGCGCCGGGGATCACCAGCAGGTGCTTGTCCTCGGTCTGGATGCCGTCATGCATCGCCACCGCGTCCTGCACCGGCGCGAGTTCGTCCATTTCCCCGTGAATCACCAGCGTGGGGATGTTGATGGAGTGGGCCTTGGCGTGGTAGGCGTCCTCCAGAGTTTGCGCCGCATCCGCGTCCAGCCCCATGGTGAACCGCGCCAGGTTGGGCCGGCCGCTCTCGATGATGACCCCGTGGATACGGTCGGCTGCCTCGACGGCCAGCTCAAAGGCCGAGTGGCGACCCATGGAGCGGCCCATCACGTACAGGGGCCCGGTGAATCCCGATTTCTGCATCGTTTCCCGCAGCCAGTCCAGCACCTTGCGCGCGTCCGACAGCATCAGCGTGAACGCCGGCGACCCGTCGGAAACGCCGTAGCCGCGGTAGTCCGCCACGAAGAAATTCACGCCGATCCGGTTGTAAAACGGCGCGATGTCGTCGTAGCCGGCCGCCGTCTCGCCGTTGCCGTAGAAGAACAGCACCGTCGGGCTTTCGATTCCCACCGGGAAGAAGCGGGCGGACAACCGCACGTCGTCGTCCACGATGATTCCGCAATCAATCGCGCCCTCCGGCGTCTCCGTCCAGTGCCGCTGCGGATAGAACGACATCCCCGACGCCCGGGGGTTGTCCAGCGCGGAATAGTCAACTGTGGTCATCGGAACCCCTAAAACTCAAAGCCTAGTTGCGCGTAGCGCACGAAAACCGTCCCGAAGGGGTCGCCGATGGGCCCGTTGATCGCCAGGATGGCGATGGTGTGCCGGTTGCCGGGCTGGGCGTCTGCGGTCACGGGCACACGCTGGGACACGTTGAATCCCTGCACCGTTCCGCGCTCCCGGTTGCACTCGCCGTCCACCCAGATTTCGCCGTGGTCGTCCACGCACGTCTCGAACTGCACCCGCATCCCGGCGGTGGGATGACCGTCAACGGTGTCGGGGATGGTGATGGTGGTCCGGTACCACGCGAAGGTGAACCCGCCGGAAACCCGCCCCGGCAGATCGGTGCAGATCTCCCAGCCGGAATCGTCATAGTCGGGCAGCCGCGCCGGACTGCCGCCCGTGCTCTCCGCTACCAGCCCGCCGTTCTCCGCGCCCGGTATGTATCCCACGGCGTACCGCCACGTTGACCCCACCAGCGCCTGCCCTTCCGGTTCCGCGATGTTGATCGTTACTCTCGGCATTTCGACTCACCCCCTGCCCGTGTGTTTCGCGCCGCCATAGTACAGCAATTTGTGCTTTAATGACGCCGCACGCGGAGGTGGCAACATGGTTACAAAAAAAGGCACCGCCCTGTTGGTGGTCTATGCCGATGTGGACGTGGAACACGACGCCGAATTCAACGCCTGGTACAACGAGGAGCACGTCCCCGAACGACTCAGCGCCCCGGGGTTCCTGGACGCCGCCCGCTACGAGGCCCTGCGCGGCGGCCCGCGCTACCTGGCGGTTTACGAGCTGGAGTCGGTGGACGCCTTGCAGACTCCTGAGTACCGGCACATGAGCGAGAACCCCACCGACTGGACCAGGCGCATGTCTCCCAACGTGGTGGGACGCGGCACGCAGCGCCTGGTCTGCACCCAGATCTATCCGGGGGAGATCGACTCGCATGTCCTGGGTCGCGGCATGGCGCCGGCTCTTCAGATCGGCCGCATGGACGTGCCGGCCGATATCGAAGAGAAGTACAACTGGTACTACGACAACGAGCGCACGCCGGCCAACCTGCGGATCCCCGGCTGCCTGCACGTGCGCCGCTACCACGTCGTCGAGGGCAGCCCCAAGTACCTCACCATGTACGAGTTCGAGCACGAGAAGGTGCCGGAAACCGTCGCGTGGGAGAACCAGCGCAAGCAGGACCGGATGCACGAGTACATCGGCGGCTCCTATGGACACGCCCACGGTTCCCCCGGCGTGTACCGCCGCATCCTGCCGCCCCGCGCCTTCTAGGAGCAGCGCCATGCCACGCCAAATGACACGGCAGGAAGCCCACGACTTCCTGGACAGCAAGCCCGGCTGGATCGCCCTCACTACCGTCGGCCCCGACGGGTTCCCGCACACCGTGCCCACCGGGTACTTCCGGCTGGGCGACGACGTCCTGCTGGGCGTCCGCAACAACACCCTCAAGATCAGGAACATCCGCTACAACCCGCAAGTAAGCCTGATGATCGAGAGCGGCAGCACTCGTCAGGACATCAAGGGCGTGATGATCCAGGGCAACGCCACCGTGGTTGACGCCCCCGACGAGTTCCTGCACTACGCCCGCGAAGCCGCCAGACTGCGCGGCGTCGCTGAGGCTGACCTTCCCACCGAGCCGCGCCCCGGCGCCGCGTACATCAAGGTGTCGCCGCACAAGATCCGCTCGTGGGACTACTCTGCGGACGCATAGCAAAGGGGATGACAAGATGACGACCGCAACGCAACTACAGCCTATCCAAACCTCCGCCCATTCCAGGCCGGCAGCGCCGCGATGGCCGGGCACGGTAGCGATCCCCCTAGCCGAGTTCGGCAAGTCGTTGGACGATGCTGACTTGGACGAATGGTTCGAGGCTTTCGCGGAACGGAACTGGGATATGGCAGAGTACGAAATTTCCAACACAGGCCACCTGCTCATCAAGGAACCCACTGGTATCCTTGGCTCCATATACGAAACAGAGCTTGCCGGATCCCTGGTGTTCTGGGCTCGCACCAACGGGGGCGTTGCTTTTGGTCCCACGGCCTGCTTCACTTTGCCCGATGGTTCTCGTTTCGTTCCGGACGCCACCTGGATACGCGAGGAGCGCCGGCGTGAGATTGTGCTGCCCGAAAACCGCCCCTTCCCTCACATCGTTCCCGATTTCATCGCCGAGATAAAATCTCCTTCCAACAGCAACGCCGAACTGGTCAATAAAATCGACCTGTTCCTGGAGCATGGCACCCGGCTGGCGTGGTTCATCGACGCCCAGACCCGCACGGTCATCAAGTTCCGCCCGGGCCAGGAACCGGAGACTCTGAACGACCCGGAGTACATCGACGGCGATGAAGATGTCCTGCCCGGTTTCCGATTCCCCGTGCGGGAACGGATTTTTGACTTGTTTGCAGACATTGAACAACAGGAGACGCAAGATGCGGCTGGAGAACAAGGTAGCCTTGATTAGCGGCGGCGCTCGCGGCATGGGCGCGGAGGAGGCCAGACTGTTCGCCCGCGAGGGCGCGATGGTCGTCATCGGCGACGTGCTCACCGAGGAAGGCCGCGCCACCGAGGCGCAGATCAACGAGACCGGCGGTCAGTGTGTCTTTGTGCCACTGGACGTCACCAGCGAGTCCGACTGGCGGAACGCTGTCGCCACCGCCGTCTCCCGGTTCGGCAAGCTTGACATCCTGGTCAACAACGCCGGCATTTCCGTGCGGGAAGGCATCGAGGACCTGACGGAAGCCCAGTGGGAACGCACCATGGACATCAACGTCAAAGGCGTGTTCCTGGGCACCCGCGCGACCATTCCGGCTATGCGCGAGTCCGGCGGCGGCTCCATCATCAACATCTCGTCCGGCGCCGGCATCGCGCCCGCCCCCGGCACGTCCGCCGCCTACGCCGCCAGCAAGGGCGCCGTCCGCCTGTTTACCAAGTCCACCGCCATCCAGTACGCTGGCGAGGGCATCCGCTGCAACTCCGTGCATCCCGGCCCGGTGCAAACCCCCATGCTGGGCACCACGCCGGATGACGAGGTACGTGTCGCCGCGCAAGTAGGCCGCGTGCCGCTGGGCCGCGTCGGTCGCCCCGAGGAAATCGCCTACGGCGTGCTGTATCTCGCCAGCGACGAGTCCTCATTCGTCACCGGCTCCGAGGTCGTCATAGATGGCGGCCGCACGGCGCAATAAAAGGAGACAACCATGGCCCCCAATCTGGTGCCCTACCTGCTCTACGAACCCGAGGAATCGGGCATCCTCTGGATCAAGTTCAACCGCCCTGAGCGCATGAACGCCCTCATCGGCTCGTCCGAGGAGAACGGCACCGTGGCCAAGGTGGGCGAGTACATGCGCGCCGGCGACGACGATCCCAACGTCCGCGTCATCGTGCTCACCGGCGTAGGTCGTGGCTTCTGCTCCGGCGCCGATATGCGACGCGACCACGACCCGTCCGTGACCGGCGAGAACTTCATCGGCAACCGGGGCACCCAGCCCGGACCCGACGCCGCCCGCGAGCATTTCTATCACGGCTTCACCAAGCTGCACCGCGACATATCGCAGGTCCGCAAGCCCACCATCGCCATGATCAACGGCCCCGCCGTCGGCTCCGGCATGGACATGGCGCTGCACTGCGACATCCGCCTGGGCTGCGAAAACACCCGCTTCATCGGCTACCAGCAGTTGGGCCAGATCATCGAGAACGGCGGCAGCTACTACCTGCCCAAGATGGTCGGCCTCGGCCGCGCCCTGGAGTTCGCCTACACCGGCCACCTGGACGCCCGGCGCGCCTACGAGTGGGGCATCCTCAACTACCTGGTGGACTCCGAAGACCTGGAACAAACCACCCGCGACCTCTGCGACCGCATCATCCGCACGCCGCCCATGGTGCAATGGATCAGCAAGCGCATCATGCGCGCCGCCCTCGACAGCACCCTGGAAACCACCATGACGCTAACCTCCAACGCCGGCGGCATCCTAAATGGTTCCGAGGACGCGCAGGAGGCGCGGCGGGCGTTTTTGGAGAAGCGCGCGCCGGAGTTCAAGGGGCGGTAGGCATATCACTCTCCCCACACCTGCCGGCACGTGTCCGCCACCAGTTCCAGCTTGCTCCACTGGTCTTCCTCACTGAGCAGATTCCCCGCCGCCGTTGACGCGAACCCGCACTGCGGACTGAGAGCTAGCCGTTCCAGCGGCACATACGCGCTGGCCTCTTCAATCCGCTCAATCAGGTAGTCGGCTGACTCCAAAGCGGGGTCTTTGCTGCTGACCAAGCCGAGCACAACCATCTTGTCCGCCGGCATGAACCGCAGCGGTTCGAACGTGCCGGCTCGCTCGGTATCGTACTCCAGCAGGAACCGGTCCACCGCCAGGGTGCCGAACAGCCGCTCCGCGATGGCCTCGTAGCCGCCCTGCGCGTACCACTTGCTCTGGTTGTTGCCGCGACAAACGTGCAGGGCTACGGTTGCGCCCGGACGCTGTGCCCCTTCCAGGCAGAAGTTGTCGGCCGCGACGGCCTCCTCAAACATAGCGTCTGGGTCCTCGCCCAACTCCCGCAAATGCTGTCGCCACTGCGGATCAACGTAGTAGCTGTAACGCGGCGCGTCGATCTGGATGTATTCAACTCCCGATTCCAGCAGGGTAGCGACTTCGGCCTTGATGAACCCCGCGATCTCCCACAGCAGATCAGAGCGGGTCGGGTAGAACCGGTCGGACACGCCCGGTTGGTAGCAGATGGCGGGAAACTGGCTGGGGCTGGGTACGGTCACTTTCACCGGCCCCGGCGCGCGGGCTTGCAGGAACTCACGTTGATTCTCGGTCAATCCGCGCACCTGCCGCAGCTTGGCGCCCACCACCTGCCGCGTGCCTTGCTCGGTGGGTTCGCCGCCCGGCCCCTGCCAGACGCGAACCACCGCCGGCGCGTCGGGTGTAACGAAGCCCTCAACGGCCTCAATCAGGTCATTCTGGAACCCCGTCCGCCGGAACTCGCCGTCGGTAAAGACGCTGACGCCGGCGGCCCGCTGCCGGTCCAGCGCGTCCAGGATGGAGCGGTTTTCAATCTCGCGCAAACCCGCCACATCCAGGCGTCCGTCCTGAAACGCGCCCCGCGCCTCCTTGACCGCATCGGGCCGCAGCAGGCTGCCCACGTGGTCTGCCCGGTAGATTCCTGGCATGGTCGTCCCTCCTTGATGGCTATCCGAACTTCAGCTCCTGGCCGAACCGCTCGCCGTGGGTGATCTCTGCCATCGGCTTGCGTGGCGTGCCCGTGCCTGCCGGACGCATGATGCGGTAGCCGAAGGGCAGCACCGTGATCAGCTCCATATCCTCGGGGATGCCCAGCAGCGTCTTGACCTGGTCCTGCTGTTCGCCGCGGATGCCCACGAAGCAGGTGCCCAGACCCTCCGACCACGCTACCAGCTCCATCTGCTGCAAGGCGCGGCCGGCGTCCAGTTGCGGACGGCGCGTCTCGCCCATCACCACGGCGATAGCCAGCGGCGCGTTGCCGATGAACGTCCCCTGCGTGCAGATGCTTCCCAACTCGGCGATGGTGTCGGGATTTCGCACCACGATGAAATGCCACGGCTGCGTGTTGCTGGAGCTGGGAGCCCAGCGCGCTGCCTGCAAGATTCGGTGGACCACGTCGTCCGGCACCGGGTCCGGCTTGAAGTCCCGGATGGTGCGCCGCCGCCTGATGCACTGGAATACGTCCATGGTTATGACCCCCTCAATCCTGAAAATCCGATAATCCTGTGAGTCCTGATTCTGACGATACTCTAATCGGCGATGTACGGCTCGCCCCAACGGTCCTGGTACACCACGTCGGCCAGCGGCCCGCGACGCACCGGCCCGAAGTTGCCCATGGGGTAGCCGATGGGCAGGATGGCGTAGGAATGGACACCGGGCGGAAGCCCCAGGATTTCCTCGACTTCCTTTTCGTGGCGCAGATGCCGGCTGGTCAGCGTCGCTCCCAGGCCCAGTGCGCGGGCGGCCAGCAGCATGTTCTGCACCGCCGGGTATATGGACGCGCCCGCCGAACGCGTCGGCGTTTCTTCGCCGTCGTCCTGGCAGGCCACGATCCACACCGGGGCTTCATGGTAGTGCTCGGTGAGGTACTCCACGGCGTCGTGCTGCCGGCGGTAGCGGCCCGGGCTGGAACCCGGCGGCGGCTCGCTGCCCCGGTAACGCGGCCCGACCACCTCGTCAAACGCCTTCTGGTACCAGACCTGCACCTGCTCTTTGATGCTGCGGTCCTTGACTACCAGGAAGCGCCAGCGCTGGTTCGCGCCGCCGTTGGCCGCCCACTGGCCGGCTTGCAGAATCTGGTGGATCAGTTCGTCGGGCACCGGGTCCGGCTTCAGCCGACGCATCGCCCGGGTGGTGCGCATGATGTGAAACAGCTCGGTTCCCTCTGGCATGGTAGGTTCCTCCGGATGGTCAGAATCGTGGCGGCCGTTTTTCCAGGAACGCCGTCATTGCCTCGTTGGGGTATGGCGTGTTGAAGCACAGGGCAAACGTCTTGATGCTGTACTCGGCGGCGGCTTCCTGCCCCATCTCCAGCCACGCCGACACGATCTGCTTCTGCGCGGCCAGGATGTAGCGTCCCATTCCCAGGAAAGTTTCCGCCGTTTCCAGGGCGGCAGCGTCCAGTTCCGCTTTGGGAACCACCTTGTCGACCAGGCCGATGCTCAGAGCTTCCTCGGCATCCACCGTCTCGCCGGTCAGCAGCATCCGCCGCGCCCGCCCCAAGCCCACCGTTGGCGGCAGGAGCGACGCCTCGATCACCGACGGCAACCCGACCCGCACCTCCGGCAGGCCGAACACGGCGTCGTCAGCCGCGACCCTGATGTCGCAGGCCAACCCGAGCTCAAAAGCCCCGCCCAGGCATGGCCCGTGGATCGCCGCCACCACGGGTAGCGGCGCGTTGAGCAACCCGCGCGCGGCGGCGTGCAGCGAGCGGATGAACCGCCCCGCCGACAGCGGCTCCAGGTCCTTCATCTCGTGCAGGTCAACGCCGGCCGAAAACGCCCGGTCGCCCGCGCCGCGCAGGATGATTGCCCGCAGCGACTCGTCCTGTCCACACTCCTCAACACGGTCGTGCAACTCTCGAAATACGTCAGGCCCAAGCAGGTTCAGGTGCGTCCGCCCATCAATCTCCAGCGTTGCGATGGCGTCCTGCCGTTTCAGGTTCACGCCGGCGGTCATGCGGACGCCTCCGCGCTTTCGATGAACCGCAGCACCTCGAAGTTGAAGATGTCCGGCTTCTCGAAATACACCGAGTGACCCGCTTCCGGCACCCGCAGCAGCCTGGAGCCTGGAATCGCCTTCGCGCCGGCCGCGATCACCTGCGGTGGCGAAATCTGGTCGTCCTCGCCCACGAAGAACAGCGTTGGTACCTGCATCGCGGCCAGTTCATCGGGCCCCGGGCCGGCCGGCAGCCCGCCGGGCGGCATGTGTCGCGGCGGGTTGGTGCGCGAGATTTGCAGGTACAGGTTTGCCAGGTTCGGGTTACGCTGCACGAACAGCGGGGACACCGCGCGGAAGCCGATCTCGCCCGACGCGGTATGTGTCGCCGCCCAATTGTGCTGTTCCGCCACGACTGCGGGCACGTTCATCCCGCCCACGGTGTCTGCCATCACCAGGCTCTTGACGCGGTGCGGGTACTTGACGGCGAACCCCAGCATGGTGCGCCCGCCCATGGACTGCGCCACCAGGTGCGCCGATTCGATGTCCAGGTGGTCCAGTAGCCCACGAAGGTCGTCCACAAATGACGCG
>JAJDWF010000139.1 GCA_022825745.1 Dehalococcoidia bacterium | reverse complement strand
GATTTCCGTCACGATTGGACGATACCATGGAAGATAAAGGGAAACAGTTTGCCTGACCGGTACAGATATATCAGCGAACAGGCTGAATGGGACGCCGTGGCCGCGGAGCTGAGCGAATCGCCGCGGCTGGCTCTGGACACGGAACGTAATGGAAGGTTCGCATACCGGGAACGCATCTGCCTGATCCAGATTGCGGACGGCAAGCGGACTTACCTGCTCGACCCAATCACAGTGGACGACCTGTCCGCCCTGGGAGGCATACTGGGCGACGGCTCAGTGCTGAAAGCCGTGCATGGCTCGGAAGAGGACATCCGGTTCCTGCACCGGGATTTCGGCTTCACGGTCAGCAATCTGTTCGACACCGGAATGGCGGCGCGTTTCCTGGGCGTAGCCCGGCCCAATCTGGGGGCGGTGCTGGAAGAATTCTGCGGCGTGGTGATCCCTAAAGACCGGCAGTTGCAGATGTCCCACTGGGGATTGAGGCCCCTGTCCAGGTCCGCGTTGGACTACGCGGCCAGCGACGTCCACCACCTGTTGACTCTGGTTGACGAACTCGACTACCGGCTGGAGAAATCCGGCCGGCAGGGTTGGGTGCGGGAGGAATGCGAACGGGTAAGCGCGCTGCGATATCCGCCCGAAGAACCGCTGGATACGGCTTACCGGCGCGTCAAGGGCTGGGACTCGCTGGATCCCCGGCAAATGGCCGTGTTGCGCGAACTGTACGCCTTCCGCGACGGCAAAGCGTGCGTGTGGGACATGCCGGTGCATCAGGCGGCGAGCAACGACGACCTGCTCACGCTGGCGCAGTCCGACGGGATCGTGGAACGCGGCACGGGCGGTATGTTGGCCGGGCGATGCTTCGGCGAATTGCTGGAGGCGATGCAACGCGGGATGGATGGGCCGGTAGAACCGAGGCCCGAGCGCCCCGACGCGCCGCCCGAACCGTGGACGCCGGAACGCCGCGAGCGGCTGAAATCCCTGAAACGGTGGCGGATGCAGCTATCGGATGAGCTGGGGATCGCGGTCAGCCACATCTGGCCCACGCCGAGCTTGGAGCGAATCGCCCTGCACGCCGGCAGCGTAGAACACGAACTGGCCGGCGGCGAGGGAGACGTGCGACGCTGGCAAAGCACCGAGTTCGGGGCTGAGCTGGCGCAGTTGGTGGACGGCTGGGAATCCTAGCGCACTACGCGCCAAACGTCATCAGTTCTTCGCAGAACCGGGAGGCGTCAATCAGGTCGGGGATCACCACGTATTCGTCGATGGTGTGCATCTGATTGGTAGCCATCCCCACGACCACGCTCTCGATCCCGTTGAGCCGGAATACGTTGCCGTCCGTGCCGCCGCCGGAGGGCTTGATGTTGGGTTCCAGGGACATATCGCGCATGACGCGCATGACCAACTGGGCGGTGGCCTCGTTGGGGTCCAGGCGGTACATCTGGAACATCATCTCCAGGTTCTCGGTAATTTCCGCCTCGGTGTAGCGGGCGCGGACGGTGTTGACCGCGGCCAGCAGTTGCATGCGCAGCAGTTCCAGCGATTCCATGTTCATGCTGCGGAACTCGCCGCTCACCGACGCCTCGGACGGGACCGCATTTCGCACCGTGCCGCCGGTGATGGTTGCCACGTTGAACGTCGTCTCCTGGTCGATGCGACCCTGGGGGAGTTCCGCGATCAGGTCGCTGGCAATCTTGATGGCCGACAACCCTTTTTCGGGTTCCACGCCGGCGTGGGCGCCCCGGCCGCGCACGTTGACGTCGAACGCCATGTAGGTCGGGCTGGCGCCGGTGATGGTGTTGACCGGGCCGTTGCCGTCGAATACCACCGCCTCCGTACCGCGAATCATGGAGAAGTCGAGGTTGGACGCGCCGACCAGTCCGATTTCCTCGCCGCGGGTGAAGATCACTTCCAGCGGGCGCCGGGGGCGGCCATCCTCTTTGACTGATTCCAGCGCTTCCAGGATCGCCGCCACGCCGGCCTTGCAGTCGCCGCCGAGGATGGTGCTGCCGTCGGACGTGATGCGGTCTCCCACCACCTGGGGCTTGATGCTGCGGCCCGGGTCCACCGTGTCCATGTGCGCCGACAGGATCAGAGGCCGGTCGCCGCCTCCGTCCTCGCGGGCGATCACGTTGCCATGATCATCGCGGGCAACCTGGAATCCCAGGTTGCTGAGGCGCTCCGACACGTGCAGGGCGACATCCCATTCCTCGCCGGACGGGCTGTCGATTCGCACCAGGTCGCTGAAATCGTTGACCAATCGTTCATGGTTTGGCATGGGACACCTCGCGCCGGCGGCTGAATTCAGGTTGCCTATTATATCGTAGGTTATTAGAATAAACATTTGCCACGAGGCAGGTTATGCAAATACGCACCGCCAATACTTCCGACTCGGCCACCATCGCGCGATTCAACGCGGCGATGGCCCTGGAATCGGAGGACGTGGAACTGGACCCGGAGGTACTGACCGCCGGGGTAGAGGCGGCCCTCGCGGATCCCAGTAGAGCTTTCTACCTGTTGTCGGAGCTGGATGGCGTCCCGGCGGGTCAGTTGATGGTCACCTACGAGTGGAGCGACTGGCGCAACGGCTGGATCTGGTGGATACAGTCGGTTTACGTTGAGCCGGCACACCGGCGGAAAGGCGTGTACCGGGGACTTTACCGCAGGCTACAGGAACTGGCCGCAGAAGAGGGCAACGTCCGGGGCATCCGGTTGTACGTGATGCGGGAGAATTTGGGCGCGAAAAAGACCTACGAGTCGTTGGGAATGCACCATTCCGAGTACGACCTGTACGAAACCGAATTCGGGCCGTCGTAGAATCGGATTTGCGTGATGGCTGGGGATCTGCCAACGGAATTTCACTACACGGCGCGGGGACAACTGGCGCTGCGGACCGGCCAACTGGCGGCCGCAATCGACGATTTCAACAACGCGCTGGAACTGAACGACGAGTTCGCCCCGGCTTACTACTACCGGGGGCTTGCCTATCGCAACGGCGGCGACTTGAACCGGGCCGTGGCCGACTATACGCGGGCGATCCTGGCCGACCCGCAATATCCGGTGCCGTATTATGCGCGGGGCGTCGTGCGCCGGCACCTGGGCTACTACGAGGACGCCATCAGCGACTACACCGCCGCGATTGAGCTGGAACCCGATGACGCCGACTATCACTACGCCCGGGGGGTGGCGCGAATTTCGCTGGGCAGGTACCAGGACGCTATCGAGGACTTCCAGACGTCAATTCGGATCAACCCCGACCACGCCAACGCCCATTACAACCTGGGCATCGCTCACCGGGACATTGGAGACCGGGACACGGCGTTGACGTTTTACGACCGGGCCATAGAATTGCGTCCCTCGGAGCCGGATTATCGCTACGCGCGCGGGAACCTGTACAGCGACCGTGGAGAATACGCAAGGGCGATCTCCGACTACGACGCCGCAATAGACGTGGTGCCCGCGTTCGCCAACGCGCTGTACAACCGTGGCATCGCTCGCCGCAACCAGGGCGATCCCAGGGGCGCGCTGTCGGATTTTGACGCGGCTCAGTCCTGCGGGATGGACACCGCGACGCTATTTCACAATCGCGGCGTCGCTCATGCGGACCTGGGCGATCACCAAACCGCCATCGAGCAGTACGAGCGGGCCATCGCCCGGGACGGTACGTTGGCCGGCGTCTGGCTGTCGTTGGGGAACTCCCGGTGCGCCTGCGGTGATTTCGCGGCCGGCGTGGTGGCGTTCAACAAGGCGGTTGAGCTGAACCCGGAACTGGCCGAGGCGTTTCGAGGTCGCGCCATGGCCCGCCGGGAGTTGGGCGACGAGGAAAGGGCGGCAGCAGACCTTTTGGAATACACCCGCCTCACCAGCGCAGGTGACAATGCGTAACGCGAGGTTTCGCGGCGTGGCGGCCGGCGAGCAGTTGGGTAACCTGGAATACCTGATCGACGATGACGTGATGGCCGAATACCGGGCGCTGGTCGGGGAGTGCGGCAACTACGGGAATCTGATCGCCGACGATTGCGAGTCCATGGCAGCCGCCCGATTCGGCATCGACGGATTGACTACCCGGTGGCGCAGGTTTGATTTCCTGCGGCCGCCGATTCCGGGACGCCGCATCCAGGCCGGCGGATGGCTCAAGGAGATTCGAGAGAGGGATGGCGCACCCTGGTTGAGGGTGTCGGCGTTTGCGGTTGACGAGATTGGCACCGAGATACTTCGATCCGAGGTGGCCTTTACCATCGGACATGCGGAGGCCGAATCGCTGCGAGCGGCAACCAACCGCCGGGACGTTTCAACCAATCAGGCCGGGCGCGGTTTCACCGGGCAAGTCGGCGATTTGTTGCCGCTGGGCGAGTGGGTAGTGCCATCCGGCGATAGGCTCCGCACTTACGAAAGCCTGCGGTGCGAGTTGACGGGGATTGCCAAGCCGACAGATGGGAACGGCGAGACCCAGCTTCTAGCCAGCTGGCTTGAAGGACAGGTTGGGCGACACCTGGGCGATGACTTTCGCTGGGGCGGACGCATGGCGTTGGTGCACCGGGCGTCTCTGGTACCGGGGGAGCGGCTGGTGGCGGACGCCATCATCATGCGCTGCGATGAAGATCACAGCGGTGATTGCTACATCACGCTGATCGCTGACGTTCGCAACCACCAGAATGAAACGGTTGCGGTGGGTGAAGCGTCTGCTACCATGCCCAGCCCACGATTGCTTTGAGATTCGGCCGAGGCGGACGACTGTGGCACCTCGGCCTTGACCACGGAGGGAATATGCAGGAACGGCCACCACCATCTGAACCCGTGCCGGAGAACTGGCAGAACGCGCTGGCCATCGTGGCCCATCCCGACGACCTCGAATACGGCGCAGCCAGCGCGATTGCCAAGTGGACCGGCCAGGGCAAGCGCGTGGTGTACGTGATGGTTAGCAAGGGCGAGGCTGGCATCGACGGCATGGACCCGTCGGAAGTCGGCCCGCTGCGGATGCAGGAAGAGATCAACAGCGCCCGGGTTGTCGGCGTCGATACCGTCGAGTTCCTGGACTATCCCGACGGCGTGATCGAGTACGGCGCGCCGCTGCGCCGCGATTTGAGCCGGATGATTCGCAAGCACAAGCCGGACGTGATACTCACCATCAACCACCATCTCCAGTTTTTCAGCGGGCACCTCAACATGGCCGATCATCGCTGGGTTGGCCTGGCGGTGTTCGACGCCGCGCGCGACGCCGGGAACCGCTGGATCTTCCCAGAGCTTCTGGCGGAGGGATACGCGCCGTGGAATGAAGTGCGCTTCGTGGCGGTGTTCGGTTCTACTCTCCCGACCCATGCGGTTGACGTGTCAGAGCATTGGGAAACCGGGCTGACGTCCCTGCGAGAGCACAAGGTGTACCTGCAAAACCTGGGCGACGTTGGGAACAGTCCTTTTGAGTTTCTCACTGCTCACGCTCGGGAGGCCGGCGCGGCGTTCGGATGCCAGTACGCATCTTACGCCGAACTGGTGCTGATCAACGAGGCATTCCAGTAAGGAGAGCATACGATGGCAGGATTCAGCCAGGAACTACGCGACGAGGCGCAACCCATCTGGGAGGCGATCTTCCGGCACCCGTTCTTGGAGGAGATCAAGGACGGCGCACTGCCGCTGGAAACGTTTCAATACTACCTGGGGCAGGACTATCACTACCTGGAAGGATTCGGGCGCGCCGTGGCGCTGGCGCTGGCCAAATCACCCGACTCAGACCTGCTGCAAGAGCTGGCGCACCGGGTGATGACTCCCGTCGAACGGCCTCTCCACCACCGTTTGATTGAAGCCGCCGGGTTGACCATGGCCGAGGTGGAAAGCGCCACGCGCTCGCCGACGAACACGGCCTACGTCAACCACATGCTGACCATAGCCAGCCAGCACGGACTCGGTCCCACGGCGGCCGCGCTGCTGCCCTGCCCGTGGACTTACCACCTGCTGAAGGACGAAGTGGGACAATCCGAGCATCCGCTTTACGGTCAATGGACCCGGTTCTACGTGGAGGGGTTCCTCCAATCCAGCGTGGACGCCTGGCGCGGTTTCGTGGACGAGATGGCGGAGCGCGTGGGCGACCAGGAGCGGGAAGCCATGCGGTACGCCTTCATGGTCAGCAGCCGGTATGAATACATGTTCTGGGACGCCGCTTACCGCAGGGAAGCGTGGCCGGTCTAGGCCCCTGACGCAACAGGAGTTATGTAATGCCATTCGCAGAAATCAACGGAGCGAACCTGTTTTACGAGAGCCACGGGTCGGGGCCAGCGATAGTTTTCGCCCACGGGCGCGGCGGGAATCACCTGAGCTGGTGGCGACAGGTGGCCGCGTTTCAGCAGGATTTTCGCTGCGTCACCTTCGACCAGCGGGGATGGGGACTTTCCAAGGGCCCGGCCGGCGCGCCCGACCCGGCGACGGTGAGCGGCGATCTTTTGGCGCTGCTGGACTACCTGGAGATTGACCGGGCCGTCCTGGTGGCGCAGTCCATGGGCGGCATTTCAAGCCTGCGGGTGGCGTTGCAGGAACCGCAGCGTGTGCGCGGCCTGGTGCTGGCCGATACTACCGGAGGCATCGGCGACGCCTCGGTAGTATCGCTGCTGGCGGACGTGCACCCACCGGACGATCCATTGCGCCGGGCATTGAGCGATGGGTTCATTGCAGGCCATCCCGATTTGACTTTCCTGTTCGGTTCCATCGGGCGCATCAACCAGCCGATGCCGGTGAGCGTGGTGTCCGATATGTTCCGCAACCCGGCGGGACCTCAGGGGTCGGACCTGGCGAAGCTGAAGGCTCCCACGCTGTTGGTGGTGGGCGAGGAAGACGCGATTTTTCCCGTGCACGTCATTGAAGCGGTACACCGTCTGATCCCGGGCAGCCGGTTGGAGGTGGTGCCCGGTGCGGCCCATTCAACCCACTTTGAGCAGGCTGACGTATTCAACCAACTACTGCGCGAGTTTATCGCCGGCTGTTAGCGTGCCAGCCGAGATGCGTTAAACGAGTGTAGGGGCGAATAGTCATTCGCCCCTACCGTACAACACGTGCGCGCTTCCTTTTAGAAAGGCAGATGCTCTGCGATGTCATTCTCAGTGCGGAACGGGCCCCACTCACGCGGTACATTCAACAGGCGATCTTCCAGGTCATCCACGCTGTTCTGGCCGCAATAGGCCATAGCCCGGTTGAATTCTTCCCGCAGCAACTCGAGCATGTGGTGGACACCCTCGGCGCCGTTCACCGCCAGGCCCCAGTAGAGGGGACGGCCTACGGCCACCGCGGTGGCTCCCAGCGCCAGTGCCTTCAGGACATCGCTGCCCCGGCGCACGCCCGAGTCCACATAGACCTCGGCCTTGCCGCCGGTGGCTGCGACGATTTCGGGAACCATCTCGATGCTGGACATGGTGCTGTCAAGCTGGCGTCCGCCGTGAGTGGAAACCAGGATGCCGTTCACGCCGTGATCCACCGCCATCTTGGCGTCTTCCGCCACGCGAACGCCTTTGAGCACGAGCGGCAGGTCGGTCAGGCTGCGCAGCCAGTCGATTTCCTGCCAGGTCAGCGGCGGCGACTGGGGCATTTCCCAGGTCGGCGATTCGTCGGTTCCGCTGACTTCGGACAGACGGTCCTGCTGGTCGCGGAAGTTGCCCAACTCGCCGGGGCGCTGGTAACGGTTGCGGACGTCCCGTTCCTTTGGGCTCGGCACCGGAGTATCAACGGTGAGGACGATGGCCTTGTAGCCGGCCGCTTCGGCCCGCTTGACCAAGCCTTCAGTGAGGTCATAGCCGCGATGATAGAGCTGGAACCACAGGGGGCCGGTCGCCGCGTCCGCGATTTCTTCCATGCTGCAATTGGAAGACGTGCTGCACATCATCAGAGTGTTGGACATGCCGGCACCCCGAGCGGTTGCACACTCGGCTTCCGGGTGCGCGTTGCCATGGCCCCCGGTGGGGGCGATCATGACCGGGAAGCTGATGTCCTGCCCCAGGACGGTGGTGGAGACTTTGCGCTCCGTGGTATCGCGCAAGAATCGAGGGCGCAGCGTCAGGGCCTCGAAGGCGGAACGGTTGCGGGCGGTGGTGATCTCATCCATCGAACCGGCTTCAACGAACTCCCAGTTGTTGTGGGGAAGTATCTGTTTCGCCCTGGCCTCGTAGTCGTAAAGGTTGATGGGGTCCAGTCTCATCCGGTTTCTCCTTTCACTTTGATTTCATCAGGCTTCTGACGTGGTGGGTGTCAGGTTCAGCCGCACGATGGCGTCCGCCACGTCGGGCAGCATCTTGTAGTCGTCGCTGGACTGATCGAACGCCATGGGGTGGGGCAGGGATACGTTGTGCGCGTTGCGGATACGCCGCACGGAGTGCCCGACCGACGACATCCGGCCCGACAATTGACGTTCCGTCAGACCCATGGCGTCCAACAGGGATTGACGCGACATCACGTACCCGTTGCTGTGGGCCACCTGGTGGTACACCTGCTGGGCGTTAGGCGCCAAATAACGCCAGAAGGTCCGGACGTGGTCAATAGTCCATCTGCCTTCGGGAACCGGAGGCGGAGCGGGCGGCGACACACTGGATGCAGATGCTGCTTCCGGAGTTGTCTCCGGCGAATCATCATCAACAGTTTCCGCCACAATTGTCAAAGAGGTTGCGTCACCTACAGCCAGTTTACGAATGGCAGCGATTACTTCTTCGGCATCGCCTTCCATCGTTAGAGTCACCTTTACCATTTCCCAGCCTCGCAGGTTTCAGATAAACAAAAGTTTAGCATAACAATGCGTAGGGTCAATATATTGGCAATTGTTAAAGCAAGAATTCGGCAAACGCAACAGGGGCGGAGTGTTGCTCCGCCCCCTCTGGATATGCCAACCGGTTCACAATGAAACCGGGCGTTGCGCCTTGGGACTAGCCCTCTTCCTGGGGTCCGAAGGGCACGATTCCGGGGATCCACCATTTCTCCCACGATTCGTCGATCTTTTCCTGGAAGAACTTGAGGTCCTCTTCGGTAAGGTGCGCGAAGCGTCCCTGGCGTTGCAGGTATTCCGTTACCGGCTTGCGCGGGCGGATGCCACGGGCGATGGCCCGGGACGGGCCGTTGAGGATCAGTTCGCCGTCAACGATCTCGTACTGCACCCAGATGCCGGTCTCGACGGCCAGCATACCCAACTCGTGGGAGTACTTGGGGTCGTAGTCCCAACCCTTGGGGCACGGGTCGATGCTGTGGATGAACGTCGGCCCGCCGATGGTAAGCGCGCGCCGGATCTTGTTGGTGAAGTCCGGGCCGTAGGAACCGCAGGCGGTGGCGATGTAGCGCACGTCCGGGTGGCCGGCGGCCAGCATGGGGGCCGTGTTCTTCTTCCACCGGTGGTTCATGATGCGATGCACCTTGCCGGGAGGCGAGAAGGTGGAGTTGGCGCCCCATGGGCTGGAACCGGACACCTGGATGTCGGTGTTGGCGTAGGACTCGTTGTCGTAGCACAGGATGAGCAGGTTGTATTCATCGTGCTGCAAGGCTGCGGAAATGGCCGAAAGGCCCATGTCCACGCCGCCGCCGTCGCCGCAGAAAGCGATGACGTTGATGGGTTCTTCCTGCATCTTGCCCTTGCGCATCAGCGAGGCCAGGCCGGCGGCAGTGCCGGTGGCGGCCGAGCCGCTGGAGCCAAGCTGGGTGTGCATCCACGGCACGACCCATGGGGTGCTGTAGTAGGTGGTGTTGGCGACGTACATGCAGCCGGTGCTGCCCACCACGATGGTGCGCGGGCCGGCGGCCTTGATCATCAGCCGCATCACCAGCGCGGATTCGCAGCCCTGGCAGGTACGGTGCCCGGAGGTGAACCCCTCGAACACCGGAATCTGTTTGACGCCCCGAACCTGGGGCAGGTCCTGAACCGTCTGGGGTGGGGCTTGGGTCATGGTTGTCATAGCGGCTCTCCTATTCCCGGACGCCTATCCAGGTGTTGACTTGCTTGACTTTGCCGGAATCGATGGAATCCTGCACCATTTGCGTCATCTCTTCGACGTCGCGCACCAGGACTTCCCGGCCTCCGAGACCGGCGACGAAACTCTGCACCAGGGGCCGGTCGTCCAGGTCGTACAGGGCGGAACGCACTTCGTTGAACAGCACGCCGCCGTATGAGGGCGAGCCGTAAGAGTAGTCGCGGTCGATTACGCCCACCGCCTTGCAGTGGCTGAGCGCCTCCTGGATTTCCTCGGTAGCAAAGGGGCGGAAGAACTTGACGCGCAGGAAGCCGACCTTCTTGCCCTGCTCGCGCATGCGGCGAACGGCGACGCGCACCGGCATGGCCAATGTCCCCATGCCGACGAGGACGATGTCGGCGTCGTCCGTCATGTACTCTTCAATGAACGGGCTGTCGTCGCCGCGGCCAAAGACCTGCTTGAATTCTTCGTAGGCTTCCCGAATCACGTCGCTGGTGCGGCGCATGGCGTCGTCGGTCTGGCGGCGGATTTCCATGAGCCAGTCTTCGTTGACCTGCGGCGCGACGGTGATGGGATTGTCGGGGTGCAGCAGCAGCCGGCCCCGGTCGTACTGGGGCAGGAACCGGTCAACCTGTTCCTGCGTGGGCACGTTCACGATGGCCTGGGAGTGGGTCAGGAAGGACCCGTCGCAGGAGATGGCGGCGGGCAGGAAAACGCGGGGGTCTTCGGCGACGCGCCATGCCAGCAGCGCGGTGTCCAGCGCCTCCTGCGCCGTGCCTACCCAGTAGAGCATCCAGCCCAAGTCGCGCACGGCCATGGCGTCGTTGTGCTCCACGCCGAACGCGCCGGGGTCGTCCAGCGCGCGGTTGCCGACCATGGCGACCACGGGCAGGCGCAGGCCGGCGGTAACGGTGATCGCCTCGAAGGCATAGAACCAGCCCACGCCGCTGGAGCCGCAGAAGGTGCGCGCGCCGACGGCGGAGGCGTGCTTGACGATTTCGAACTGGGAGTGCTCGCTTTCGGCAACGATGAAGTCGCAGTCGAAAGCGCCGTCGGCCTTGAGCTTGGACACGTACTGCATCACCGTGTCGTAGGGACGGATCGGGTACGCGGTGATCACGTCCACGTCGGCCATGGCGCACGCGATGGCGATGGCCTCGCTGCCGCTGATGAGCTCCTCGCGCTCGGTTTCATAAAGGGTTTGGGTGGCCATTAGTCATCGTCTCCGGTCAGGGCAACTTCGGCTTCCGATTCGGCTTCGTAGGTGCCCGGACTGTGATACCCGTGGCTCCGCGTCGCGTCCTTTTCTTTCTGCACCTGGATCAGTTCGGACATCCACTTGTGGTAGCTGTCCTTGTCCTTCGTCCAGTGTTCCCACTGGCTGTTGTTGTCGTTGAACTCGGACTCGTTGACCATGGTGATGCAGTCGGCGACCGGGCACACGGCCTCACAGACCGCGCAGCCGCAGCAGGCTTCCATGTTGGCGTCGTACAAGCCGTCCGGCGTTACGTCGAAACAGGTGTCGGGGCACTGCAACCAGCACAGCGTGCACTTGATGCAGGTGTCGAAGTTGATGACGGGCCGCATGGAGCGGGTGCTGAACTTCTTGAAAACGGCGTTGCGAGTGGGCTCGTAGCTGGTGTCGCCCGACGCGTTGGACTTGATGGGATCGTAGCCCTCTCCCAGCGAGCCGCCGCGGAAACCGGTGCCGCCTTCCACGCCCTTGATAACCAGGCCCTCTTCCATGGACTTCCAGCCGGGCAGGTCAAAGCTGAACGGCTCGTCCTCGCTGCCCTCGCCGGGTTCGACCGGGCGGGTGGCCAGGCGATCATGGGTGTTGCGGGCCGAGGTCAATTTCAGGCCGCCCCAGCCCTGGTCTTCCAGCGCAGCGAGCATGGAGTCGAGGCGCACCAACTCCGGGCAAACCCTCGCCAGCGCGCCCAGGATGCGAACGTCGGTGTGATCGTCCTTATAGACCCAGAGGCCGGAGAAGCTGGTGGAGGCCGGGACTATCGCCAGGTTGTAGGCGCTGTCCTTCTGGTGGATGTCTTCAATCAGGGCGTCGGCGGTCTGTCGCGACGTGACGATGAGCGTTCCGCCCGGCTTGGTCAGCGCGTTGATGGGCTGCAAGCCGTACCAGGCCCAGGATTCGATGCCCTTGCACATGGTGTCGTCCACGTTGATAGTGACGTCCACCTCGCGGGCCTCGTACACGGCCAGGTTTTCCTCAAGTTCTTCGGGGCTGTCGGATACGATGGCGAACTGCTTGGCGGGGATGCCGTTGCGTTCGGGCGAGTCGCCATAGCGGCCAAAAGCGGTGCCAATTTTGCCTTCCTTGCGGGCGGCAAAAACGATGGTGCGGACGATGTTCCGGGCCAGGGTTTTCTGAAAAATCCCCCGGTACACCACCTCCACTGCCACAGTGCTCATTTCGGGGAGGCCTCCTCAGTGTTTGTTGCGCTGCATTATAGCACGGGGACGGTGTCAGTAGCGGCCACAAACCAAACCTTCGCAGAGGAAAGTCGTTGCCCTGGCCTGCCGAAACGGCGGCGCGCCGACCGTAGAAGCAACGTATGATAAACTGCCACGCGATTATCCCAGCAAGGAGCCCTCAGCAATGCCCCAGCGAATGAAAGCCGGCGAGGCGGTTATCGAACTGCTGCAGCAGGAAGGCGTCAGCAAGATTTTCGGCATCGTCGGTTCGTCTTTTCTGGACGTGCTGGACCCCCTGTATGACCGCGACGACATGGAGTTCGTCGGCGTGCGGCACGAACAGGGCGCCGCGCTGATGGCCGACGGCTACAGCCGCATCGCCGGCGCGCCGTCCGTATGCCTCGTCACCAACGGACCCGGCGTGCTGAACCTGACCTACGGCATCGGCTCGGCCTACGTGGCGCACTCGCCCGTGGTGGTGCTCGCGCCGTCGGCTTCCCGCGACCACCAGCACCTGGACTCCACGCAGGAGTTCGACCAGGTAGCGCTTTTCGAGCCCATCACCAAGGCCAGTTTCTCCATCAACAAGATTGAACGGCTGCCCGACGCGCTGCGCCAGGCGTTCCGCATCGCCACGTCGGGCAAGATGGGGCCGGTGCTGGTGGACATCCCCCGCGACCTGCTGCCCGGCGCGGAGATTGACCTTGACCCGCTGGCTCCCAACGCCTATCGCACCGGACAGGGTCGTTCGCGCGGCGACCGCCAGCAGGTGGAGGCGGCGGCCCGCGAGATTCTTTCCGCCCAACGGCCTGTCATCATAGCCGGCGGCGGCGTGGAATGGAGTCTCGCCGACGCGCCGGTCACCCGGCTGGCCGAGCTCACCGGCGCGCCCATCGTGACTTCATACGGTCGCGCCGACGCCGTGCCGAACGACCATCCCAACTACCTGGGACACCTGGGACGCCTGGGCGCGCAGGAGGCCATTGACGCCGTTCGCAACGCCGACGTGATTGTTGCGGCGGGCACCCGGCTGGGACAGTCCACCACGTTCTTCGACCATCGGTTTATTCCCGCCGACGCCCGCATCGTCCACATCGAAATCGATCCCAAGGAAATCGGCCGCATCTATCCCATCACGGTGGGCGTAGAGGGCGACGTTGGCGCGGTAGTGGAAGAAATCAACGCTATTGTTACGGAAGCGGAGTTGCGTCCCAACGCTGACTGGAGCGGCCGTGTTGCCGCCTGGAACGCGGCGCGCGCTGCCCGCCTGGACGCGGAAGCCACGCTTACGGGAGACTACATCAAGCCGCAGCGCGTGTACGCCGAGCTGCGCAAGGTCATGCCCCGCAATGCCATTGTCGCGCTGGACGCCGGCCTCGCGCCCAACTTCGGGCAGGACCGGCTGAACTACTACCAGCCGCGCAGCCTGATCATGGCGCTGGACCTGGGCGGGTTGGGCTTCAGCTTCCCCGCGTCCATCGGCGCGAACTTCGCCGCCCCCGACCGCCCGGTGGTGAACTTCAACGGCGACGGCGGCTTCCTGTTCAACGCGCAGGAGTTCGAAACCGCCGTGCGCTACGGGTTGAAGAACATCTCCGTGGTGATGAACAACGACTGCTGGGGTTCGGAGAAAGCCTACCAGAAGTACGCCTTCAACGAGCGCTACGTCGGGGCCGACACGGTGAACCCCCGTTTCGACAAGTACGCGGAGTTGTTCGGCGGCGCGGGCTTCTACGTTGACCGCCCCGAGGACATTGCCGACGCTTTCGCCCAGGCGCTGGCGGTGGACGGCCCCAGCATCATCGAAATTCCCACCGACCCGGACGAAATGCCCCGGCCGGCCCGCCTGGCGGAAGTGCAGGCGCCAACATCCGGTTGATCCGCGCCATGATTGAATACGACAACATCAAAGCGGTCGATGTCGATATTTCCGGCAGCTCCATCATCATCAACTGGGACGAC
>JAJDWF010000038.1 GCA_022825745.1 Dehalococcoidia bacterium | reverse complement strand
AGTCGTTCCCATCGACGGCGGCGCCGGCTGCATCGCCCCCACCGACGACGCCATCAACAACGGTTCCTACGCTCCGCTCAGCCGGCCGCTGTTCATCTACGTGCGGGCCGACGCCGCGCAGGAGCCGCACATCGCCGAGTTCGTGCGCTACTACCTGAGCGACGACGGCCAGCAGTTGGCCGCGTCCGTGGGGTACATCCCCTTCCCGCAGGAAGTCTATGACCTCAGCCTGGCCAAGTTCAACTCTGGCGCCACCGGCACCGTGTTCGGCGGCGACGACGCTTACAAGGGTCCGGTCGCCAGGGGCCTGGCCGGCGACACGATGATGATGGACCAGGGCGACAAGATGACCCCGGCGGTCGATTACACTTCCCTGTCCGGCGACATCCCCATTGACGGTTCCTCCACCGTGTTCCCCATCACCGAGGCCGTCGCCGAGGAATTCGGCGACCTCACCGGCGGCAACGTCCGCGCCGTCGTCGGCATCTCCGGCACGGGCGGCGGTTTCAAGAAATTCTGCGCCAACGAGACCGTCATCTCCGACGCGTCCCGTCCCATCAAGCAGAAGGAAGTTGACCTGTGCGCGGCCGCCGGTATCGAGTACATTGAGCTGCCCGTAGCCATCGACGGCCTGTCCGTCCTGGTCAACCCCGACAACGACTTCGTGGACTGCCTGACGGTTGACCAGCTCAACATGATCTGGAAGCCCGAGTCCGAGGGCGTCGTCATGACCTGGGACCAGGTGGATCCATCGTTCCCCAACGAAGAGATCAAGCTGTACGCCCCCGGCGTTGACTCCGGTACCTTCGACTACTTCACCGAAGCCATCAACGGCGACGGCGGAGTGTCCCGCGGCGACTTCGTGGCGTCCGAGGACGACAACGTGCTGGTGCAGGGCATCTCCGGCGACAAGTACAGCCTGGGCTACTTCGGCTACGCCTACTACGTCGAAAACCAGGACAAGCTGAAGGTTGTGCCGATTGACGGCGGCGCCGGCTGTATCGCGCCCACCGACGCGGCCATCAACAACGGTTCTTACGCGCCGTTGAGCCGCCCGCTGTTCATCTACGTGCGGGCCGACGCCGCGCAGGAACCGCACATCGCCGAGTTCGTGCGCTACTACCTGAGCGATCATGGCCAGCAGTTGGCCGCCTCCGTGGGATACATCCCGTTCCCCCACGAGGTGTATGCCCTGAGCCTGACCAGGTTCAACGCCGGTACGGTTGGCACCGTTTTCGGCGGCGACGGCGCCTTCAAGGGCCCCGTTGCCGAAGGACTGATGAAGTAATTCATCGCGCCGGCATACGGCCAAACGCGGGGGCGGGTCTCAGACTCGCCCCCGCGTACTGTTTGCCCTGGTCAGATTGTCCCCGACCTTATTGCCGCTTTGGCCTCTTCAACGTCGGAAACTAGGTGGGCTGCCGACACGTCGCCGAAGGCGGTCAGCAGTTCCTGCGCTACCCCGTGCAGCCCGGCGAGCGCTACCCGTCGTCCCGCCACAACCTGCGTTACCAGCGTCGCTGCAGTGTCGTCCATGTACGCAACCTTTCCGAAGTCGAAAATCGTAACCTGGTTCTCGGCTATGTCCCTGTTGAGTATTCGCGCCATTTCCCGTGTGCTGGCCACTGAAACCCAGTCGGGCATCACCACCAGCCCCACTTGCGATTCAAACGGGTCGCCGTCCGGCCAAATCGTAGAATCCGGCAGGGGCAGCGATACCAGGCGTTGCAACTCGGAGTGCTCGCTCCGCACTGCGCCCACCAGCGCCGCAACCACCAGGCCGATGACTACCGCAACGTTGAAGTCCACCAGCATGGCGACGACTGCGGTGGTCAACGTGACGGCGGCATAGCCTCGCGGGATTTTGACCATCCGCTTCAGATACTGCCAGTCAATGATCAGCCAACCGTTCACGATGACGATGCCGGCTAGGGCGGCGATGGGTATCCGCTCTATCGGCAAAAAGAGCAACGTCAACAACACTACCAATGCGGCAACGATGGGCGATAGTATGCTCCGCCCTCCGGCTTGTATGTTCAGGAAAGTGGTGACGCTGGCTCCGCCGGGATTGCCGCCCAGGAACCCGCCCAGCAGGTTGCCCACTCCCAGGGCGGCGAGCAGTCGATTCGGTCGATGGCTGCCGCCCACCAGGTTGTCGGCTTGCAAAGCGGTAATCAGCGCGTTGGCGGCGCAAATCAGGGCCATGGTGAACGCCGGCAGGATGAAAGACGGGTTGAAAACCGGCGTCGTCAAGCTGGGCAGTCCGCGTGGAATGTCCCCCACCACCGGCGCGGCCGGGAACCATACCGCGCCGATAACGGTGCCCACCACCAGCGCGACGAAAGGACCGGGCGTGTATCTGGCCAATCGACGCGGCCACGCCAAACCCACCGCTACGGTTGCCGCTGCCACTGCCAGCGCGTGAAAATTGACCGTTGCGCCGGGCCATGCCGCCGCATTGCCGATTGCTCCGCCCGGTGCGGTGGGCAAGCCCAGCGCGGGCAGGATATGTGTGACTACCAGGATGATGCCGGCCGCGGCGAAAAATCCGACGAGCAGTGAGTGGGGAATATAGGCGACCAATCTGCCCACTCGAACGACGGCGAACGCCACCAGGATAGCGCCGGCAAGCATCCCGGTGGTGAAGGCGGCCGCCAGCCCGTACTCGGCGGCCACCGGAGCCAGCACTAGCGCTACGAACACGTTGGGGCCGGCAATCAGGGCGCGGCAACTGCCGGCTGCCGCCGCCACTAACCCGATGGCGACCGCTCCGTAAAGGCCGGCCGCCGGCCCAACGCCCGAGATTAGCCCATAGGCCATTGCCACCGGGCCGAGCACAATCCCCACCACGATGCCCGCTTGCAAGTCAATTCCGATGGCGCGGATATTCACCGGCTGCCTCCGGATGTTTCTTTGAGCCTGGAATCTGGCATATTGAGACCCTTTGCGCTTGGCCGCGTTGAGTTTGACGCTCAAACTCGCGGGGGGCTATATTATGCCCCGATTTGAGAATCACTGCCAATGAAAGCCTGTTGACGAGCAGTGACGAAAAGAGGCTGGTGTACCTTGGCAATTATGAGCGGAGGGGAAGCGCTGGTTCAATCCCTGGTGCGGGAAGACGTCGAAGTAGTTTTCGGCATTCCGGGCATCCAGATTTACGGCATTTTCGCGGCGCTCAGGGACGAACCCGGCATCCGCGTTATCACGACCCGTCACGAGCAGGCTGCCACCTATATGGCCGACGGTTACGCCCGCGCATCCGGGAAACCGGGCGTAGCCCTGGTGGTGCCCGGAGTCGGGATCTACAATGCGGCGTCCGGCCTGGCGACCGCTTACGCCCGCTCGGTGCCCGTCATGCTCATCGCCGGCCAGGTGCCGCGTAGCCTGATCGACAGGGGAGTTGGCGCAGTCCATGAAGTGCTGGACCAAATGGGAACGGTCAGCGCAGTGACCAAGTGGCGTCAGCGAGCCATCAGGCCACGGGAAGTCCCATACGCGGTATCGGAAGGCTTCCGGCAGATGCGTACCGGTCGCCCGCGACCGGTCATCATCGAGATTCCCCCGGATACCGGCGTTGAGCGTGAAGAAGTGGTGCTGCGGAATCCGTCCCCGGTTTCCCGGATCATCCCAAACCTGCAATTGCTGGAGGAAGCCGCCCGCGTAATCGCCCGATCCCGGCTGCCGGTGATTTACGCCGGCGGCGGAGTTGCCCGCTCGGACGCCGAAGAGGCTTTGATCAATCTGGCGGAAACCACCAACATCCCGGTGGTAACCTCCACCGGGGGCAAAGGAACTGTGCCGGATGATCACCCTCTTTGCTACGGTTCCTGCTTCAGTCCTCGCGGCGAGCGTCAGGAGATGAACCAGCTTTATGACGTCCTGGCGTCGGCCGATGTCGTGATTGGCATCGGCGCTCGTTTCTCCCTGGGGAACCCGGCTGGTGAGGCCTCCACGCTGGTCAACATCAACATCGACGACAATGAACTGACCAGAATTCAGTCCAACACCATACCGTTGCACGGCGACGCCAAAGCGACGATTGAAGCCCTGCTGCCGCTGCTCATCGCCGCCGGCGCTGAAAATCGCTCCTCTCCCGCAGAGGCCGTCGCAGCGGCTCGGCGACTGATTGCCTACTACGACATCGCGCTTGAGGAGCCGCAATACCCGTTTTTGCAAGCGATGCGCGAAGCCATACCCGACGACGCTTTCGTAACCTGGGATGTTTCCCAAATGGGCTTCTACGCACGCACTCACTGGCCGGTCAATCATCCCAAGACGTACATTGATTCCGGCTACCAGTTCAACCTCGGCTACGCATTTCCCGAGGCTCTCGGAGCGAAAGTCGCGCAACCCGACCGCCCGGTTGTGTGCATCGCCGGTGATGGCGGGTTCATGTTCAACGCCTCGGAACTGGCCACTGCCGTCAAGTACGGAATCAACGTGGTAACCGTGGTTCTCCGGAACGATTCTTACGGCAACGTCGCTCGGGACTTGAACGAAGCGTTTGCCGGAACTTACGAGACCGACCTGCACAACCCCGACTTCGTCAAGTTTGCCGAGTCATTCGGAGCGGTCGGAATGCGCGCGTCGTCTCCAATGGAGATAGCAAGCCTGTTGCCTGCCGCCCTGGAACGGCAGCGCCCTGTGCTTATCGACGTTCCAATCACGGAAATGCCCATTCCGGTGGCCCCTCAATTGGCCCCGGTGTACGCTCTGCCCTGGACACACCCCCAGGAAGGGCTGATTGCAATCTGAAAAAACGCAGGACGCTCCGCCGTCCGTTCTTGCAGATGGCGGCGCGCCTCGTCAGTCCCGTTCCAGAAACTCCCGTACCTGCTCCATCAACGGCTCCCGGTCGTAGATGCTGAGCAGCAGCGCGGCATTGCGCATCCAGTCGCCCTGGAAGTACCGCTCGTACAGCACCTGCCGGCCGCCGAACGCGCTGCACGCCGTGTCCCAAGCCAGCCGGAACAACCGCACCCGCTCGCGGGCCGATGCGGTGTCGGTATCCAGGTAGGTGTCCAGCACTTCCCCCAGCGGGCCGTTGAAGTCTCCCTCAGAGGGCAGCGCCATCAGGCTGCTGGAACCCAGCAACTGGATGATTTCCGCCATCCGTGGGTACATCTTGATGAATAGGTTGCGCGCCACGTTCAGCGGTATCCGGTCGGGCAGCATGACGCCCCACTCGTCTATGGCGGCATTCACCTCCGATTGAGTCAGCAGCGCCTTGGTGATCTCCAGGTTCTCCACCAGTTCGGCCAGCAGCCCCTGCACCTGTGGGATGTCGCCGCTGCCCAGCGTTTTCACCATCAGGCTGGCGATGCCGGCGATGAATTCGCACTTGGCGACGTTCTTGGTGACCACCTGGTGCCCGGTGTGCACGTACTGTCCGGTGGCGTTGGACATGTTGTTGCACTTGTGCCGGTCGCCGTACATGAACACCCGCTCCCAGGGCACCAGCACGTCGTCGAAATAGACGATGGCGTCCATCTCCTCGAACCGGGAACCCAGCGGGTGGTCAAAGTGCGACTTGTCCAGGTCGAAGCTTTCGCGGCAGATGAACTTCAGCCCCTCGATTCCGCAGGGCACGGCGAAGGCGAACGCGTACTTGTGGGCCTCCTCATCCCGCGCCAGCAGGGATGAACGGGTGGGATACACCATGATCTCGTCGGACAACGGCCCCAGCGTCGCCAGCACCCGGGGGCCGCGAATCACCAGTCCGGCGTCCGTTTCCTTCACCACGTGCAATGCCACGTCGGTGCTGTAGTCCATGGACGTTGCCGACGGCGCGCGATTGCGTTGCAGATTGACCAGCGTATGCGTCATGCACAGGTCGTTTTCCCGCGCGTACTCGTAGTAGTTGATGACGTTCTGTTTGAACTCCGGCCGGTTGTCGCCGAAGAAATCACCGGCCGCGGCCATCGCCATGATGGTGACGTTGAGGAAATCGGGCGTGCGGCCCATCATCCCGTAGCTGGCGTGCGCCCAGGCCGACATCATGTCGCGGCGCCGCGACAGGTCATCGGCGGTCTTGGGGATGATGAACGACAGGCCCACCGGGTCGCCCGTACTTGGCGACGGGTACGTCATGTCGCAGCCCCCGTTGCCGTCGCGCTGCATGTCGTACAACCCGGCGATGGAGCGGGCGCCGTTGGCCAGCCCCGGGAACTCGGTAACGTCGTCAATCCGATTGCCGTCCAGCCAGATTTCCCGGCGTTGCTCTTTCAGGCCGGCCAGATACTCGGCCCCGGTTCTAGCGCCCATGATCGACTCCCTGGAGTTATGATGCCTTGAATATATCGTATGGGACGAGACCCGAGCCGCCGGTCAGTTCCCCAGGTACCGTTTCAGCCAGTTCATGGCGTGGACGTTGAAATCCGTGCATGGGCTGTGCGGCAGGTCCGGGTACACCAGCAGCGATTTGTGCGCCTTGATGCGGTCGAACACCGGCATGATGGTGTCGTAGGGGCAGGTGGTGTCGGCCATGCCAATGTTCACCAGGATCGGGCACTCAATCGCGTCGGCCAGCGTGAGCGTGTCAAAGTATCGCAGCGTGTCCAGCATCGCCGGCCGCTGCTCCGGGCGCTCCCGCACGTAGTTGCGCAACTCGTGGTACGGGCTGGTGTCGATGTCGATGGCCACCGGATAGTTGCACATGAACGGCTCTTCCGCGACCGCCGCCGCCAGCCGCTTGTCCAGCGCCGCCGTCGCCAGCGTGAAACCGCCGCCCTGGCTGCGACTCCACATCCCGATGCGGCTGCTGTCCACCTCGTCCCGTTCGGCCAGAAAGTCCACGCCCCGCACGCAGTCCATGTACCCGCCCCGGTAATAGTAGGAGTCCCGGTCGGTTACGTTGTAGGTCAGCTTGGTGGTTCCCTCGGGCAGGCCCCACTCCGGGATGCTTTCGCCTTGTGCCCTGGGGTACAGCGTGAGGACGGCGAACCCGTGCATCACCACGTGGTAAGGGATGTCCTTGCCGCCGCCGTATCCCGGGACCGCCAGCATCGCCGGAAACTGACCCGACGCCGCGCCGTGCCGGGGTGCCGTGTAGAACGCCCGCAGCCGCTGCCCGCCGTAGCTGCTCAGGGACACGTTCCAGGTCTCATACTCTCGGCCGCTGCGCTCGGGGCACTCCGTGAGCGTCGCGTTGACCGGCGTTTCGTCCAGAATCGCGCGGGTGGCCACCCAGAAATCGCTGACTGCCTGGTCCATTTCCAACCTCCCTCAGCTGCATCTACTTCTCGATATTATCACGGTCGATTCGTTGCGCCGCGTCCGCCGGTTCCATGAATTCGTAGCCGTATTCGGATACCAGGAACGGAACGTGCTCGTTGACCAGTTGGATCACCTGGTCGCTGATGTGCGACGGGTTCTTCTGGAAATCGGCGATGGATGCCACGTAATCCGCCAATTGCGGCGCGAACCCGTCATACCCGTCCAGGCTCAAACCCTGATATATGCGCCGCATTTGCCCGATCTTGTCCTGCTCCAGCTCTTCGTACCTGATCTCCACCAGCCGCCCATCCGGGATCAGCGCTTTCTGCTCCAGGTATGCCTCGGCCATGCGCCGGTAGATTCTGACCTGCCGCAGCACCAGTTCGTCGAAGTCAAAGCTCTGGAGCGCGTGCCAGCCGTTCATCAGCCGGATCAGGTGCAGGTACGAGCGAAGCGTGTCGTACGGATTGCGCTGGATGTACACGAACCTGGCGTCCGGAAACAGGCGCAGCAGTTCGGCGATGCGGCTGGTGTTGGAGGGTGACTTCAGCACCAGGGGCTTGCCGTCCATGTAGAGGCTGGCCGCTTTCAGCAACCTGGTGTATTCGGCCCGCCACCGCTCGCGCTCACGTTCCGCGACCCCCTCGCCCATAAAGAGGTACTCCAGGGTCTCGTCGGCGGTACGCGGGAAGTACAGCGACACGTACGGGCTGAGTCCGCTGGTGCACATCAGCGCGATCTCTTCTTCCTGCGGCATGGCGAAATCCACCGGTATGTTGTCGATCCCCCGATTCTCCGGCAGCGCGGACGCCAGCATCCTCCGCAGCCGCCGCTGTCCCGCCAGGAACAGGTCCGGCAGCGCGGCCTGGTAGGTGTTCACGAATCCCCATTGCGGATCGCACGCAAACAGGTTGTGCAGCAGCGTAGTCCCCGAGCGCCAGAATCCCAGCAGGAAAATGGGCTCCGGATGAATCTCGGTACGCTCAATGCGCCGGCCGTAGGCGACGCTCTGCCAGAACCGGAACGGCGCAAACCCGACGTCCGTTGCCAAAATGCCCAGGTAGCGCGGGATGAAACGTCGATCCACCCCGTACCGCAGCCCCAGGCGCAGCGCCAGCGACAACCGCCCCGTGGACAGAAAGCTGTTGAATCCTGTGCTGAAACCGGAGGCCGCTTCGATTCGCGCCGCCGGGTTGTAGCCGCTGCGTCCGAATCGCGAGGCCCGGCGCGTTTCCTGACCGTCGTTGGAAAGTCTCGAGCTTGCCATAGGCCGGCATTATATCGCAGGGCCAACGGGAGGCACGCAACACCCGGCAACCGGGGCAATCCGGTATGCAAAAAGCAAGCGTCGGTGTGTTACGGGGGTGTAAAATCCGCCATGCACGAGCGTCGTTCGACGTTCATCTGAGAGGTCTCGTTGGCACTTTCCGCCGGCCGCCCGGCTTCCCCCATGATGGAGGTTCTGCAGAACCCCCGCTTCCGGGCTATCTGGTACGTGGTGAACGTCGTCGAAGTGACCCGCTGGATGGAGCTTCTGGTCACCAGCGTCCTCGTTTACTCGCTGACCGACCGCGCGTTGATGCTGGGCCTGGTCCTGGCCTTCGAGAACATCCCGCGCCCCTTCTTCTCGCCCTTCACCGGCATCATCGCCGACCGCTTTGACCGCAAGAAGATCTGGGTGATCTCACTGGCCATCAAGTGGGCGGCCGGCATCGCCCTGTTCGTCCTGCTGATGTTCGGATACATCGCGGCGTGGCACGTTTTTTGCGCAATGTTTCTCCAGGGCGTCAGCCGCGCTTTGGAAGACCCGGCCCGCCGCACTGCCGTGTACGACATCGTCGGCGAGCGGCGCGTCGTCAACGCGCTGTCCATCGACTCCATCAGCATGACCATGGGGCGGATGCTCGGCCCGTTCGCCGGCGGGTTCCTGGTCGAGCACGTTGGCTACTATTGGCCCCACTATGCCGGCTACGTGTGGGCCTACGCCGTCGTGGTGGCCCTCCACTCCGTGGCCATGCTGCTGGCGATACGGGTGCGAATCCCCAGGGTCGAGCGAGAGTGGCGCGCCGAACCCATCTGGAACAGCCTGGGCGACGTGGTTCGGGAAGCGTTCAATCACCGCCAATTGATCGGGATGCTGTTCATCACGATCATGATTAACGCCATGGCCTTCCCCGCCCGCCAGTTCGTGCCGGCAATCGGGCGCGACTACCTCAAAGTCGGTGAAACGCTGGTGGGCATCCTGGCGGCGTCCGAAGCCCTGGGGCAGTTGGTCATGGCCGGCATCCTGGCGACCATCGGCACCATCCGCTACCACGGCCGCTACTTTGCCGCCGGCGCCTTCACCGTCATGGTCACGTCCACCATATTTGCCTGGATCCCGTGGTATCCCGCCACCTTCGCATTGCTCGTCGTCAGCGGCATCGGCCTTTCGTGCTTCGGGACGATGCAGAGCACTATCACCATGCGGTCGTCCCCGCCCGAAATGCGCGGGCGCATGGTGGGCCTGATGAGCCTTTGCATCGGCATCGGCACCCCGCCGGGCGTCCTGATTATGGGCTTGCTGGGCGACGCCATCGGCATCAGGTGGTCGATAACCCTCAACGCTCTGGTTTGCATCGCCATTTCGCTGCCCACCCTGTTCCTGACGCCGCTGATCACCCGGCCGTCGCCGCGCGCCCCCAACGCCCCGACCACCACCCGCGCCCGCGCCTCCTGACCCTCCCCTCACCCTCCCGCTCATCCTGCGGAACGTCCGCCTCTGGCAGTAGCCTTTCGAAGGGTGCCGTGCTGATTGGCGCTGTGCTAAAATCACCCTGTCGTAGAACCCGATTTTTGTAGCCGGCAAAAAGCCAAATGCCACCACGGAAAGCCGCCACCACCCGCCGCTCGCGGCGCGCCAGAAAGCCCGGCGTAACCATCTCCGACGCCATCCGGCTGCTGACCGATGAGCACGGGCCGTTTGCCAACGAGCCGCGCCTCGATCCGGCCCACGAGCTTACCTTCACCATCCTGTCCCAGCACACGTCCGACCTCAATTCCGAGCGCGCTTTCCGCACCCTGATGGAACGGTTCGGTACTTTGGAGTCCGTCGCCGCTGCCGACGTGGACGACATCGAAGATGCCATCTCCGGCGGCGGGTTGGCCAGGATCAAGGCTCCGCGCATCAAGACCGTGCTGAACCGGATATTGGAACTCAACGACGGTTCCCTGGATCTCACGTTCCTGGCCGAAATGCCCATGGACGAGGCCCGCGCCTGGTTGCGTCAGCTGCCCGGCATCGGCCCCAAGTCGGCCGGCATCATCCTCAGTTTCTCGCTGGGTATGCCCGCCATGGCCGTGGACACCCACATCTTCCGGGTCAGCCAGCGTCTGGGATTCATCGGCCCCAAGGTCAATGCCGACAAGGCCCATGAGATCCTGGAGGCCGCCATGCCTCCCGAGGACGTCTATCCCTTCCACGCCGCTCTGATCACCCACGGCCGCAAGGTTTGCAAGGCGCAACGCCCCCTGTGCGGCGCTTGCGTCGTCAACTACGGTTGCCCGGCTCGCGATGAAAAGGCGATCCAGGAGGCCGCAGCCGCAGCCAACGACACCGCTAACATCTCCGCCGACTCCGACCGCCCTGACGGTCAGGCTCCCGGACGCAGGCGACGCGGCGGCAAGTCCGCTGAACCCACGCCCGTCCCCCACACCCAAGTCGTGAAGGAGCTTCAACCGTGAAAGCCGGAAACCTCAAAGTTGGCATCATCAACGTTACCGGATACGCCGGCTGCGAACTCGTCCGCATCCTGCGCCACCATCCCGAAGTGGAAATCGCGTCGGTCACCGGACGCAGCGCCGCCGGCCAACCCCTGGGCCAGGTGTTTCCCCACCTGGACAACATGGAAATGGACATCACCGCCGACCTCTGCGATGAGCTGGACCTCGTCTTCTCGGCGTTGCCCCACAAGGCCAGCGCGGAAGCCTGCATCCCCCTGCTGGAGCAGGGCGTCAAGGTGGTGGACATATCAGCCGATTTCCGCCTCAAGCAGGCCGACGTGTATTCCCAGTGGTACGGCGTCGATCACCCTGACCCGACCTACCTGGAAGAGGCGGTGTACGGCCTCACCGAGCTGAACCGGGACGCCGTTGCTGACGCGCGCCTGGTGGCCAACCCCGGCTGCTATCCCAGCAGCGCCATCCTCGCTCTCGCCCCTGCCATCCGGCACGGACTGATCAGCGGCGACATCATCGTGGACAGCAAGTCCGGCGTCTCCGGCGCCGGTCGCACCCTGAGCATGACGACCCACTTCTCGGAAGTGAACGAGAACGTCATGGCCTACTCGGTCAACGGTCACCGCCACCTGCCGGAAATCAGCCAGGAACTGGACACCATGTCCGACTCCCCGGTCAACCTCACCTTCCTCACCCACCTGATCCCCATGACCCGGGGCATATTGAGTTCCTGCTACGCGCCGTTGAATCCCGACGTCGCCCAGGACCCCGACGCCTCCGAGCGCATCCGGCAGCTGTACCTGGACTTCTACGCGGACGACGCATTCGTGCAGGTAACCAACGCGCCGCCGCAGACCAAGCAGACCCTCGGCAACAACCACTGCCTGGTGTATCCGGTGGTTGACTCGCGCACCAACCGCCTCATCGTCATCAGCTGCCTGGACAACCTGGTCAAGGGCGCCGCCGGCCAGGCCGTGCAGAACATGAACCTCATGTGCGGTTTCCCCGAGGAAATGTCCCTGGAAGCCCTCGCCGTTTATCCGTAGGCGCGGGTTGTGTGGTAAAATTACTGCACGTCATTCAGTGACGCTCATGCCCCGGTCGTCTAGCCTGGTCAAGGACGCCACCCTTTCAAGGTGGAGATCATGGGATCGAAGCCCATCCGGGGTACCAGCAAACTAACGGCCCTCCGCACTTGCGGGGGGCTTTATGCTATGCTGGCACACCCGGCGACGATCCGGTCGGGCACACCCTATTCTGTCAGGAGCGAATGGAAATGGCAGGCACCAAAACCGCACTCACCGTTGACGTCAACGCCGAGCATATCGGGCTCATCAACACGTCCAAAGAGAAGTACAACATCGCCGACGAGGGCAAGGTCGTCCGCATCATCATGGACTACCTGATCACCAACCCCGGCATCCACGACACCGTGTTCAAGGACGTCCGCTGCCTCCGCTGCGAGTAGCCGGACATAACGCGGCAACGGCAGGGGCGGGTTTCAAACCCGCCCTTTTTCTATTCCGCGGTGTGCTTCACCGCTTCCAGGGCCAGGTAGTAGCCGTACACCCCGAACCCGTACACGCACCCCTTGCTCACCGGCAGCACCGCCGAAACCGTGCCCCGCGCCGTCGGGTTGCTGGCGTGCACCTCGATCACCGGCATCGGCACCTGCTGAATCGCGCCCCGCAGCGGGCCGTTGCCCGTGGTGTAGCCGGCCGGGTTGATCAGGCACGCGTCGTAACCCTCCTCCCAGGCGTCGTACAGCGCGTTCACCACTTCGCCCTCAACGTTGGAATGCACAATCTTCACGTCCACGCCCAAGCTCTCGCCGTAGCCGCGGATCTGCTCGTTGATCTGGTCCAGCGTGTTGGGGCCGAAAATCTCGACCTGCACCTTGCCGCGCATGTTCATGCCGGCGCCCTGGATTACCAATACCTTGGTCATGCTAATTCTCCTGGTGAGTCTGTGGGGAACCGTTACGACGGCTGCTGTCGGGCGTAACGGTGACTTCCGGCTCGATTTCCCTTCCGTCATCGTCCATCAGCGGAGCGTCCGGACGCGGCGGTGTGGGCGTTTCGGTTATGTAGCCGGCCAGCAACACGTCCAGTTGCAGCATCAGCATCTTGTTCCAGGCGATGGCCGTGCGCATGGCTGCCGTCGGGTCGTCCATCTCCTCCGCCAGCGTGGACGCGATCTGCGTCTGGATGAACGAAATGGTGCCGGTCATAAATCGCGCCGGCACGGAACCGTGACGCCCGGCCGGCGCCGGCGGGTTGCTGTGCACCACTCCCACCGCCAGCAGGAAGACGGGAAACTGCTCGTCGATGTTGAACTCGATGCTGTTGCGCAGCCAGCGGGCCAGGCTGTGCTTGCGCCGGGTCAGCCGGGTCTCGTTGACCTCGCCGTCCCGGGTCAGGAAATAGCGAGCCGTCGCCGGGTAAGACAGGAAGTGCTCGTAAACGGCAGCGGCCAGGTCGTCGGCGCGGTCGATCAGCAACGGCCCGCTGGCCCTGAGCAGCTCCAGGTCATCATCGGTGAATCCCACGAAATCGGCCATTTGCCGCATACGGGCCGGCCAGTCAAAAATCATCAAGGGGCGACCTCTCAACCACAGAATCAGGGTCGGCTTTGACTATACCGCCCCGCCGATTGGCCGGCAACCCGCCATCTATCTATAGCCCGCCGCCCCGTTCGGCCCGCAGGAACTGTTCCAGTTCCATGACCAGCTCGGCCGGATTGGGCATTTCCCTGCTTTCGCTGGCCGCGTCGTAGCGCTCCTCCAGCGTTAGGATGTATTTGCCCAGTTGTTCGTCCTCGGCAATCACCTTTTCCACTTCGCGGTCGAAAGCGTCGGCCATGCTGTACAGTTTTCCCAGGTCGATGGGCATCGCCAGCATATCCGACAGGTACCGGGCCAGGCCCAGGCTGACCCGAAAATTCGGCGTAGCGTGCAGGTAGTGAGAGACGTGGCCCCACAACGAAGTGTAGCTGATGCCGCGCGCCGCCAACGACTCGGAGATCGGCAGCGTAATTCCCGACGGCCCCTGGTAGTTGGACGACCGGATGCTGCTCTTGTCGAAGCTTGCCTGGATGTTGCGATTGGTGGACGTTCCGGTGAATCGTATCGCTCGCGTATGCGGCACCGCGTCCAGCAGGGCGCCGATATGCACCACCGACTTCACGCCGCACCGCCGCGCTACGTCGGCGACCAGGGATGAAAACGTGCGCCAGCGCAGGTGCGGCTCCGTACCGAGATACAACACCACCGGGGGCGAGTTTGCACTCCCCCGCCAGAGGTAGAACTCGTTGGCCGGCCATTGCAGATGCCGCGTGCCGTCCTTGCCGCGGGTGGAGCGCGGTCGCTCCTGGGCGAAGTTGAAAAATTCTTCCGGATCAATCTCGGCGAACTTTTCAGCGTTGAACGTGGTCAGCAGGTAGTTGAGCGTGGCGGTGGCGGCGTCTCCCGCATCCGGCCAGCCCCTGAATGCCACCACCATCCGCTCGACTGAGTTCTCCGGGAATTCGCTTACGATCAGATAATCGTCAAAGTCAGGCATTACTTTCGTCCGCGTGGGTCTGTATCAGGAGTTCGCTGAACATAACGGCGAGCATTCTATCACCGGGGCAGTGCCCCGGCAACGCCGTCAACCGGCCGCGCGCCCGGCAATTACTCCCAGCCAGGCCGCCAGCAATCCGATAACCACGTTCGCCCCCAACGACAAGCCGGCCCGCATATACTCGCCGCCGGAGAGCAGCCGGACACCATCGTAGGCCAGCGTCGAGAACGTGGTGAATCCCCCGAGCAAGCCCACGGTTGCCATCGCCCGCAGTTCGACGGGCAGGCCGGACCGCTGGATGAATACGGTCGCCAGGAAGCCCAGCGCAAACGACCCGACCACGTTGACCGCGAAGATGCCCACCACCGTGTCGGCGCCGAAGTAATGGGCGGCCACCCGGTTCGCAGCGTAGCGCAACACGGACCCGGCCGCGCCGCCGATTGCCACCAGTACCCAGATCACCGGCCGCTGTTATCCCTGGTTATCAAACCGCCCCAGCCGGAACAGCCCAATGTCGTGCTCGGTGGAGCCATGCTCAGCCAAATCGGCCATGATCTCGCCGATCACGCTGCTGAACTTGAACCCGTGGCCCGAAAAGCCCGCCGCCACCGACACCTGCGGATGTTCCGCCAGCGTGTCGATGATGAAATGCTCGTCGGGCGTGTTGGTGAACATGCAGGTTTTCAGCGCCAGCGTCGGCCCCGCCGCTTCCGGGAAGTAGCGTTCGGTGAACTGCCGCAGCGCCGCCTCGTCCCGCGCGTTCGGCTCCCGGTCCATGGTGTCGGGGTCAACCTGCTCGCGGAAGTGGTTGAACATCCCCAGCTTGAACCCCGGTATGCCGTAGGACGGGAAACCGTAAAACCGGCCTTCCTCAACTTCCATGCCGAACACGGGGAACGTCTCCGGCTTGAACAGTTCCGGGCGGTACGGTGCGAACCATCCCAACACCTGCCGCTCCGGCACGGCGTTGTCGGCAACCTCCGGCGCAACCTTGCCGGCCCACGCGCCCGCCGTCACCACCAGCCGCCGCGCCGTGTAGGTATCCTTGTCCGTGGTGACGACCACACCACCTCCGGCGGTAGGTTCCCAGTCCAGCGCGGCCTCCCGTCCGTGTACCTCAACGCCCAGGTCCAGCGCCGCCGAGACGTGCGCCACGATGCACCGCTCCGACAGGACGAACCCGCCCTGCTGCTCGTAGAGCATTTCGGCGTCCTCCGGCAGTTGGTACCCGGGCCATTCCTGGTTCACCTCAGGCCCGCTCAACATCCGGTAGGGCAGATGGTGCTCGGTAACCGTCGCCAGCGAACCCTCCAGCAGTTTGTTCGCGCCCACACCGCCGCGCACGCATCCCGTGGTGACCAGCAGCTTTTCGCCGGCGGTGTTCTCCAGCTGATGCCAAAGCTCATAAGCACGATACAGCAGTGGAACATACGACGGATCTTCATGGTACGCCAGCCGGATCATGCGGCTGATCCCGTGCGACGACCCCATCTCGTTGGGGATGTCGTACTGCTCCAGCCCCAGCACGCGCCACCCGCGCCGCGCCAGGTGATAAACGGCGGAACTGCCCATTCCGCCAACCCCGATGACTATGGCATCAAACTCTCTCATGCTTCCTCTCGTGTCCCCTCTCTCTTGATGGGAAGGGGTCAGAGCCTGCCCCGTACTTGATACGGGGGTGAGGGTGAAAATCTACGCTTTGGGCAACGCCGCCCCCGGCGTCGTCATCCGCAGGCTGTACACCGAAGTCCGCGCCGTGAACAGCATGGTGCGGAAGTCTGGCCCGCCGAACGCGCAGTTGGCCGGAATCTCCGGCACCCGTATGATCCCCAGGTGCTCACCAGCGGCATCGAACACCCATACGCCGCCGGAGCCGGTGCAGTACACCCGACCCTCGGCGTCCACTTTCATGCCGTCGGGCACACCGTCCTCCGCCGACGCCATGCTGCCGAACATCCGGCTGTTGCTGAGGGATCCGTCGGCCGCCACGTCGTAAGCCTGGATGTACTGGTTCTGCTTGACCTCGCCGTCCCAATACTGGTCGGGCCGTTCGCCCAGCTTGCGCGTGTTGGACACGTAGAGCACCGACTCGTCGGGCGAGAACGCGATGCCGTTGGGAAAGTCGATATCGTGGGCCAACAATTCCACCGTACCATCAGTGGCTATCCGGTGGATGGTGCCGGGCCATTCAATCTCCTGATCTTCCTCGGGAACGCGCCCGCTGGGGTTGGTGATGTAGATGCTGCCGTCGCTCCGGCACACGATGTCGTTGGGCCGGTGAAAACGCTTGCCGTCCCAGCGGTCGGCCACCACGTTGATGGTGCCGTCAGCCTCCATCCGCGTGATCCGCCGGTTGTCGCCCTCGCACATCAGCAGCCGGCCCTGCAAATCAAACGTCATCCCGTTGGTGCCCCCGCTGGGCTCCCGGATGATGTCGGGCGTACCCCCAGCCGGCGACATCCGGTGAATCACCGGCGGCTCCCGGCGCAGGTCCACAAACAGCCAGTAGCCATCCGGATGCCAAAGCGGCCCCTCCGTGAACGCAAAATCGGTCGCCAACTGCTGCGCTTCCTGGTTGGGTTCAACGATGCCGGGCAGGTATTCAGTCATGGTGTAACTCCGAGTGTTGGTGAGGTGTGGTCAGACTAAAGGTGCGCCAGGTACTGCTCGGCAAAGTCCATGCCCACCAGGTCGCTGAACGCCGTCATCAGTTGGTGCGTCACCGGGCCCGGCACCTTGCCGTCCGCTACCGGCGAGCCGTTCACTCCCGACACCGGGCAGATGCACAGGCTGGTGGAGGTCAAAAACGCCTCGTCGGCGGTGTAGGCATCGTACAGGTCAATGTCGCATTCGACGGTTGGGATGCCCAACCCGGCGGCCAGTTCCAGCGTCTGGTTGCGGGTCACGCCCTCCAGCACGTACTGCGACTTGGGGGTCATGGCGACGCCATCCTTCACCAGGAACACGTTGCTGCCGCGTCCCTCGGTCAGGTTGCCGAACTCGTCCAGCAGGATGGCCCAGGCGTCCGGGTCCTCGCCATGCGCCTCAAGCTCCCCCATGATCAGGTTCAGGTAGTTGTGGGTCTTGGCCCGGGGACTCAAGAAGCGCGGCGGGATGCGCGGCACCGACGGGGTGTTGATGCGCGCCCCGTCGCGGTACAGCGCGGCCCGCGCCGCAAAGGGTATGGCGTGGCTCTCGATGATGATGGTCGGTTCCAACCCGCCGGCGCGGTCCGGCGCCTCCACGCCCCGGCTGATGCGCTGCATCACCCACATGTCCTGGCCGGCCGGCAGCAGCGGATAGTTGTGCGCCACCACCGCCTCCGTGGCCTCGGTCATCTCCGCCTTGCTCATTCCAACGTCGATTCGCAGGTAGCGCAGGGAGTTGTACAGGCGGTCGATGTGCCGGTCCAGCCGGAACGTCTTGCCGCCGAAGGTGCGCGTGGCGTCGAACACCGCGTCGCCGTACAGGAACCCCCGGTCGTAGATGGACAGCCCCACCTGGCTGGCCGGCGTCATCGCCCCGTTGAAATAAACAATCTTTTCGTCGGTCATCATCAAAACTCCCGATTCATCCTGTCAATCCTGTGCATCGATGCAATTTACTTCCGCTGGATTTGGAACCCGGCTTCTTCTTCCATGGGCAGCACGATGGCCGCCCCGTCCATATCGCCAAGTCCCTGCTCAACGGCCTCGCTGAACAGCCGGTAAGCCAGGTCGCCGCCGGGTATCGGCGTTTCCAGGTCCCGCGCCATTTCCTGTATCAATCCCAGGTCCTTCAGGAACACCCGCACCTGTGTCCGGATTCCCTCAAAGTCCCGGTCCAGCATGGCCGGCGCATTGCGCCCCAGGATGAAGCTCTGCCCCCAGCCGGAGTTCACCAGCTCAAACACCAAAGCCGGGTCTGCTCCCGACTTTGCTGCCAGCAGCATCGCCTCCGCCGCCGCCACCTTGTGGACGCCCACCAGCAGCTGGTTGACCAGCTTGGCCGCAGTGCCCGACCCGGTCGGCCCGACGTGGCGCACCACCGCGCCCATCACGTCAAAGGCCGGCTGGGCCCGCGCGTATG
Organism: Dehalococcoidia bacterium; assembly: GCA_022825745.1. Classification (GTDB taxonomy): domain Bacteria; phylum Chloroflexota; class Dehalococcoidia; order Lucifugimonadales; family UBA3495; genus Bin87. The sequence continues at coordinate 2,283 of JAJDWF010000038.1, read as the reverse complement.
CCTCGTCCGGCCCGCCCACCATGATGGTCAGCGTGCCGTCGGTGGCCCGCTCGGTGCCGCCGCTAATGGGCGCGTCCAGGAACATCGCGCCCCGCGCTTCCGCCGCCGCCGCGCACGCTCTGGACGTTGACGCCCCCACGGTGCTGTGATCCACGATGATCTGCCCCGGCCGGGCGTTGGGCAGCGCGCCGCCATCCCCCAGCAGCACCTCCTCGCAGGTCGCCACGTCGGGCAGGCAGGCCAGCACGATATCGCACCCTGCCATCACTTCGGCCGTGGACGTCGCCGCCGTAGCCCCGGCGTCCGCAATCTGCCGCACCTTCTCCTGGCTCCGGTTATGCACCGTCAGGTCATACCCCGCCCGCAGCAGGTTGTACGACATGGGCAACCCCATGCGCCCTAACCCGATGAAACCAATCTTCTCACTCAAACCGTCAACTCCTGGATCCGTCAACTCCTGGATAAAGTAGATCAAATCAGCCCTTCCGCCAGCGCCGCCGCCTCCACCAACTCCCAGCCGTCGTCAATCCCCGCCACCAGCCGGTCGCACGCCTCCGCTTTCAGCACGGCCCGCCCGACCTCGTCGCTGCCGTCCACCGACACCAGCGCGGCGGTAACTTGCGCCGCCTCGTCGGCATCCACCTCGGGCCGCGCCGTAAAGCAGCAGTGGCTGTACCCCGGGCTGCTCCAGAACACGCGCAGCTCACCGGTGTCGATGCCGTGCGCGTCGGCCAGCGATGCCATTGCCCGCGCGCTGATGGCGCCGGCGTCATAGGATTGGTTGAGCACCTGCAACGCCACGTCCACCTGGTCGTTGCTGTGCTGCGCCGTCCGCTGGTCATAGAAGTCCGCCGCCGCCAGCGCCTGCGACGGGACAATCTCCATCTGTTTCAGGAAATAGACCGGCAGCAGTCCCGCCTCCACCGAGTCCCGCGCCGCGAACGCGAACCGTTTGCCCCGCAGGTCGTCCACCGTGTCTATGCCCGAATCGGCCCGCGTAATGAACCTGGTGGTGAACCCCACGTCCACGTCCCGCAGCGCCAGCACCGGCGCGCCGTCCGCCAGCGCCCGCCGCATCTTGACGTGGGACAGCGGCCCGTTCCACGCCAGGTTGATTTCTCCCCGCACGAAAGCGTCCACCATCTCGTCGTAGCCGGAGTAAAGCACCCAGTCGAACTCAACGCCGTTCCTGCGGAACACCGTTTCCAGCGCCTTGCACAGGTCCAGATGCGCCATCGAACCCGTAGCTCCCATGCGTATCATCTCGCCACCTCCGGCAGTCCCTGGACCTGTCCCGGCCGATTCGATTCTCCGTTCTCTCACCCGTCGCCAGTCTAACAGCCGGCCCACACACTGCCAACCGACGCCACCGCATCCTCGCAAATCCCAGAAATTCCGATTCCGACAATGACATTCCCCCCTTGCCATCCATTACCCGCACGCCTAAAATAGAATATATGTCCAACCTCGCCGACATCATCGCCCAGGAAACCGGAGACGGCCGACTCATCGTCCGCTTCCTCGTCTCCGCCATGGACGGCGATCTCCCGGACTTCAAGCCCTGCCACCGCATCGACGCCGCTCGACTCCTCGTCAAGCTCGGCTTCGACCAGGCCCAGACCGTCATCGACCGCGCCCGTGCCGCCCAACGCCCACGCCAGCGCGAATCCCGCTCCCAACCTCAAGCGCCGCGGCAATCCGAGTCCCAAAGCGCCGCCCACCGCGTCCGGTCTGAGCTGGCCCAAATCGTCCGTGAGGAAACCGACGATGGCCGCATCGCCGTCCGGTTCCTGCTCAACGTCATGCAGGGCGAACTCACCGACTTCAAACCCTGCCACCGCCTCTCCGCCGCCAAAGAACTCCTCCAACGCGGCTTCGACTACCTGCCCGACGACGCTGACACCCAGGAAGCCGCCGCTGAACCTGAACCTGCCCAGCTGACCCCTGAAGAACTGGAAGCCCAACGCCGTGCCGAACTCATCGAATTCAGCAAGCATGGCCCGGTGTACTACAGGACCCATCACTTCCCCTGCGTGTGTGAAGACCGCCTCCACGACTGTGATGGCAACGTCCTGGACGATGAGCAGCGGGAAAAGGCCGCCCGTCGCAGCCCCTCAATGGAGCATCTCATTACCTGTCCCGAGCAGATGAACGACTTCCTGGCCCGCTACGCCGAGTACCTGGTCGTGTGGAACGCCGAAAACCCCGGCAATCCCATCGACTTCAACCGCATCCGCTGGACCAACATCCGCTGGCGACACCTCTACCCCATCCGCGCCCCCT
>JAJDWF010000137.1 GCA_022825745.1 Dehalococcoidia bacterium | reverse complement strand
AGTCGTCAAGGATCAGCACCGGCGGGTCGATCAAGATAGTGCGGGCGATGGAAAGTCGCTGCCGCTGGCCGCCGGAGAGGGTGGTGCCGCGCTCGCCGACCCAGGTGTCGTAGCCGTGGGGCAGGGACATGATCTGCTCATGCAACTGGGCTACCTTGGCGGCGCGCTCAATGTCCTCGTGGGTGGCGTCCTTGACGCCGTAGCCGATGTTGTCGCGGATGCTGGCGCTGAACAGGTACACGTCCTGGTGGACGATGCCGACGTTGTGGCGCAGGGATTGCAGCGTGAAATCGCGGATATCGGCGCCGTCGACAGTAATTTCGCCGTCGGTTACGTCGTAGAAGCGGGGCAAGAGGTTGACGACGGTGGTCTTGCCGCTGCCGGGGGCGCCCAGGATCGCGGTGACCTGTCCGGGCTTGGCGTCAAGGTTGACCTCGAGCAGGGCGGGCGAACGGTCCTGATAAGAGAACCCCACCTTGTTGAACCGGACGTGCCCTTCGGGGCGTCCCATGTCGCGGGCGTTGGGACGCTCAGACACGGGGGAAACGGTGTCCAGGACGTTGAAAAGGCGCTGGCCGGACGACATGGCGCGGGAGAAGGTGTTGATAATCTGCGCCGAGGCGCGGATGGGGAAGGTCAACTGGTTCAGGTACAGGAAGAACTTGGCGAGGTCGCCGGGCGTGAGATTGCCGTCTACCACCTGCCAGCCGCCGTACCAGAGGACGACGCCCAGGGCGAAGGTGAAGTAGAGGGTCATCCACGCGCTGTTGGTGCCCTGCATCCGCTCGGCGTCGAAGTACTCCACGCGGAGTTCTTCAGCCTTGCGGTTGTACTTGCGCCGCTCGAAGTCCTCGGACGCGAAGGCTTTGACCACGTGCATACCGGCCAGGTTTTCCTGGAGCACCGTCACGGATTCGCCCATGACCTGCTGCACGTGGAGCCACTTGCGGCGCAGGGCGCGCATCACGAAGGTGGAGCGCAGGACGATGGCCGGCACGAAGATCATGCTGATCAGGGCCAGTTCCCAGTTGAGGAAGAAGAGGATGAACGGGATGGCGAAGATGCGAACCACCACGTCCAGGGAGCGGATCATGCCCAGGTTGACGAACCGGCGCATGGCCTCCACGTCGGCGGTGGCCCGGGACATGAGGTCGCCGGTGTGTTCCTTGTCGTGGAAGGCGAAGCTGACGTTTTGCAGCTTGTCGTAGAGCAGGTTGCGGCAATCGAACGAGACTTTTTGGGAAAGGGATTCGGTGGTGTAGGTGCGAGCGAAGTCGCAGAAGCCGCGGCCCAGGCTGACGGCAAGGATGCCGACGCCGAAGAAAACCAGGGCCGCCAGGGAGAAGTCCTGAACAATGAACTTGCCGGTGTCCGCGTCGCGCCCGACCATCAGGTCGATGGCGTTGCCGAACAGCCAGGGGAGGGCCAGCGAAAAACCGATTGCCGCCAACGCGGACGCGTAGGCCAAGCCCAACCGCATTGGGTAGTGGGAGGCCATCCCGATGATGCGCAGCAGGATGCCCATCAGCCGGCCTGCCTAACAGGAATAATTGATACCATAGGCCGCCCAATATACACCCGGCACCGGGCAGGGGCAAGTTTGGCGCCAGGCCTGATTGACGATTTTTCCGGAAAACTAACTTCGATCCGTAGAACTAACTCCCCGTAGAACTAGCTCCGTTCCATGCGGTCGGGGGCGGACATGCCCATGAGGGCCAGGGTGCGGCGGAAGGCGACCTGGGCGGCGGCCACCAACTTGAGGCGGGCCAGGGTCAGATCGTTGTCTTCCTGGTTGGCGGAGATGACGCGGCAATTCTCGTAAAAGTGATGGAACGCCGTCGCCAACTCCATGGCGTAGTGAGGGAGGTGATGCGGTTCCAGGTTTTCGGCGACCTGGACGACGAGTTCCGGCAGCCGCAGCATGGTGCGGATCAGTTCCAGCTCGTTGGGATGGGTGAGCAGGCTGACGTCGCCGGCGCCGTAGTCGATGCCCCGCTCGGCGGCGAGGTTGAGGATGCTGGCGTTGCGGGCGTGGGCGTACTGGACGTAGTACACCGGGTTTTCTGATGATTCCCGGGTGGCGAGTTCAAGGTCAAACTCCATCTGGGTGGAGGCGGCGCGGGCTAGGAAAAAGTAGCGGCAGGCGTCCATGCCAACCTCGTCAACCAGTTCGCGCAGGGTGACGAAATCGCCGGTGCGCTTGGAAGCGCGGACAGTCTCATCGCCGCGCTTCAGGGTGACCATCTGGGAGATGAGAACGGTGAGGTTGTCCGGCTCGATGCCCAACGCCTGCACGGCCGCCTTCATGCGGAGCACGTGGCCCTGGTGGTCAGCGCCCCAGATGTCGATAACGCGGTCGAAACCGCGCTCCGCGAACTTGTTGTAGTGGTAGGCGATGTCGGAGGCAAAATAGGTATGCTCGCCTGATGAGCGCACCACGACGTTGTCGCGCTCGTCGCCGAATGCGGTAGAAAGGAACCAGAGCGCGCCGCTGTGCTCGGCGAGATGACCGCCGGTGCGCAAGCGGGCCATTGCCCGGTCGTAGTCGCTTGGTGCGGAGGCCGGGTTCTGGAAAAGCGAGCGTTCGCTGAACCAGTTGTCAAAGGTCACGCCGATGGCGTCCATGTCGTTGCGGATCAAGGCGACCATCTTGTCGCGGGCCACGTCGCCGATTTCGCGGACGGCGGTGGCTTCAGCCTGGTCCAGGTAATGGTTGCCCTCGGAGTCGATAATCTCGGTGGCGAGATCGGCGATGTACTCGCCCTGGTAGCCGTTCTCCGGCATCTCCGCATCGCGGCCCAGGGCCTGGCGGTAGCGGGTCCAAACCGAGCGATAGAAGGCTTCCATCTGCGAGCCGCCGTCGTTGACGTAATACTCGCGTGTGACGTCGTAGCCGGCGGCGGCCAGGGTGTTGGCGAGGGCGCTGCCGAGCACTGCGCCACGGGTGTGGCCGACGTGCACCGGGCCGGTGGGGTTGACGCTGACGAACTCCACCATGACCTTGCGGCCGGCGCCGATGTCGGACGCGCCGAAGGAATCGCCGGCGGCGCGGACGGCTTCGATCTGCTGCTGGAGCCAGGACTCGCTGAGCTTGAAGTTGATGAAGCCGGGAGGCGCAGGAGCCACGCTGTCGATTTCGGGCGCGCTTTCGATGCGCTCCGCGATCAGTTGGGCAAGCTGCAGGGGATTGGCGCGGGCGGCCCTGGCGAGACGCAGGGGCAGGTTGGTGGCAAAGTCGCCGTGGTCGGGGTTGTTGGGTCGCTCGACCTCAATCTCGGGGACGGAATCGACGTTGATCGCGCCGTCGCTGCTCGCCTTTTCCAGGGCGGCGGCGACCGCGTTGGCAATGGTGTCTCTGACTAGCATGGTGGGATCCGATCAAGTGGAATGAATGAAAGGGGCGTATATGTTAGCACTGTCTCGGTGGGCGCTGTCTTTTAGCCTTCCGCGATTTGGAAGGGGAAGCCCAAGGCGCTGGTTGGGGCGATGTTGGCGGTCATGTAGCCCTCCGCGCTGCGGGACATGCCGTTTTCGCCACGCATTTCGTTGCCCTTGGCGGCCAACTGGGCAGCCTTGTCGGCGATATCGTTCACGCCAAAGGCCATGTGGTAGGGGCCGGGGCCAAAGGTCTTGAGGTACTGCCCCATTGCCGAATCGGGGTCCAGGGGTTCGGTAAATTCCACGTTGGTCTGGCCCACCTTGAAGATGGCGTTCTTCATGCCGCGGGCGGGATAGACCTCGATTTTGACGGGAGTCATGCCGAAGTTTTCTTCGATGTAGGCGGCCATGGCGTCGGCGTCGTGGACAAGGATGCGGACGTGATGTATAAACTCGAACATCTTTCCCCCATGAAACGGGCGCAAGCGGGTGACGAATTTGGAACGGCGGATTTTGCTGGTGGGCGGCGACGAATTCAGGCCGGCGTCCGTGGGGATGGACCGCCACGTGTTGCAACTCACGGGCAAGAACGCGCCCCGGGTGGCTATCATACCAACGGCGGCGGCCTACGAAAACCCGCAACTGGCGGCGTCGAATGGCATTCGGCATTTCAGTGGGCTGGGGGCGGACGCTTACAGCGTGGATGTCAATCAGCGGGCTGAAGCCGAGAACCCGCGGATTGCGGCGCAGCTGGACGGCGCGGACGTTATCTACTTTACGGGCGGCAGCCCGGAGCATTTGCATGCAGTGCTGGCGGGATCGTTGTTGCTGGATGCGGTGGGTGCGGCCAACGCGGCGGGGACGATATGGGCCGGGTCCAGCGCAGGGGCGATGGTGCTGGGCGCGGTGATGCGCCGGCCGTCGGCCGGGTCTCAGGTGTCGCCGGGCTTGAACATGGTGCCGAACGTGATGACGCTGCCGCACCACGAGCGGAGTGACCCGGAGGCGGTGTTAAGCCAACTTGCAGGTCGGGAGTACGTCGGCCTGACCGTGCTGGGGATAGACGGCGGTTCGGGGGTGTTGCTGGAGCCCGTCGGCGCGGCGGCGTTGGGTAGCGGGAATGTGACCGTGTACCGGGATGGTGCGTGGCGGCGGTATGCGGGCGGGGAACCCATCCCTGACCTGACGGTGGACGGGGCGGCTCTCTAGCCGCGGCGGTTGCGGAGTTCTTCCCAGACGGCGTTGGGGGATACGCCGGCCGAGGCCATGAGCGTGAGGGTGTGGTAGAGGAGATCGGCGATTTCGCCGGGCATGTTCTCGGCGTCGCCGGTGGCGGCGGCCAGGGCGGTTTCGCCAGCCTCTTCGATAACTTTCTGGGCGACGCGGCTGGTGCCCTCGGCGAGTAGTTGAGCGGTGTAGCTGCCCTCGGGCATTTCCCGCTGCCGGTCCTTGATGATGGCAAAAAGCTCGTCCAGGACCCGGGGGCCGCCCTCGGATGCGGTGTATTCCTCGGGCAGGTCGTCCATGCGGGTGAAGAAGCATGTGGGTTCGCCGGTGTGGCAGGTGGGGCCGTCGGGTTCGACCTTGAGCAGGATGGTGTCGGCGTCGCAGTCAACGTACCACTCGCGGAGGTTGAGGTAGTTACCGGAAACCTCGCCCTTGTGCCAGAGGTCTTCTTGGCTGCGGCTGTAGAACCAGACCTGGGTTCCTTCGACGGTGCGCTTGAGGGAGCCGGGGTTCATATAGCCCAGCATGAGGACCTGGCCGGTGTTGATGTCCTGGGCAATGGCGGGGACGAGGCCCTTGTCATCAAGCTTTACGTGGGTCATAGAGGCCAACTCCTATGTTGGGGATGGTCGGACGGTTCTGTGTCAAGCGAGGCGGTCGAGGACGTCGGGGAGTTCGAGCAGGTTGCGAACTTCGGCGTCCGGGGTGGGGAGATCGGGGTTCAGGGGTTCGCCCTTGCGGTTGATCCACACCACCGACATGCCGACGCCGCGTGCGCCTTTGACGTCCTCGAACTGCTTGTCGCCCACATATACGCACTCGGCCGGGTCGGCTTGCAATTCGTTGAGGGCGATGTTAAAGAGGCGGGCATCGGGTTTGTAGCATTGGCCGCCTTCGGACGATATTACGGTGGAGAAGGCGGCGGGAATCCGCGCGACTACCGGGTTCAAGTAGGCGTCGTCGGCGTTGGACAGTACGGCAAGTCGGCGGCGTTGGGCCAAGATGGAAAGGGCCTCGGGCGCGTCGGGGAAAATGGGGCGAGTGCCCAGGTCGTCGATGGACTTTTGGGAGGCGCCATGCGGGTCGCCCTTGAGGTTCAGGTCGGCGAATGCCCGGGCGAATGCGTCAGCCCACCCGTCCAGGTAGGAGATGAAAGGGCCGTGCGGGTCGATGCGCCGCTCCCGGAAATTGTTGGAGCCGTAATCCCAGGCGTGGCGGAGGGTTTCGGGATCGGTGTCCAGGCGCTGTTCGTCGATGATCCGTACGAAAGACTGGCGCCAGAGCTCGGGGCCGTCCTGCGCTATGGTGTTGAACATATCGAAGATTACGGTGGTGATAGCGCTCATCTGCTGCTCCGTCTCTCAGATTCGCATGGGGATGCCGCGGCCGGCGAGGAAATCCTTGGCCTGGGCGATGGAGTAAGTTCCGAAGTGAAAGATGCTGGCGGCGAGCACCGCGTCGGCCTCGCCGTCGGTGAAGGCGTCGTAGAGATGGTCGAGTTTGCCGGCGCCGCCACTGGCGATGACCGGGACGGGCACGGCACGGGAGATGGCGCGGGTCAAGGGGAGATCGTAGCCGTCCTGCTGGCCGTCCTCGTCCATGCTGGTCAGCAGGATTTCGCCGGAGCCGAGGGCGACGGTGCGCTCGGCCCACTTTACGGCGTCGAGGCCGGTGGGGTTCCGGCCGCCGTGCGTGTACACCTGCCAACCGGACGCAGCGTCCAGGGCCAGGGTCTCGTCTTTCGGTTCGGGATGGGATTCGCCGGGGACGACGCGCCGGGCGTCGATGGCGGTAACGATACATTGGCTGCCGAACTGGGCGGAACCCTGGGCGACCAGTTCCGGGGTGTTGATGGCAGCGGTGTTGACGGACACCTTGTCGGCGCCGGCGTTGAGCATCCGGCGCACGTCCTCGATGGAACGGATGCCGCCGCCGACGGTGAGGGGGATGAAGACCTGCTCGGATACGGTACGCACCACGTCAACCATGGTGTCGCGGGAATCGCTGCTGGCGGTGATGTCGAGAAACACCAACTCGTCAGCGCCTTCCTCATCGTACCGGGAAGCCAACTCGGCCGGGTCGCCGGCATCGCGCAGGTTGACGAAACTCGTGCCCTTGACGACACGGCCGGCGTCAACGTCGAGGCACGGTATGATACGGCGAGTCAGCACGGTGGGGTTGCGGTCCGCTTCGGAAAAGTCGGGCCACAGTATAGCATTTGGCCCGCCATCGGGTCGGTCCCCTACGGGGTGACGTTACATCGGGATTTTCGAGATTGCCGCGTTGCGCTTGCCCCGGCGGGGCGGTGGACATAATATGTCGGGCGAATCACCGGCGACACAGGCCGGCACCAGGAGGAATTGACATGGCTCTCACACTAGCGGAAAGCAACCGGGTCATGGCGGCGGCGATTGCCAAAGCCGAGGAACTGAACATCAAGGTCAGCGTAGCCGTGGTGGACGCCGGCGGGCGTCTGATCGGAGTGCAGCGGATGGACGGTGCGATCTGGGCGTCGGCCTACGGTTGCCAGGGCAAGGCGGTGGCGTCGGCGGCGTTCGGCCGGCCCAGCGGCGAGATGCAGGACCGGGCCACGGCGCCGACGCCGGCGGGCATCCGGGAACGCTCCGGTTCGGAAATGATTTTCGGGCAGGGCGCGGTGCCCATCATCGCCGACGGGGCAGTGGTCGGAGCGTGTGGCGTGGGCGGCGGCACCAGCCAGGAGGACGAGGACTGCGCGTCGGCCGGGGCGGCGGCGCTGTAGCCGTTCTTCCGCACCCCAACCCTATCCCGGAAGGGTAGGGGGTTATCGTCAGGGAACCAGGGCCAGGACTGCGGCCGGGGAACCGCTGCCGCCTGCCAGGCGCAGCCGTCCGATAACTACGGTTGCGCCGGTAGGCGGCAGTTGGTCCAGGTTGTTGAGGCATTCCAGGACCAGGGCCGGGCGCGCCAGGACAAGACGACTCACCGAGAGGCCGGTGTCGGCTCCCGGGTCGATGCCATGGGTGTCGATGCCCAAGCCGGCGACCTCGCGCCATTCCAGCAGGAAGCGAGTGGCTTCGAGGCTGAATCCGGGGGTGTGCATTGCGCCGTCGTCGCCGGTGTTGGTGAACCGAGCCGGCCGGTGCCAGAAGCGAGACCAACCGGTGTTGAGCAAGACCAGGGTATTCGGGTCGATAGGCCCGTTGGCCCGCTCCCACTCGGCGATGTCGCCGGCGGACAGGGTGTAGTCCGGGTCAAGGGATGCCGGGCCCTGAGCGTCAATAACCACAGCCGGGACGACCAGGGATTCGGCGGGTATGCCGTCGGGGTCGATGCCATCGTCATAGTAGGTGGAGGGAGCGACGAGATGCGTCCCGCTGTGTTCTCCCATACTGAACCGTCTGAGGAAGTAGTCCTGGTCAGCGAGGTCGGAGACGGTCTGAAAATCCACCGCCGGGTCGCCGGGCCAGACCGGGATATCCGGGCTGATGGGGTGGCTGAGGTCCACTACCCGACGGTAGGCGATGATATTTTCGTCGTGGTGCGCCAATAGGTTACGCTCGCTTCAGGCGGCGGCCGGCAGGTGGCTGGCGTCCGAGCAGTCGGTGGCCCGGGTTCCCACAGGCATGGGACGTTGCATCTCGGCGCAATGGCGGTCAACCCAGCGCATGGCGGACGGGAAGGTGCGGGCGGCGCCAAGCTCGGCGACCTGGCCGAATTCATTGCGGCCATAGATGACGTAGCAGATACCCGGAATTTCGCCGTGGATGAGGTAGCCGCGATAATAGACCTTGCGCCCGGATTCGGGGATGGTGGTGGTTCGCACGGCGGTGGTGGCTCCTGCGATGCTGGCGTTGCTGAACATAATCGAGCATTCTCCTGTGGCGCGAGTGAGGCGCATTTGTGTTGCCCGTATGTTCTAGCAAACGGTTGTTCAATGTCAACTAATGTTTGACGCAATTTTTCGGAAAAATCGTTCTTTTCTGGGCTATGAGAAAAGGCCAGCCAACGGGCCGGCCAAAATTATGAGATGGGGGCAGATTACTAGGCAGCCATGTTGTTGATGAAGTCGTCGATGGTCAAGGCTTCCTGGCTGGACGTGGACATGTCGCGGACCATTACCGTTCCATCGCGCACCTCGTCCTCGCCGAGGATTAGAACGGCGGAGACGCCCAGCGCGTTGGCCTGGCGCATCTGGCCGCGGAGGGCGCGGCCGCCGTTGGCGAGGATCGCGCCGACGCCGCCGGCGCGCATGCGGTTGGCCAGGCGAACACCCTCGACGCGGGCCTCTTCGCCGATGGTGGCGATGAGGTACCGGGGCGACGGTTCGTCGGGCACGGCGGCCTCGGCGCGCTGGACGTTCAGGGCGAGGCGTTCGATGCCGCTGCCGAAGCCGATGCCGGGGGTTGGCCGGCCGCCCAACTGCTCGATCAGGCCGTCGTAGCGTCCGCCGCCACAGATGGTGGACTGGGCGCCTTCCACGGCCGGCTGGATCTCGAAGACGGTGCGGGTGTAATAGTCG
>JAJDWF010000033.1 GCA_022825745.1 Dehalococcoidia bacterium | reverse complement strand
GGATGTTTCAGCGTTTGAAGCAACGGAACGTTGCTCGAAAGCTGGGTCTTAGCGAAGCAGATCCAGCGGTGAAGCGGTTGGCTCGTAGCCAAGACTTTTCGCAGGCCATGGTTGTGTCTGCTCTTGTAACGGTTCAGGTCTGGTTGCTTATTGGTAATAGTGAATTTGTGGATTGGTTACCCCCGCTCTTTGGCAGGGCACAGTCTTTTTCTCCTGGAGCGGCTCGTACGACGGCGTTTTTCATAGGTGCTATGGTTGGCCATCTTTACTATTGGTTTGGCCCCGCACAGACTGAAATCAGGGAACTGGCAGCATCTCTGCGTAGCCGGCGAGGCAAAGAGGATTGAGGTGTTCGGAGGGTGAGGTATGGCTGAAAATGATGCCCATAGCTTGGCTCGGGTGTTGACCAATCACGAGGATCGTCCGGCGGGGGCCAGGACTCTCCCCCACCTCCCGGCGGACGACGAAGTCCAGGAGGCCCTGCTCCAGTTCCTCATCGGCAAGGCTCGCGGAACGGTCCAGGAGAGCAGGCTCGATGCGGTACAGGACGAGGATGATGGCATCCAGCTTCTGGTCAATTGCAGTGTCCTCGTCGTCGATGATGGCGTTGATCTCGTCAGTCCAGTCCATGCGGCCCTCCCGTTCTCGACAGGATGGGGCGAGGCCGGGGTCGGTGGCAAGGGGTGGCCGAGGGCCTCGGGGAAAGGAGTGCGCCGTTGGCCACATTGGACGGCGCACCCTGCGGACGGTCGGGGCGATCCTGACCGCCTCGGTCTACTCCCGCCGCCTCCCTCGGCGCAAGGCTACCCGAGGTATGCCGACACGATGAGGGTTTTAGGTGTGTTTCGTGTACGGTAGTTTACTATGGAAGCATGGGTTTACGCCCCCGGGGCGTGCGGTATGTTATGATCAGAACCCGCACGACGTCATTCGTTGCCTGACTAACATTTTGAAAATGCGGGCGGAACCATGTCCATAGACGTAACACGAATCACCCTCAACAGGATCGTCCTCCATTTCGTTCCGGCCGGTCCGAACGATTCCCAAAACACACTCAGGTTGAGCGAGACCGAATGCGATTTGGACGACGAAGCCATGAGATTTCTGCGGACGCGAATGATAGAGACGCTGGTGAATCGTGGGCAGGTTGTCGAATTCGACCTCCGGACTACCTCCGTGGTGCCAGAGTTGGTGCTGAACATCATGACTCCGGGACATCGGAACTTTGTGGCCGACTCACAAACGATGGCCCGGCATTTGCAAGGTTTGCAAAATAAGAGCAACACGCCGGGCATACTAGCCATCGCCGAAGTTGGTGTGGGTGCGTATGGTGGAGTGGTTATCGCCAAATTGGAGCACGAGGAAGGAACACGAGCCGTTCCCACCGAGAACCAAGACGGTGCTACTTTCGTCGTCCAATACATGCAAGATCTACTGCTGGCGGGAGGCCGTGGCCGGGTGTTCAAGGCGGCCCTATTCAGTCAGCATGGAACGGATCCGAGCAACATTGAAGGCATTGTGTCTGACAATCAGTCCGCTCGGGGGGTGGCTAATTTCTTCCTCCACCAATTTCTGGGATGCCAACCGAAGGTGGATCCGGGTATGAATACGCGTAATTTCCATGAAGTTACCGAAACATGGATCAATTCGGAGGTCGAAGATCCAGACGCCCGGTTGGACTACGAAATGGCCCTGATAACAGAATTGAAAAGCAACGCCAAAGAGATCGATCCCGATTCGTTCGCAATGAGGTACCTGCGCGGAGAGGATCGCCAGAGTTTCACAAACCACATTGCCAACAGCAACGTTCCCATGGCAACTTTCACCAAGGATGTCGATTCGATTCAGGGAAAACTGAAGAACATCTCCGTAAACTTTGAGAGCGGGATCAAGGTGATCGGCCCTCCCGATGCAATTGATGAGAAAATGTTCAAAGACACAGCGCTGGACGGACAGCTAAGGGTTACCATCACGGATCGCTTGGTTGGTGCGAAGAGTCGTGGCTAGTGCTATCGTCATCGATCCGGAGGAGATCCGCCGTCGGTATACAGAGGAGAGACCAAATTACCAACAGCTGATTGAAGTCGTGGAGGGGGTCATCCAGCCGGCCCTTCACGCGCAGGATCTGCGATGCCACATCGGCGGCAGAACTAAAGAGCCACAGAGTCTAATTAAGAAAGCAATCAAGAAGGGCTATTCTTATGACCAGATTGGAGACAAAGCAGGCGTCAAGGTTGTGGCAAATTTCCCATGGCAGCGAGAAGCCGTTGAGCAGACCGTCAAACAAGCCATCGAGCCGCTGTTTACCACAATCGAATACGATGATAAGCGCGCCGTTGCTAATCCCGACAGGTTCGGCTACCGAGCCACCCACCTTCAGGTCGAATACTCCCATCCAGATGCGAACATCCAGGGGTTGCAATGCGAAATCCAAATAATGACCCGAGCCGAGAGCCTATGGGCCGACACCACCCATGATTTGTCCTACAAGCCAGACAAAATACTCACAACCGAAATCCGGCGGATCTGCAACCGCCTAGTAGGCCTATTAGAGTTATTTGATTTGGAGTTCCAGCGCGCGTACGAGGAAATAGAGGCGATGCCTAAATCTCGGGGGGCACAACTACTGAATATCCTGCTGCCTCATCACCGCCAGATCGTTGGACCAGATTATGACCGTGAACTTTCGGAAATGGTGCTCGACTTCCTCGGCGAACACGTTGTACTGGATGACCTGGATGTGGTAGAGGCCAGGGTCGATGGCTTTGTTTCCAATAACCGCGACAGGGTGGAGCGGCTACTCGGCCATCACCGTGGAAACGAATATGCCAACCCGTTGCTCTGGCAGCCAGAACTGTTCATCATCCTATACCAGCTCGAAACGGACAAGTTCGCGCTACAGGACGCATGGCACGAGCTCTTGCCCGAGAAGCTGCTGGCGATGATCGCCGACGAGTGGGGGATCCGATTCACTCAACTTGACCTCTGATGCCCCCGGCCGCCGCGTGGCCCTGACCCACACCTCCCCGCGTGGGTGCACCCGTGCCCCCCGCCTATGGCCCGGCCTACGGGCGGGTCAGTCCAGTGTTCGGGATAGGCCCCTCGTTAGAACTAGGACACGCGCCCAACTCGAACGCCACCAGGACGCCGGCTGCCTTGACAGATGCACCGGCAGGGGGCATCGTTGAGGTATGCGCGCTCTGCTGGCCGGCATCTCCGGCGTCAACAAAGACATCGTCGTCGCCAACCTGCTGGATCGCCTGTGCGCCAACGGCGACATCAGCGCATCCCCCGGCGCCGACGGATACCTGGACCCGCTGATCGGGCCGGACCCGCGGGAGTTGCTCTCCGCCAGCGTCGAGGACGTGTTCGCGCGGCAGGGCGACGACCTGGCCAGCACCCTGGCCGCGTTCCGGCCCCGCTACCAGCTGGGAGCCTGGCAACGCGCCGGCCTGGCCATCGCCGAGCAGATGGAGGACCTGGACCCGCGCCATAGCCTGCTGGCGACGCACCTGACCTACTACACCAGCGGCCGGCAGTTTTCGCTGATCGACATTCCCACCATCCGCCGCTGGCGTCCCGACTGCATCATCACGCTGGTTGACGACATGCTGGACATACGGGCGGCACTGGCGCGCCGGGACGCGGCGCAGCACACCAACTTCCAGCTCAGGCTACGGGAGATCCTGGCCTGGCGGTCGGCGGAGATCGCCATGGCGGACCTGTTGGCGCGCAACCTGTACGAGCAGCGGACGATTCCCCACTACGTGGTCAGCGTCAAGCATCCTGCGGAAATGCTGTACCGGCTCATTTTCCATCGCCGGCGGTTTCCGGTGGTCTATTCCAGCTTTCCCATCACCGCCATTCGTGACGAGGCCGGCCGGCGGGCCAGCGTTGACGACATCAGGGCCGAACTGCACCGACGGTTCATCGTCTTTGACCCTCTGACGCTGGACGAGGGCACGCCGCAGGTGTTCGACAAGGCGCGGGCCGCCTACGCCGACGGCCTGGGTGAAATCACCATCACCGCCGACGAAGCCCGCTGGCCGCTGGACAACGCGGGCACGCTCAAGGACGGCCTGCCGTCGGCCTTCCCGATGACCCTTGACCCCAGGGAAGCGCTGGAAGTGTGGGACGACATGGAGAACCAGGTGCGCCACCGAGACCTGACCATGGTGGAACAGGCCCAATGCGTTGCCGCCTACCGCATCACCATGGGCGGCCGGCTGTCCACGGGCATGTATTCGGAGTTGATGTACGCCTCGCACACCGCGGAGCCGGCGCGCCCGGTGCTGATGTACGCCGACCCCGAGGACGGTGGCCTGGACCACCCGTTCCTGCGGAACTTCAACCACCGCACCTACCAAACCACGGACGAATGGTTCAACGCCATCGCCAACATCGCCCCGGTTGACCGCGACGACCCGCAGCGGCCGCTGTTTTAAGCCGCAATGCCAGGTTACCGCGATGAAATTCCTGCCCCTCGTTCAGTTGACGGTTGCCGCGGCGCTGCTGGTTGCCGTCGCGGGAATGGCTTGCGCCGGCGCAGACCCGGCGGCGTCAACGGACGGCGGCTTGAGCAGCCCGGGCGTTACCGACGACCAGGTCCTGTTCGGGCAATCGGCGGTTTTCAGCGGCCCTTCCCGGGAACTGGGACGGGAGATGCGGCTGGGCATCAAAGTGGCTTTTTACGAAGCCAATCAGTCCGGGGGCGTTCATGGGCGCCAATTGAAACTCAAGACCCTGGATGACTCATACGAGACCGAATACGCATTTCACACCACCAAGCTGCTGATTGAGAAAGATCGGGTTTTTGCGCTCATCGGCGCGGTGGGCACACCCACGTCCCGCGTGGCGTCTCCGTTGGCCCACGATGCCGGCGTTCCTTTCCTGGCTCCGTTCACCGGTGCGGAGTTTCTACGCGACCCGGCGCTGGACAACGTGGTCAACGTCCGCGCCTCCTATTACCAGGAAACCGAGGAGATGGTCGGTCGCCTGACCGAAGACCTGGGAATAACCCGAGTGGCGGTGCTCTACCAGGACGACGCTTTCGGCGCGGACGGACTTGAGGGAGTGCGCCGGGCGCTGGCAAGCCGGGGGCTGGAACCGGTGGGAGCGTCCCATTACCAACGTAATTCTGGAGCGGTAAGGCGCGCGACCTCGGAAATAGTTGCATCCAACCCCGAAGCCGTGATCATCATCGGCGCGTCCGACTCGGTGGCCACAACAATAGAGTTCGCGCGCAAGGACATCGACCCGGTGTTCCTGACGGTTTCCTTCGGAGGAGGCAAGGCCCTGGCGAAAGCCCTGGGGCGGGACGGTGACGGCGTTTACGTTACGCAAGTGGTTCCCTTTCCCCAAGATGTCGGCATCCCGGTGGTCGCTAGGTATCACGCCGCCCTGTCCAGTTACAATCCCAACGCTGAACCGGGGTACGTCTCCCTGGAGGGATACCTGGCCGGCCGGCTGGCCATTTTCGGCCTCGAAGCCTGCGGACGCGACCTCAGCCGCGAATGTTTCATCGACGCTCTGCACACTACGGGAGTCATAGACCTCGACGGCTTTCAGCTGCAATACGGCCCCGACGACAACCAGGGGTCTGACCGGGTGTTCCTGTCCATGATTGGAGCGGACGGGAAGTACCGTCAAGTGGAAAAACTTGCCGGCGCGAAATGACCGTCGTATTCCGCATAACGTTGCAATTTGACGCCTGCGCCCCCATTTGCGTAAAATCAAGTATCACCCGACCCCCCGCGAGGAGGTTATCAAAATATGCCCATCACCCAGAACGGCGTCGAACTCACCGTAGAGATTTCGGAGAAGGCCGCCGAGAAAATCAAGTATTTCGCCGAGAAAGAGGGGATCACCGACAATATCGGCCTGCGCGTCGCCGTCAAGGGCGGCGGTTGCTCCGGCCTCACCTACGACCTCAACATCACCGACCAGGAACGCGAGTCGGACAAGATCGTGGAGCAGTACGGGGTCAAGGTGATGGTGGACAAGAAGTCCTACATCTACCTGGTGGGCACGCAGCTCGACTTCTCCGACGGACTGAACGGCAAGGGGTTTGTGTTTGAGAACCCCAACGCCAAGAAAGCCTGCGGCTGCGGCACGTCCTTCGCCGTCTGATTACGCACGGCCCAGCACGGTTCCGAATGGCGCAGGGGCGGGTTTGAAACCCGCCCCTACCAGTTGTGAGGTCGATAATGACTACCACCGCTACGATAGATACCAAGACTGACGAGGAATTTCGCGCCGCCACCGAGGGCGCCGCCGTCTTTCCCACCGACGCCGGCTTGCTGCGGCTCACCGGCGAGGACGCCCGCGACCTGCTCAATCGCCTCTCCACCAACCTGGTTGACCCGGACGGCGCGGCCGGCGAGGTCGCCGTAACCGTGCTGACCAGCGACCGGGGACGCATCGTTGACCTGGTGTACGTGGTGCACTGCGGCGACCACCAGATGATGATCACCAGCCCGGGCCAGCAGCAGAACGTCATCGACTTCCTGGACAAGTACACCATCATGGAGGACCTGGAGGTTGAGGACGTAACCGCCGAAACCGCGATGCTGACGTTGACGGGGCCGGCCGCCAATGAAATCCTCGACCGCGCCCAGCCCATCGACGCCGTGCGGGTGACTTTACCCGCCGACCCGGAGCATCCACCCACCTGCCAACTGCTGTGTTCCGACAGCGACGCCGCCGAGGGCGTTCGGGCCGTGCTGGAATCGGCCGGCGCGGTGAGCATCAGCGCGGCCACCGCCGAAACGCTGCGCATCGCCGGCGGACAGCCGGCCCATGGCTCCGAGATGAGCGACACCTACAACCCGCTGGAGGCCGGCCTGATCGGCGCCATCGACTTCCACAAGGGCTGCTATATCGGCCAGGAGGTAATCGCCCGGCTGGACACCTACCACAAGGTGCAGAAGTACCTGGTGACCCTGCGGTTTGAATCGGACGGCGCTGACATGTCAGAAATGGCGACGGTGCTGCCGGGCGCGCGCCTCACCGACGAGGCCGGCGACGCGATAGGGCTGGTGACCTCGGCTACCGTAGTCCCGACTGCGGGCGGGGCGGAGTTGGTCGGCCTGGGCTACGTGCGCACCCGCGCCGTGCAGGTCGGCGGGCGGCTCAACGTGGCGTCGGACGACGGCGACTCCGGCATTATCGCCGTAATCACCGCGCAGCCCCTGCTGTTCGGGGGCGAGAGGCCCGGGCCGGCCGGGTAGCCGAACGACGGGGAGGCTCAGGAAATTTCGATGCCGACGGGGCAGTGATCGGATCCCATCACGTCGGGCAGTATGAAGGCATCGGTCAGGTTGGAGGCGAAATCGTTGTCGGTGAAGAAGTAGTCGATGCGCCAGCCCACGTTCCGATCCCGCGCGCGAGTCACCTGGTTCCACCAGCTGTAGTTGTGCGGTTCCTGGTTGAACCGGCGAAAGGTGTCGATGTAGCCGTGGTCAAGGAAGGTGTCCATCCAGGCCCGTTCCTCCGGTAGGAAGCCGGAAATCTTCTCGTTTGCCTTGGGCCGGGCCAGGTCGATTTCCTTGTGGGCGGTATTGACGTCGCCGCACACAACCACGCTGCGGCCTTCCCCTCGCAGCCGGTCCACGTATTCCAGGAAGGCGTCGTAGAACTCCATCTTATAACGCAGACGTTCGGCGGACTGCTTGCCGTTGGGGAAGTAGATGCCCAGGAACACGAAATCATCGAAGTCGGCGACGATGGTGCGCCCCTCACTATCAAACCGCTCAACGCCCAGGCCGAAGGTGACGCTGCGGGGTTCATGTCCTTGGCGGGTGTAGAGGCCAACGCCGCTGTAGCCCTTGCGCTCCGGAGTGGTGAACCAACTGGAGTAGCCCTCCACCTGTTTCAGGGCGGTGGGTAGTTGGGACTCGTGGGCCTTGGTTTCCTGGAGGCACAGCAGGTCGGGCTGCTCTTCCTGGAACCACTCCAGGAATCCCTTCCGGTGCACTGCCCGGATACCGTTAACGTTCCATGAAATCAGCCTCATGCTCTCTGCCCTCAGCCACACCCTCCCAGAGGGAGAAGTGGAAATTGCCCTCCGCGCCCGATTTTAGCACAGACAGCGAGTCGTATTAGAAGCCCACCAGCGCGGACGGACGGATCCGCCCGTCTTCGCCGGCAGTGAGCAGGGAGGCGAAGCGGTAGCCGCGTTGCCGTATCGTATCACTGCCGCCCTCGTTGCGGTCCAGGGCGGCCAGCACCAGCCCGACCTGGTAGCCGGCTTCTTCCGCCGCGGCGATGGCGTGAAACAGCGACCCGCCGGTGGTGCAGGCGTCATCGACGATTGCCACGGACGCGCCGGCCGGCGGCAGCGGCCCCTCGATCATGCGGGCCATGCCGTAGTCTTTGGCCTCCTTGCGCACGATGAACGCCGGCAGGGGATTGCCCTGCTGCCAGGATGCGGTGGCCACCGCCGTCACGATGGGGTCGGCGCCCAGCGTCGGGCCGCCCACCGCGCTTACGCCGGCGTCGGTGAGCAGGGGCAGCAGCGCGTGGCCCAGCAGGTACGCGCCCTCCGGGTCCAGGCTCAGCAAGCGCCCGTCAAAGTAGTACGTGCTCTTGCGGCCCGAGGACAGGGTGAAGTCGCCGTAGCGGATGGCCCCGCGCTCCAGCGCCAGTTCCAGCAGCCGATTTACCATTTCCCCCTGGTCGGTTGTCATCCGTCTCGCTCCGGTAATGTTCAGTTCCGATAAAGTCCGTGCCGCTTGATGTACTCCGCCACGGCGTCGGGGACCTGGTAGCGCACCGACTGGCCCTCCGCCAGGATGCGCCGCAACTCGGACGCGCTGAAATCGACGCGCGGGCCGGCGACCGACACCACCGCGCCGGATGCGACGGCGTCCGGGAACCGTTCCGCCAACGCGGCAACTCCATCGTCCGGCCCGCCGGGACGCTCAATGACCGCGAGGCGACACAGTTCCAGGATGCCTTCCGGCTCCTTCCAAAGGTGGAATTGGTCGAGGACGTCGGAACCCACGATGAAGTACCACTCCGCGCCATCGGGATACGCCCCCCGCAGTTCCCGCAGCGTGTCCACGGTGTAGGATGCCCCGCTGCGCCGCACCTCGCATTCGCACACGCAGAAGTCGGGGTTGTCGGCGACGGCCAGCTGCGCCATGCGCAGGCGGTGGGTGGCCGGGGTGATGCGTTGTCCCGACTTGAGCCAGGGTTCGCCGGCCGGGATGAACAGCACGGATTCCAGCCCCAGCGCGACGCGGGCGGTTTCGGCGATCAGCAGGTGGCCCAGGTGCGGCGGGTCGAAGGTGCCGCCCAGGATGCCGATGCGTCGGCCGGAGTCGCCGTCCCCCACTAGAACCACTCCAGCTCGGCGTTGCCGATGCGGATGGTGTCGCCCGGCTCGATGCCGGCCTCTTCCAGTTGCCTCGCGATGCCCAGGCGGGTCATCTCCCGCCACAGTTGCAGCATCACGCGGTAGTCCCGCATATCGGCCCGGCCGGTCAGCCGTTCCAGCCGCTCGGACTCGATCACGTACACGTCGCCGTCCAGGTAGAACCCCAGGGGAGGGCGCTCCCGCCTGGCAATCTCACCCAATACAACAGCCGGCTCGTCTTCCCACTCGGATTCATCCAAACCGGTGCGCGGCGCGTCGGAGAGGATGCCGGCCAGTTGTCCCAAAAGCCGGTCCACCCCTTCACCGGACACAGCCGATATGAAGTGGATGGGAGTTTCGTCAGGCCGGGAAGGGTATTCTTCCATTCCCGCTATGGCCTTCCTAAGCTCCTCCTCAATCACGTCGCGGAGTTCATGGGTTTCGGTGGTATCGAGCTTGCTGACCGCGAGCACCTGGGGTTTGGCCGCCAGCATGGGACTGAACTCCCGGAGTTCCCGGTTCAGCATCACGAAGTCGCCGGCCGGGTCGTCCGACTGCCCGTCAATGAGGTGGACGTACACCCGGGCGCGTTCGGCGTGGCGCAGGAACTGATGCCCCAGGCCGATGCCGCGGTGCGCGCCTTCCAGCAACCCGGGAATCTCCATCATCACGAAGTCCTGCCCGCCGTGGGTAACCACCCCCAGCACCGGCTCGACGGTGGTAAAGGGGTAGTCGGCCACCTTGGGCTTGGCGGCCGAACAGCGTGAGATCAGCGTGGACTTGCCGGCGTTGGGCTTGGCCAGCAGACCCACGTCGGCCAGCAGCTTCAGCTCCAGCCAGAGCACCGAGTAATCGCCCTTCTTGCCGGACTCGGACAGCATCGGTTCCTGGTTGGTGGACGAAACGAACCGGGCGTTGCCCCAGCCGCCTTCGCCACCCTTGGCAATGAGGACCGGCTGCTCGGACGTGACGTCGGCCACGAAATCCTTGCTGCCGTCGGGATTCATGCGCCAGACCACGGTGCCCATGGGAACGGGAATGTGGCGGTCCTTGCCGTTGCCGCCGCGCTGGTTCTTGCCCTTGCCGTGGGCGCCGCGTTCCAGGTAGAAGGTGCTGTTGAACTTCAGGTGCAGCAGCGTATTGATGGAGTTGTCGCCGACGATGTAGGCGCTGCCACCATCGCCGCCGTCGCCGCCGTCCGGGCCGCCCCGGGGCTGGTACTTGAGCCTCAGGAAGCTGATGCAGCCGTCGCCACCATTTCCGGCTTTGACGTTGATTCTTACGGTATCAATCATAATTCAGGGCTTCAGTTTAGAGATAATAAACGGTAGTAAGGACGTTGATGCCGTTCACAACCGAGTGATTGCAGCAGGAGGATGGCGTCGATAATCCGTTGATTTTATACCCGGTGCGCTTCTTGTTGGTTCATAAGCTGGGTGCGGTGAACGTGGAAAGCGGGTTCCGTAAATTGCCGCCTTCCTATGAACCGATTGTCGCGGTGTTATCCACCACATGTATTACCTTTGCGCACGGATTATGAACGGGTTATGGACGCACATTCACCTGTCCATTGTACCAATCCAGGATCTGGCTGCCGGTCCAGAAGGTTACGCCTTCCTGCTGCGTGATGTACTCCACCAGGCGGCGGAAGTGGCCAATGCGGTGGGCCGCGCCGGTGATGTACGGGTGCATGGAGATGGCGAACACCCGGGCGTTGTCCTCGCCCTCGGCCAGCATCACGTCCAGCACGTCCCTGGTGCGGTTGAAAAGCTCCGGAGCCGAGTGGTGCTGCACCAGGTAGATGGGAATGTCGTTGAGCTCCACCGTGTAGGGCAGGGCGACCAGGCGGCCGGACTTGACCTTCAACTCGTAGGGCTGGTCGTCGTTGACCCAGTCGGCGACGTACTCGATGCCTTCCTCGGCCAGTATGTCCGGCGTGTGGTAGGTTTCGGCCAGGCCGGGGCCCATCCAGCCGCGCGGAGCCTGGCCGCTGAACTCCCGGATCACCTCGATGGTCTTGCGGATGGTGGCGCGCTCGTCGGGTTCCCGGTGTAGCACCTGTTGGACATAGCCGTGGCCCAGCAACTCCCAGCCGCTGTTCAGGCAGGACTGCACCATCTGCGGGTATTCCTCGCACACGGCGGCATTGAGGCTGATGGTGCAGGGCAGGTTGAAGTCGTTCAGGATGCGCTTCATGCGCCAGAATCCCACGCGCATCCCGTAGTCGTACCAGGAGTAGTTGGGGATGTCGGGCGACACCGCCGCGCCCTGGGGCGAGGGCAACACGGTGCGTGCCATGGGCTGGCCGATGTCCCACTCCTCCACGTTGATGATGAACCACACGGCGACCTTTGCCCCGTCGGGCAGGGTCAGCCGCGGGCGGTCGAAGATGGGGGAGTATTCGGCGCGTGGGTTGGGCATTGGGTGTGGCCTCCGGGAGTGTTTTGACTTGTCGCGGCACTATGGATTATAGCCCGCGCAGGTAGTCCATGAGTTGACCGGCGTGGGGGCTGGCTTCTGCGACGCGCTGCGGGTCAATCTCCCCCAGCAGTTCAAAAGAGACCTTGCCCTTGCTATACGGTTTCTGACAATTTGATGTGGCCCTTTCAAGTGCATTAATCACCGTGTCTTTTGGTACCGCTTCCAAGTCGGGCCATCGACTGAAATAGTTTTCATTGAGCGAAGGTCCAAAGAATTGACGCAAGGCATCCCGGTCGGTAAGGAACCACGTTTCCATAACTTGGACCATGAGATAGGCGCTATCGTCGGCAGCGCCTGCCGGTTGTTCCCAATTGTCCTGATAGCGTAAATGCTGCCATGTGGAATGCCCGGAAGCAACCGGGCCTTCGCTGTCCACCAACAACAGTAACAGTTCATTTGCGCGCGGGCGTGCAGTCCTAAATTTCCTAAAAGTTGCGGTGCGACCTTCTCCCCGCACTATCTTTGGCATTCGGCTAGTCAGACCGGCGGCAGTAAAGAACCGCGTCCAAGCCTCCTTAAAAATTCGATCCGATACCTTGCCACTGCCGCCACCTTCAATAAAAATCCGTGCTATTACCACCGGTTTCCTCCCAGATCACCGGCGCTCCACAGATTGCCGAGGCTATATTCTTTCAACCATTCGGTCAGGTACTTGGGTTCCAGCCGCTCAAATATGGATTCACCATCATATTTTTCGCAAACTACCACGCTGGATGGGCAGTCATCCAGTGCGTCTATCAGGCCGTGCGAGTGTGTTGTCACCACCAACTGCATCCGTTGGGATGCCTCGACCAGCATTCTCCCAATACCCAGTGTCAAGTCCGGGTGCAGCCCCAACTCCGGCTCCTCGATCACCACCAGTGGCGGTGGCTCCGGGTCCAGGAGGATGGCGGCTAGGGCCATGTAGCGCAGTGTGCCGTCGGAGAGTCGGGACGCCGGAATATAGCGTTCACCGGCGCCGCGTTCCACCAAGAAAAGGTCAGCGTGTCCGCCGCTCACTTCAACCTGGAAATCCTCAATCCCGTCGTAAAGCTGTTGCAGCGACTTGACGAACCTCTGCCGGCTGTCGCCGCGCAGCCTGGACAACACCAGTGGCAGGTTCTCGCCGCGTTCCGTCAGGAAGGTGCTCGGTTCGTCCGCTCGCGGCGACCGACGCAGGCCCGCATCCGGTCCAAACTCCCAATTACGATACAGCATAATGTCGCTATATTGCTTCTGCAACCAGCGCAATGCCGGATACACTTCCGGGTCGCGTAACTGCGACAATATAGATTCTTCCGGACTAATGACATCAACGCCAAAACGCCGGTTCGATGCAAACGGACCGGGGGTGTTCTCACGCAATACCGCCGTGCCACGAAGGAAGTGATATAGCAAGTCTTTTCCTTCAGTATCAACAGGCTCTCGGAAGTATTCAATTGCTTCATCGGTCAACTCAAAACGACCGCCGTGCTCGACGATTTTTAGTGTATGCAGCAGTGGAAGTTCATTCTGTGGGTAGTTGACCACGGCCTTGATAACGGCTTCTCCCTGCACATGGTCCCCCTTCCACAGCCATTCCGAGATGCCACCCATGCGCTTGACCGGCGCAGACAAATCCCGGGGCGCTGCTTGCAAGAGCGCCAGCGCTTCGATGAAGTTGGACTTGCCGGAGCCGTTGGGGCCGATGAGCACGTTCAACGGTTCCATGGGCAGGTCAATGCCCTGCGGGCCGAAGGACAGCATCCCGCTGATTTTGAGGCGTTGGATCAGCATGATGAACTGGGCAACGGTGCCTTGCTCACAACCCCATCGCCTGCATTCCCAGGCGGGCCAGGTCCTCGTCCTCCTGGGCGGTGAGGCCGCTGACGCCGATGGCGCCCAGCACCAGGTCGGTTTCGGGGTCGCGGACGACGACGGCGCCCTGGACGGCGACGAGCTGGGGATCGCCGAAGTCGGCGATGTTGCGCCCCTCGTTCTTCAGGCGCTGCGCGTAGGCGTCGGAATCGGAACCGGACATGGCGGACGTGTAAGCCTTGCTGACGGCCATGCGCTGCGGCAGGGCGCGGCAGTTGTCCATGCGGGCGTAGCTGAGCAGCTTGGCGTCGGCGTCAACGATGGCGATGGCCAGCGGGCGGTCGGGTTCCTGCTGGGCCTGGTCCAGCATGGCGTTCATGGCGTTGCGGACCTGGGACAGGCTGAGGGTGGGCCGTTGGTACATGGAGCACCTCCGTGGGATGTGACTGGCGGCAGGGGTGATTGACGCATTGTACACAGGCGCAATGCTGGGCGGCAAACGCCGTTTGCCGCTCCCGGCCCGGTGCGCTATACTCGCTGCGCTTTCACAACCTTTTGCTTCGCCCGGCTGACCCGTCCGTGTTGCGCCGCGGCGGGAGGCTATTCCCTATGGATATGGGACTCAGCGAGATTCAGCAGATGCTGAAGAACTCGGCCCGCGAATTTCTGGCCCAGGAATGCCCGCTCACGCTGGTGCGCGAACTGGAAGACGACCCGCAGGGCTACAGCGAAGACCTGTGGCGGCAGGTGGCCAACCTGGGCTGGACCGGCATACCTTTCCCCGAACAGTATGGCGGCACCGGCGGCTCTTTCCTGGACCTGGCCGTGCTGGTCGAGGAGATGGGACGGGCGCTGCTGCCCGCGCCGTTCTTCGCCACCGTCGTGCTGGGCGGCCTGACCGTGCTGGACGCCGGCAGCGACGAGCAGAAGCGAGACATTCTGAGCGGTGTTTGCGCCGGCACCGTGCGCCTCACCCTGGCCCTCACCGAGCCGTCGGCCACCACCGAGGCCTGGGGCGTTGAGACCACCGCCAGCGCGTCCGGCGACGGCTACGTCGTCAACGGCACCAAGCTGTTCGTTCCCGATGCCCATGCCGCCGACACCATCATCGTGGCCGCGCGCACCATGCCGGCCGGCGACGACCCAGAGCAGGGCATCACGCCGTTCCTGGTGCCGTCCGGCGCATCTGGAGTGACGGTCGAGCAGGTCAGCACCATCGGCAACGAGCGGCTGTGCGAGATCCGGCTGGACAACGTGTCCGTCGGCTCGGATGCCGTGCTGGGCGAGGTCGGTGGGGGCTGGCCCGTCATCGAGCGGGCGCTGGCGCGGGCGACGGCGGCTCACTGCGTCCAGATGGTGGGCGGCGCCGAAGCGGTGGTCGATATGACCGTCGAATACGTGAAGCAGCGCACCCAGTTCGGCCGGCCGGTGGGCAGCTTCCAGGCCGTGCAGCACCACTGCGCCAACATGGCCACCGACGTTGAGGGCGCGCGCCACGTGGCGTACCAGGCGGCATGGGCCATCGCCGAGGGCCAGCCGGCCCGCCGCGAGGTCGCCGTCGCCAAGGCGTGGTGTAGCGGAGCCTACCAGCGGGTCTGCTCGCTGGGCCACCAGTGCCACGGCGCCATCGGCTTCACCATGGAGCACAACCTGCAACTCTACACCCGCCGCGCCAAGGTGCAGGAGCTGTCCTACGGCAGCGTCCACGACCACAAGGAAATCGCGCTGCAGGAGATCGAGGCGGCGTAATTCGCTGTCATTTTTAGGAGTTTTCCCCATGACCATGACCCCCGCCCGCAGTTCGCCTTTCGCCGCCATGGCCCGCGACCCGCTGCATCCCGACGTGATTTACCGCGATGAGCGGTGCTTCGTGGTGCGCGACATTAACCCCAAGGCGCCGGTGCACCTGCTGCTCATCCCCAACATGCCTATCAACGGGCTGGACTACATCAGCCCGGCGATGGAAGGCATCATGGGGCACATGTTCGTCGTCGCGGCGGAGATGGCCCGGCGCGAGGGCGTCACCATCAGCGGCTACCGGCTGGTGATGAACAACGGCGAGGACGCCGGCCAGACCATCGCCTGGCCACACATGCACCTGCTGGGCGGTCGCGCCCTGGGCGACATGGGCTGACCAGATGACCGCCATCGAAATCCCCGGCCGCGTTTATGAACGCATCCACCGGCGGATGCGCCGGCTGCCACCCGCGCTCTGCGAGCACTGCCAGCGGGTGGAGCAGATTGCCCGCGGCCTGTGCGAAACGCACGGTCAGGACGCCGACGCCGTGGGGCTGGCCGCGCTGGCCCACGACGCCACCAAGCACTTCTCCGGCGTGGAGAACCTGCTGCGAATGGAGGAGTACGACCTGCCGCCCGTAACCGAATACGAGCGGCGCAACCCGGCCATCCTGCACGGCCCGGTGGGCGCTGAGCTGCTCAAACGAGAGGACGGCCTCAGTCATCCACAACTCTACGACGCCATCTACTGGCATACCACCGGCAACCCCTCCGGGGGCGACACCATCGGCCACATCATCTTCCTGGCCGACAAGCTGGATCCCGTAAAGCTCAAGCGCTACCCCTGGCAGCCGGAAATGGGAGAACTGGCCGAGACCGACCTGCCGGCCGCGATGATAATGTTCCTCACCAACAACATAGCCCGGCTGCTGGACAAGGGAGTTCCGATACATCCGGCGGCCATCGAGGCCCGGAACGCGCTGCTGTTGGCGAGGGAGACGGGCACGGTGGTATAGTTGTCTTACCGGATATGACTGCTCAGTTGGAAATAACCCACGAAGCCGCCCAGATGATTCGCAACCGGGGCGGGCGGGCCGTGATTGACCTCATCTGCTGGAAAGGTTGAAGCGGCGAATCCGTTGAGGTATCGGTCGATACCAACGTGCGGCGGCGGCGCAACCTGGAGGCCTACGAGCGGGCCGAGCAGGACGATATCGAGCTGCTGCTGGCCCCGGGCATTGCGGACTATGCCGAACGGGTGGATTTGTCGGTGAGTAAGTTCCTGCTGTTCCGCAACCTGAAGGCGACGATTGCGCTGCCCGACGGGATAACCCTAGGCCGGCGGGCGTCGCTAGTCTAGACAGCGCCGGCCGGCAGCAGGTCGGCGACGGGGCAGGCGAATCCGGGTAGGTAGTCGGCGCCGTCGATGGTGTCGGCGTCGGTCAGGGTCAGCGGCGGCGCGTCCGCTGTGTGAACCGTGAGGGTGCGGGCGTCGATGTCGATGACCCATACGGCCAGCCCGCCGGCATCGAGGTACTCGTCGATCTTCTGCGTTATTTCCGCAGTCGTATTGCTTTCCGAAAGTATTTCAACAGCCAGGTCGGGCGCGCCGTCGTAGAGCATTCCGGCGAGTTCCGGCTGGTTCAGGCGGGCGTTGGAGACGAATGAGATGTCCGGCATTCGCAAGGTAGCTGGGGAGTCAGGGTCGGTAACATAGCCGCGGTTGCTGCCGTACACTTCACCTAACCCGTGAGTATCAACGTGAATATCCATGTGGCGACCGGTCCGGATAACGGTTCTTTCATGGTCTCGGGACGCTGTCATAAGCTCGATCAAAACTCCTTTGACCAATTCATAGCGCGGATGCTTGGACAGCGCGGCGTATTCTTCCAGCGTCACCGGCGGCGCGGCAGTGGTCTGTTGAGTGGCCATGGCAAACCTCCCCGATACAAGGGTCTTGTGGATCTACCGGGCGTAGCGGTAGCCGCCGGCGGGAGTGCGGGCGCAGTTGAGGCGGCGGTTCAGGTGCAGTCCTTCCAGTACGAATTCCACCGCAGACGCTACTACCTCGGGCCGCTGGTCGTCGCCGGTGAGTCGCGACACGATTTCCGGGAGGCCGTCCACGTTGGCCAGTGCGGAAGCGTAGGACGCGGCCGGCACGTCGCTGCCGGTTTCCACGGCGTTGCCCAGGTCGAAGGACGTTACGATGTCGTCCAGGTCGTCCACGTTGCAGTAGCGGGTGAAGATGGCGAGCGTGGCGCGCTTGGTCAGATCCTCGACCAGCCGGTCCTCGCGTCCCTCGCCGAAGGTTTCCAGCTCGATCTTGCCGCCCAGCGACGCGATCAGGTACGGCAGGTCGCTGATGCGCGGGCAGGCGATGGCTTCGCCCTGCCGGATGCTGCGGCGCAAGGCGTTGCTGATCAGGGTCTCGTAGTTGGAGATGGACACGCGCACGCTGACGCCGGAACGCTGGTTGATCTCGTTGCTGTTCCGCGCGCGCGCCGTTACCTCGGCCACGATCTCGGTCATAAAGGACGGTACGTACACCTTGTCCTCGTCGGGGAACAGGTTGCGCTCCTGCTCCATGATGTCGATCTCTTCCTCAATGGTGCGCGGGTAGTGGGTGTGAATCTGCGCGCCGTAGCGGTCCTTGAGCGGCGTTACGATGCGTCCCCGGTTGGTGTAGTCCTCCGGGTTGGCGGTGGCGACGACGAACACGTCCAGCGGCATGCGGATGCGGTAGCCCTTGATCTGGACGTCGCGCTCCTCCATGAGGTTGAACAGGCCCACCTGGATGCGCTCGGCCAGGTCGGGCAGTTCGTTGATGCAGAAGATGCCCCGGTTGGTGCGCGGCACCAGGCCGTAGTGGATGGCGGTCTCGTCGGAAAGGTGGCGTCCCTCGGCAACCTTGATGGGATCGATTTCGCCGATGAGGTCGGCGATGGATATGTCGGGAGTGGCCAGCTTTTCGGAATAGCGACGGTCGCGCTCGATCCAGGCGATGGGCGCGGCGTCGCCCATCTCGGCGACGATGCGCTGCCCGTCGGGGCTGATGGGATGGTAAGGGTCGTCGTTCAGCTCGCTGCCGGCGATGGTGGGAATGTGGTCGTCCAGCAGGTTGACCATCTCGCGGATGAGGCGCGTCTTGGCCTGGCCGCGCTCGCCCAGCAGGATGATGTCTTGGCCGGCCAGGATGGCGTTTTCCAGTTGGGGGATCACCGTCTGGTCGAATCCAACGATGCCGGGGAACACCGGCTCCTCGGCGCGGATCTTGGCAATCAGGTTGCGGCGGATTTCCTCTCGCACCGAAACGGTCCGGTAGCCGCTGTCGCGCAGTTCGCCGAGGGTTGCCGGCAGTGAGTTGGTGGTCATGAAGACACGTCCTTTGGTTCCGGACGCTATGGCATCCGGCTATGGTGTGCCGGCAGTATAGCAAACGGGACGGGTATCAACCCTGCCCGTGCTGCGCCACGAACCGCCGTAGGATGGCTACTGCCGCCGCAGAGTCGATGTCGCCAGGGCTGGGTGGTTCGTCGGGCGCGGCCTGGCGCAGTTCGGTTTCGGCGGCGTGGGAGGTGTAGGACTCGTCAATCGTCAGCACGGGGATATCGGCGGCGCGTTCCAGGGCGCGGACGAACGACTGGATTTTGTGGGCCTGCTCGCCCTGGCGTCCGTGGGCGTCGTAGGGGATGCCGACGATGATGGCGACGGCGTCGCGGTTGTTGGCGGCGTCCAGGATGGCGGTTATATCCGCGCGGCGGTTGCGTCGCTGGACGTACCCTGCGGGCAGTATCAACTCGCCCGGCGGGATGCTGACGGCCAGGCCGATGCGGCGGTCGCCTACGTCGAGAGCGATGAGGCGGCCGGCGTGGGATAGGCTTGATGGTTCGCTTGGTGTCGTCAAGTCAAGCGCTTTGCAGTTCCGGGAAATAGGTTGCGTAGAAGCCGCTATCTCTGGTCAGGAACGTGTCGGCGGTGGCGATGGCGTGTGCGCCGATCAGGAAGTCGGCAAGAATTCTCGTCCTGGGGCCGCCGGAGCGGCGGTATTGTCCCCAACGCGAGCCGGCGATAAAGGCGATGTCAGTATTTATCGGCGAGACCGTTGCGCCGATGGCGCTCAAAGCGGCGTCTAGGGCATCGCGGCTTACAAAAGTTGGGACCAACTCCGCGTACACGATGTCGCAAACGAGAACCGGGCCGCGCTGACGGGCTACGCGCAGCAGTTCACCGGATTCAAGTGTATATTCACTATTCGGGACGAAAACGTCCAGCAGGATGTTGGTGTCAGCCGCCGTGGTCATCGGTTGTATCGTTGTATCTACGAAGTTCTGCGGCGTAGTCATAGCCGCGAATTGCCGACATATACTCGTCGGTGCTCCCGAATTCCTTGATTGCCCAGCCGTCGGCGATGCCGCGAACGGCTTCTATGGGATCCGGCTCAGACGACTGTTTTCGGATGAGCATTCCTTCCTCGGTCAGAATAAGCTCAAGCTCCACATCTGGCGCGAAGCCGCAATACTCCCGCAGACGCTTGGGGATGGTGATTTGCCCCTCCTCGGAGATAGTGATGTGCATGGTGTCCTCCTGCCGGCGAGTGTGTCTATCAGTTTAGCCCATCCCGCACCAGGCCGCTCACTGCGTCCAGGGCGGCGCCCAGGCGGTCGGGCTGGCGGCCGCCGGCCTGCGCGGTTTCGGGGCGGCCGCCGCCGCCGCCGCCCATGAGCTTGGCGGCGTCCCGGGCGATGTTGCCGGCGTGCAGGCCGCGACTTACCAAGTCGGGGGTGACCATGGTTACGATCATGGGTGAGCCGTCAATGACCGCACCCAGCGCCACCACCGCGCTGTCCAACTTCTGCTTGAGGTAGTCGCCCATCTCCCGCATTGATTCCACGTTGTTGGCCGAGGTTACGGATGCCACCAGCTTCACGCCATCCACATCGCGGACGCGGCCCAGGAGGGATTCGGCTTCGGCGCGCAGCCCCACCCGCTCCGTCTCGGCGAGGCGGCGGCGCAGGGCATCGGTGTCGGCCATGTAGGCGTCCAGCCGCGCCTCCAGCTCATGGACGGGAGCCTGCAACTTCTGGGATATGGCCTGCAAGGTGGCCGACTGCTGCACGACCAGTTCCTCGGCGGCGCGTCCGGTTATCGCCTCGATGCGGCGCATCCCACCGCCGATGCTGGACTCGCCCAGCACCACCAGCGTGCCCACCTGCCCGGTAGCGTGGACATGGGTGCCGCCGCAGACCTCGAAGCTGAACGGTTCGGCGTGGTCGTGGCCGCCGGGATTGGAGTCGGAGTTGGAGCCGGCCATGCGGACGACGCGCACCACGTCGCCGTAGCGGTCGCCGAAGAAGGCCAGCGCACCCTCGCGCACGGCATCAGCGTAGGTGGTCTCGTGGGCGGTCACGGCCAGGTTCTCGCGGATCTTGCTGTTGGCCAGGCTCTGCACGGATAGCTGCTCGTCGGGGGTCATCGCGCCGACGTGGTTGAAGTCGAACCGCAGTCGCCCGGTGTCGCACAGCGAGCCGGCCTGCCGCACGTGGGGGCCCAGGATGGAACGCAAGGCGGCGTGGAGCAGGTGGGTGCCGCTGTGATTGCGCGATGCGTCCAGGCGGCGCTCGGCCTCAACTTGTCCGGTTACCGCGTCGCCCAGCGCAATGTCTCCCTCGACCACCTTGCCGCGATGGACGATGAGGCCGGCCACGGGACTCTGCGTGTCCTCGATCCGTACTCGTCCGTTGGGGCCGATGATGATGCCGGCGTCGCCGACCTGTCCGCCGCCCTCGGCGTAGAAGCAGGTTTCGGCGAGCACGATCTCAACCTGCTGCCCCCGGGTGGCCTGGCCCACCGCCTCGCCGTCGCGCAGGATGCCGAGGATGCGGGACTCGATGGACGTCTGATAGTAGCCGTCAAACGCGGTGTGCCCGGCGCTCAGGTTCTCGTAGGCGGTCACGATCTCCATGCTGCCGGTGACCTGGTGTCCGGCGCGGTCGCGCTCGCGCTTGGCTTCCATCTCGGCGTTGAAACCGTCCATGTCCACCGACAGGCCGTACTCGCGCCGGCCGATCTCGTCCACCAACTCGGGCGGGAAGCCGTAGGTGTCGTAGAGGACGAAGGCATCGTTGCCGGAAATGTATTGCAGTTCTTCCGCCGGAGTGGTGGTCAATATATTCCGCAGAATGTTGTTGCCGCGCTCGAAAGTCTCGGCAAACCGTTCCTCTTCGATTCCGACGACGCGGCGGATGAAATCGCGGTTCTCGTCCAGCGCGGGGTATGCGACGGCGAAGCGGTCGATGACGGCACCGGCCACGTCGGTCATAAAGGCGTGGTCGAGGCCAAGCTGCCGGCCGTAGCGGATGGCGCGCCGGATGATGCGGCGCAGCACGTAGCCCCGCTCGCTGTTGGACGGCACCACGCCGTCGCTGATCAGCACCGACGCGGCGCGGGCGTGCTCGGCGACCACGCGGATGGCGTAGTCGGTATCGGCCCCACCGTCGGAGTCCGAGCCATACTCGCGGCCGGTGAGGCGGCATACGGCGTCGATGATGGGGCGGAACAGGTCGGTCTCATAGACGTTGGGCTTGCCCTGCAATACGGCGGCGGCCCGCTCCAGCCCCATGCCGGTATCGACGCTGGGGGCGGGCAGCGGCGTGCGCACGCCATCCAGGTCCTGGTAGAACTGCATGAACACCAGGTTCCACAGCTCCACGAAACGCTCGCAGTCGCAGTTGGGATGGCAGCCGCCGGGATCGGCGGGGATGCCCTCGTTGGCCTCGCGGCGCAGCAGGACGGTGAGCTCGTCGGGGGTCATCATCTCGTCGGTTTCACGATGCTGGCCGATGCCCTTCTCCGCGCCGCCGTCGTAGTGCAGCTCCGAGCAGGGGCCGGTTGGCCCCTCCAGGCCGGCCGGACCCCACCAGTTGTCGCTGTTGCCGTAGCGGTAGATGCGCTCGGGCGGGATGCCGATTTCGTCGTGCCAGATGTCGTAGGCCTCGTCGTCGTCCAGGTGGACGGTGACGTACATGCGCTCCGGCTCCAGGCCGAACAGCCCGGTGCAGAGGTCCCACGCGAAGGCCACGGCGTCCTGCTTGAAGTAGTCACCGATGCTGAAGTTGCCCAGCATCTCGAAGAAGGTGAGGTGCTTGTGGTCGCCCACCTCGTCGATGTCGGTGGTGCGGAAAGACTTCTGGCAACTGGTGAGACGGCGACGCGGCGGGGTCTGCTCGCCCATGAAGAAGGGCTTGAAGGGCACCATGCCGGCAGAGGTGAACAGCAGGGTGGGATCTCCGGCGGGAATCAAAGAAGCGGAAGGCATGTGCAGATGCTCCCGCTCCTCAAAAAATCGGATAAAAGAACTTCGGATGCTGTCGCCGGCGGTGTCCATAGGGGTTACGACTCCCGTGCATAGGATTACGAATCAGGGCAGGCTACGATTGTAGGCACGCCGGCCGGGAGGGTCAACAACCGCGGCAAGCGTCCATCAAGCCGCAGCGTATTCACGGATGTGGTTAATCAGAAGCGCGAAGTTTGGGCAGGCGGCGTACACGGTTGCCGGGTTTAGTTGCTCGAGTATTTCAGGAGCATGGTCTGTCTTGTGATATGCCCCTTTGGGCGAACCTTGGGTTGCTTGACGCAATCGGTTTAGAACATCGTTTTTCCTGACACTTTCCGGTTGGCGATTGTTGGGCAGCCGGCGGTTTCGAAGTGATGCGCCATAGTAGGTTGTAAGACAGTCCCGGTCTGCCAAGAACCACGCTTCCATGAGTTGCACCATGAAAAAGGTACGGTCAGTGGCATTGGGTAACCGTGTTCGGGAAACTACGAGCTGACGCAACGTGTTCAGGTCGTCGCCCTCGGAATCAATCAACAGCAATGAATCCACGGATTGTGTTTGCCCGAAAAGGCGAATCGCTCTGCCTCGGTCCCGGCATGGCAACACGTTGAGAGCAATTTGGTCGCCCGCGGCTCTACGCAGGAAATTGCCCAACGGCCGACGCAAGTGGTTGCTGCCTTCCAAGTATACGTCCATAGATCCGTCAGCGCACCCCACCCGCAGCGCCGGCCATCCAGACTTCTCCCAGTGGTTGATCCTCCAGCCAGTCCTCCAGTTTTTCGCGGGAGAGCCGATTGAACTGCGTTCCTTTTTCGGGGTGCCGGTCTCGTTCACACACCACAACCTGCTCTGGCGTGGCAGACAGGTGGTCTATCAACCACGGCGAATGAGTGGTCACGATCAACTGGGTGCGTTCTGATGCCTTTTTCAGCAACTCAACCACCAAGTCCTGCGAGTCCGGATGCATGGCGATTTCCGGTTCTTCAATACAGATGAGCGGCGGCGGCTCCGGGTGGCACAGGATGGCCAACAGTGCGATGAAGCGGATAGTTCCATCGGACAGGCGGGATGCTGGCAGCGAGCTCCCCAAGCCAGCTTCGTTGACTATCAACTCGATGGTGTTGCCGAAGATGCGCGGGTGGAGGCTCTCGTAGGACTCGTAGAATCTTTTGAGATAGGAGTCCAGGGACGGTTCCAGCCGGCGACTGAGCAGGTCGTTGACCACCAACGCAAGGTTGCTGAAATCCTCTTCCAAAAAATTGGGGTCGCCGTCAGTTCGTTGGGGGCGTCGGACGGGGCTATCGCGGCCGACGTACCAATTGCGATAAACCTTAATCTCATTGAGAAGTCGAGCGGTTTGTGTCAGCACCGGATACTCGACTGGATTCCGTATCTCGCTAAAAACCGATTTGCCACGAGGCACCTGTATTGCGATAGGTTTTTCGTCATGGTTGTCTCGACTGCCGCCGTCTGGAGTCGGCCAGATCTCACCATTCCCATCCGCCGCGTGAAAATACGTGCGTCCGTAGAGTTGTTTGTCCGCGTCCTGTTCAATGTATGTTAACCTCTCTGCCACTGGTGGAACAGCATCAAGGTTCTCGGTCAAAGAATGGACACGGTGGTCTTCGACAGTGAATGTTAAGGCGTAGATACATGGGTATCGGGAGTTTCGGCCGTTCACGGGAGGTTCCATGACCATGCCGACGAAGGCGAAACTCGGTTCTGTTTCCGATTGTTCTTGCCCCTTCCAAATCCAATCCCCAGTTGGCCCGTTGCTCCGCAGGAACCCGGCAATATCGCTAGGCACCGCCTGCAATAACCCGATGACGTCGATCAGGTTGGACTTGCCGGAGCCGTTGGGGCCGATGAGGACGTTCAGCGGCTGGAGGTCCAGCTTGGTGTCCTTGAACGACAGGATGTTTTTGAGGTGCAGTGATTTGATGAACATAGCAACCCCCGTACTAGCGTCAACGATGCGGCCTTGTTAAGACGACGGAGTGCGCTCCTCGACGCCGGGGCCCCAGGTTGTGCCGAAGTCGAAGCGGGACGCCAGTTGGCCGGTGAAGGAGGCGGCGTCCTGCAGGGCCAGGTACACCGCCATGGGGCCGATGGCGCTGGGGTCCACCCTTTCGTGCCAATCGCGCTGCGTCCACGGGATCGCCGCGGAACCTTCGCTGCGCAGCCCGCCGGGACTCAGGATGTTGACGGCGATGTTGTAGTCTCGCACCTCGTCGGCCAGGCAGTAGCTGAACATGTGGACCGCCGCCTTGCTGGCGCTGTAGAGGACGCCGCCGCCCTGCGCGGGGTCGGTGGCCATCCTGGAGCCGATGTTGATGATGCTGCCCCGCCGCTGCTCCATCATGATCGGGACCACGGCCCGGCTGCACAGGTAGGGGCCGGTTACGTTGACCCGCATCACCTGTCCCCAGCGGGCGGCGTCAATCTCCAACAGCGATTCGCCCAGCACCATGGCGCCGGCGTTGTTGAAAAGCGCGTCGATCCTGCCGAAACGCTCCATCGCCTGCCGCACCATTTCGTTGACTTGCGACTCGTCGGTTACGTCGCAGTCAAGGGCCAGGACGACTCCGCCGTCGTTTCTGATGCCTGAAGCCGTCTCTTCAAGGGTCCCGGCCAGGCCGGTCGGGGACTGGCTCCGGGCGCAGATGACCACGCTCGCGCCTTCCCGGGCATACTCCCTGGCGATGGCGCGCCCCAGTCCCCGGCTGGCGCCGGTGACGATTGCGACCATTCCGTCCATCTTACCCATGGCTGGCCTCCTTGGGGCGCCGGCGCGGGCCGGTCAGTACTCGAAGCCCGTTTCGGCGGCCCAGGCCTGGACGCCGCGACGGAAGGCCAGCGCGCCCATGGGGGCGATGACGGCCTGCATGGCCTCCAGGATTTCGCGGGGCGTCGCGCCCTCGTTCAGGGCGACGCGCATGTGGGCCTGGATCTGCTCCTGGTCGGCGCGCAGGGCAACCTCCACGACGATCTGCAGCAGCTCCTTGGTCTTGCGATCCAGGAGCCGTTGCCCGGTGTAGGTTGCCTCGATGAACTCGCCGTACTTCTGCGTCCACTCGGGGTCGGCCAGTGCGTTGATGCGGTGCATCTCCAGGGTGTAGCCGCGAGTCTGGGCGGCCTCGTCGATCAGGCGTTGGGCGTCTTCGTTGGCGGGCATGGTTGATCCTCTCCATTCTGGATTCCCGCTTTCGCGGGAATGACGGTTGTGAGTTGGGATTTACAGGTCGTAGTGGACGCGGGCGGCGGCCTGGCCGGGCACGTCCTGCTGGAACAGGTCGGGATGCGTGCCCCGCGCCAGGGCCAGGTGGTAGGTGAACAGTTGCAGCGGCACGACGCTGGCAATGGGCGTCAGGTACGCCGGCGTTTCGGGCAACGGAAAGATACGCGCGCCGGCCTCCGCCAGCCCGTCGTCGGGCCGGTTGCTCAATGCCCACACCGGAGCGCCCAGCGCGGCGGCGGCGCGGGCCAGATCGCCGGCGCGGCCCCGGTCGTCGCCCGGCGTGGCGATGACGGTGAGCAGGCAGTCGGGGTCCAGGGCGCAGAAGGGGCCGTGCAGCAGTTGCTCAATTTGGAAGCCCTCGCAGTCGGCGCGGCTGGTCTCCTTGATTTTCAGGGCGACCTCGTAGGCGTTGGCGGTGTTCGCGCCCCATCCGGCGGACACGAATCGCCGCTTGTCCCGGTGGTCGCCGACCACGGCTTTCACGTCGTCCTCGGCGGCGAGAATGGCGGCGATATTGTCCGGCAGCTCGGCCAGACCGTTGTCGGCGCCGGCGAGCGCGCCGCCCATCGCCAGGTTGAGCATGGCCAGCGCGGTGAGGGCGGTGGTGTAGCTGACGGTGAAGGCGGCGGACGTTTCCTGCTCCACGGTGCGGATGCCGGCGTCGGCCACCCGGATGCGCGGCCCGGGGTCGGTGGACGTGATGGCGACGGTGTAGGCGCCCCTGGCTACCGCCACGTCCAGCGCGTCGTAGGACGACCGCTTGGTCCCCCGGTGGCTGATGACGATGACGCCGTGGTCGGCGGTAACCGACGGGGTCGCCGTGCAGAACTCAAAGGAGTTGTGGGCGAAAGCCTCCGGGCCGGCGGTCAGGGTGGACGCGCCGACCAGCGCGGCGTGCCACGACGTGCCGATGCCCACGACGTGGATGCGGCGCTTGCCGGCCAGTATCTCGCCCACCTCGGCGCAAAGCTCGCGCTGCGAGCCAATCACCGAGGCGATGGCGTCGGGCTGGGCTGCGATGGCGTCGTACATCCGGTAGGGATGGGACGTGCGCGGTGTGGGGGTAGTGGTGGTGGTCATGGCGATTGACTTCCAGAACTGTACGTAGTTTGACTGTCGGATTTGATGATAGCAGGTATGCTAACATGGCGTCGTCAAGTACCGCATGAAGCGGTTCAGAACGCCCAGCGCGCTAATAACGAGGTTGTCGCAAGATGACTACACAAATTGCAGCCCCGCCCATAGAAGCAACGCAAGCCCGTGCGCGCCGGCGGTTCACCGTGGCGGAATACTACGCCATGGCTGACGCGGGGATCCTGACGGAAAAAGACCGGGTCGAATTGTTGGACGGGGAGATAGTATTAATGGCGCCCATCGGCAACCGGCATCAATCCAGTGTTGACGGGCATGGCGAAATGTTCACGTTGCGCTTGCGGGGCAGGGCCAATGTGCGGGTCCAGGGACCGGTGCGGCTGGACGACGACAACGAGCCGGAACCGGACGTAACGCTGCTGCGACGACGAGACGATTACTATGCGACGGGGCACCCCGGCCCGGATGACGTGCTGCTGCTGATTGAGGTGGCGGATTCCACCCTTGAATTTGACCGGAACGTGAAGTTGGGCCTGTACGCGCAGGCGGGCATCCCTGAGGTATGGATTTCCAACCTCAGGAACCGGCGCGTCGAGTCCTATACCGATCCAACCGAAGACGGATATGCTACCGTGCGTTATTTTGAGGCCGGCAGTAGCGTGACGCCGTTGAATTTCCCCGACATAGAGCTGGAGGTTGCGCGCATCATACCGGCCTGAGGGCGTGTGCTGGCCTCTGTGTTATGATTCCGGCGTCGGCGGTCGGTCGGCTCATCCGCCACTGCCGGCGCATCTTATTGAACACGAGCACTGAACACAGGAGGCCCGAACATGCCATTCGGAGGCAATGACTGGCACGCGCTCCGACAAGAGGAGCCGCTGGAACCCGAAATCCCCATCTGCGACCCGCACCACCACTTCTGGGACTACCGCACCGAGCGCATCCCCTACCAGCGTTACCTGCTCCACGAACTGGCCGCCGACATGAACAGCGGCCACAACGTGACGTCCACCGTATTCGTGGAAGCCCGTTCCATGTACCGCACCACCGGGCCCGAGGAAATGCGGCCCGTGGGCGAGGTGGAGTTCGTGCAGGGCCTGGCGGCGGCATCGGCCAGCGGGCTGTACGGCCCCGGCCGCGCCGCGGCGTCCATAGTGGGCCACGCCAACCTGAACCTGGGCGACGGCGTCAAGCCGGTGCTGGAGGCGTTGCAGGCGGCCAGCCCCAACCGGTTCCGCGGCATCCGCCACTCGGTCACCTGGGACCCGCACCCGGAGGTTGAAAACACGGCGGCGCACCAGGGAGCCAACCAGATGTCCAGTGACAACTTCCGCGCCGGCGCCCGCGTGCTGGCCAGCATGGGCCTGACCTTGGAAGGCTGGATGTACTTCCCCCAGATGTTCGAGCTGGCCGAGTTCGCCAAGGCGGTGCCCGACCTGACCATCATCCTGAACCACATTGGCGGGCTGCTGCGCGTCGGCCCCTACTCCAACAGCGACGAGACGCTGGCGACCTGGCGCCAGGGCATCGCGGCGGCGGCGGAGTGCCCCAACGTGGTCATCAAGCTGGGCGGCATCGGGATGCCCCGCACCGGCTTCGACTGGCACCTGCGGGACACTCCGGCAAGCTCCGAGGAACTGGCCAGCGACATGGCGCCGCTGATCCACTACTGCATCGAGCAGTTCGGCCCCGACCGCTGCATGTTCGAGAGCAACTTCCC
>JAJDWF010000044.1 GCA_022825745.1 Dehalococcoidia bacterium | reverse complement strand
CAACTGCTCGGCCAGCCACAGGGGGTCGTCCCAGATGGGCAGCACGTTGCCCAGGATGATGATCTTCACCTTTTCGGTGATGCGGGCCAGGATGGACGCGCCGACGTTGGTGACGCCCTGCATGCAGAATGGCGTGGAGTGGTGCTCGTTGAGCATCACGGCGTCGAAGCCCATCTGCTCGGCATAGACCTTTTCGTCCAGGTAGCGGTTGTAAAGCTGGGCGCCGATCTCGGGGCGGTAGTGGGAGTTGGAGATGCCCAGGTCGGTGCTCTGGGTGCCCATCAGGCCGGAATTTTCATCCTGCCAAGGCTGCTCAGTGAAATGGCCAATCAG
Organism: Dehalococcoidia bacterium; assembly: GCA_022825745.1. Classification (GTDB taxonomy): domain Bacteria; phylum Chloroflexota; class Dehalococcoidia; order Lucifugimonadales; family UBA3495; genus Bin87. The sequence continues at coordinate 52,602 of JAJDWF010000044.1, read as the reverse complement.
CATAACGGCGGCTCCTTTGCTGGGAAACGCAAATGGTAAAAGGGTAAGTGTGATGGCGGCAGTTTAGCAGGGGCCGGTTGCGGGGGCAAGGATTCGACATTTGGCGGTATAATGTGAAGGGCGACAGCGAACGACTGGCAGCTCAGGAGACTATCATGGCCACCATCCAACTGACGGTTCCTGACGATGAGCGGGACCACTTCGCCGAGCAGGCGCGGCGAGCGGGCCAGCCGCTGGACGCCTGGCTGCTGGATGTGGCCCGGCAGCACGCCGGAAAGCCAAATGCCAACTCTGACCGGCGCTTCAAGTCGTTGGAGGAACTGCAAGCCTTTTTCCAGAAGTGCGAGACGCTGCCGGGGCCGGAGCGGGAACCGGATTGGGAAGAGCACTTGAAAAATATCGACGAATCGCGTCGTAAAGGGTTGCCCCACGTATGACGTTCGTTGACTCCAACGTTTTTATGTACGCGGTGGGAAGGCCCCACCCGCTCAAGACCACGGCCCTAGCCTTCTTCCTGTCGGCGTATGCCAACGGCACGGCCTTGTGCACCTCGGCAGAAGTATTACAGGAACTGGCCCACGCCTACCTGCGGGTGGGAAGACAGGAAACCTTTGATGCAGCGATGGAGCTGGTGTCTGGCGCGGGTGTCGAGGTATGGCCGCTGGTGGCGGCGGACGTGCTGCTGGCGCGGCAGTTGCACGAACGGCATCCCGAATTGCAGGCCCGAGACCTTTGCTATCTGGCGAGTTGCCAGCGGCGCGGAGTGGACGAGATTATAACCTTCGACACCAACCTCGCCGCCGCCAGTAGTGGAGTGGATGGACCGGTATAGGGCCGGCTAAACACGGCACGAGGGTTTGTACCGACTGAGAGCCGGATTAGATAAAATCCGACTCGGCTTCTCCTTCTCGCTGGCCAGCGCCGATGGCTAACCTCCGATCACCAAATCGTGCAGCGTTACGAACCCGATGGGGCTGCGGTCGCGGTCAACTACGATGGAGCGTGAGACCTGGAACCGCACCAGCAGACGCACCGCGTAGCGGGTGAGCATGTCCGGGGGCAGGGTCAACACCGGCTTTGACATAATCTCGTACACGTTCACCCGCTCGGGCGAGCGGTTGCGGGCGATTATTTCACGGGCCACGTCGGAGACCAGGATCAAGCCCACCTCGTCGGTCTCATCGCGCCGGTTGACGACCAGCGCCTCGACGCCGTGCTGCTTCATCAGCGCCATCGCGTCGGCCACCGTGGCCAGCCCGTCGATGCTGTGGAGTTGCGGGGCCATCACGTCCCCGACCCGGACCGGATTTTGCGCGTTCATAGGTCGTATTCCAGCTCTTCCTGTATGGTTGGCAATTGGGTTACGAGGCCGACCGCGTCCTCAATGTCCAGTTGGAACGCGATGCCGGCCCCGCGCTCGGTATCCAGCCGGGCGGCGTCCTGGATGCGCTCCAGGATGTCGCGGGCGCGGGTTTCCAGGACCAGGAACAGCAGCATGTCCCGCATACCCTCCAGGCGCAGACCGAAGAAGGTCGTGCCCGGGCGCAGACCCTCGCCCCGCACGCTGCTGATGATGGTAGCGCCGGTGGCGCCGCCGGCGCGTGCGGCGTCCACCACGACATCGGTTTTGTCGTCGCTGACGAGTGCGACAATCAGCTTCAGCCTCATGGCTCTGCCTCCTCCCGACCGCCGGTTCTCATCCGACCCCACCAGGATGCGACTATTGCGTAACCTAGGACGGTCATTATAGGAAAAACGCTGGCGAACGCAATCAGTCCGAATCCGTCAATCAGCGGGTTGCGTCCCGGGATGCTGGCGGCCAGACCCAGGCCCAGGGCGGCGACCACCGGCACCGTGACGGTTGACGTGGTGACGCCGCCGCTGTCGTAGGCCAGGGGTATGATGGTGCGGCTGGATCGGAAGGTCTGCACGATGACGACGGCGTAGGCGGCCATGATGTACCAGGGCAGGGGGGTGCCGGTGACGATGCGGAAGCAGCCCAGCGACACGCCGATGGCCACGCCCACGGCCACCGCGATGCGCAAGGGCCAGGCGCGAACCGTGCCGCCGGAGACCTCCTCGGCCTTGATAGCTACGGCGATCAGCGAAGGTTCCGCGACTGTGGTGGCAAAGCCGATGGCCGCGCCGAAAGCGTACACTACCAGGTAGTCTCGCCAGTCCACCGCGCCGGCCGCGCTCTGCGCGCCGGCCGCCGCGTGAGCGGTGAGCTGGAAAGCCATGGTCTCCCCGATGGGGAAAAGCGCGTTTTCCAGGCCGACCAGGAACAGGGCCAGCCCCAGCAGGACGCACACCAGGCCCGCCAGGGTCCGGCGCAGGTTGGGCAGCCGGCGCCGCAGCACGAAGACCTGGAACAGGGTCAGGACGGCCACGATGGGCGCCACGTCGAACACCGTGGACAGCAGGGCCGGCGGCAGGGTGCGCAGAAATTCGATCATCGGGCAATCATGCCGTAGGCCATGACGCAGATCATGGGCGTCAGGCTGGCGAAGGCGATCAGGCCGAAACCGTCCACCATGGGATTGCGCCCGCGGATAGACGTGGCGAGGCCCACGCCCAGCGCCGTGACCAGCGGAACGGTGATGGTGCTGGTGGTGACGCCGCCGGAATCGTAGGCCACGCCGATGATCTCGGCGGGCGCGAAGACGGTCATCACGGTCACCAGGACGTAGCCGCCGATGATCAGGTGGTGAATGGGCCAGCCCTTCAGAATGCGGATCACCCCTAGCAGGATGGCCAGGCCCACCGAGACGGCCACCACCAGGCGCAGTTCCAGGGCGTAAGAGGTGCGGGCCCCGTCGGTATCGGAAATTGCGCCGGATTCCGACGCCACCTGCGCGGCTTCGGCAGCGACGGCGATCAGGGCCGGCTCGGCGACGGTTGCGCCGAATCCCAGGCAGAAGGCGAAGGCCAGGATGGCCCACAGGCTGCCCTTGGTGGCGAAACCGCGCGCCAGCATCTCGCCCAGGGGGAACAGGCCGCTCTCCAGCCCCTGGACGAACAGTCCCAGCCCGACGCACACGCAGACCAGCCCGACAATCACGTTGCCCAGGTTGGGGAAAGGCTGTTGCAGCACCACCAACTGGAAAAACGCGATTACGACGATGATAGGCGCCAGGTCACGTATGGTGCTGCCGGCCCGCCGCAGCACCGGCGACAGGAGCCGGGCGGAGTTTTTCATTACTCCGAGCCCGGTTTGCGAACGTGCCCACTGCCGGTTGCGCCACTCCAACACTAGGCCGTCCCCCGATCCCGCCCCGCCGGATGGGGCGTAGTTAAGCTGGACGCCATTATACGCGCTAACCCGGCAATCCCCGGCATATTGCTCATCCGTGTAAAGCCCGAACCTCGCCCGCGATTCGGTACAATGGTTGACCAACCGGACCCGGCGTCAACGGTTGAGGAGGCGGCAATGGCAATCACGGTGGGCATGGGCGATTACTTGTACGAGTACCAACCGGAGTGGCCGCGGCTGCCGGTGGGCCAGGGCTTTCGGGGCATCAGCGGCGTGGCCGTGGACAGCCGCGACCGGGTGTACGTGTTTCAGCGGCAGGGGCCGCCGGTGCTGGTGTTCGACCCCGACGGCAACCCACTGGCCGCCTGGGAGCGCCGGGATGGCGTGCCCGCCGACGCGCACCACATCCACATCGGCCCCGACGACTCCGTGTACCTGGTGGACCGGGACGCGCACCAGATACTGAAGTACGCATCCACCGGTGCACTGCTCGCCACCATCGGCGCGCGGGACCGGGCCGCGTTGCAGGCGCCGTTCAACCATCCGGCGGACATCTGCGTCGCGCCGTCGGGCGAGTTGTACGTCGCCGACGGCTACGGCAACTCCAGCGTGCACCGGTTCGCGCCCGACGGCACGCTGCTGTCGTCCTTTGGCAGTCCCGGCCGCGGCCCCGGCGAGTTCATCGTGCCCCACAGCATCCGCGTGTCCTCCGACGGCCGGGTCTATGTGGCCGACCGGGAGAACAACCGGGTCCAGGTGTTCACCGCCGGCGGGCGGTTCCTGGACCAGTGGACCGACTTCAAGTGTCCCATGGGCATCCACATCGACGCCGACCAGACCGTGTACGTAACCGACCAGGTGCCGCGCCTCAGCATCCTGACCCTGGACGGCGAACTGCTGGCCCGGGGCCGCACCTTCGAGTACGCCCACCAGGTGTACACCGACTCCCAGGGCAACATCTACGGCGCCGATACCTCCAACCAGCGCGTGCAGAAACTGGCGCGCGTGCGATGAACCGGCCATGAGTCCAAACAGTGCCGAAGATGGAATCGACATGATCCTGCACATTAGACGCATCCTCGCCAAGTGTGCCCTGATCGCCGCGCTGGCCTCCCTCGCCTGGTTCAGCCTGGGCTGCGGCGACGACGATGCCCGCAGCGACGAGCCGGACGCCGACGCCACCATCGTTGCCGCCTCGGTGAAGACGATCCTTGCGGCGACGGCCCAGGCCAGGACCAACGAGGCCCCGACGCCCACCCCATCCCCCACGCCCACCGTCGCCGCCACCCTGCCGCCCACGCCGTCGCCCACCCAGGCTCCCGCGCCCGCCGCCGGCGCGCTGACGCCCCTGCCGCTCGACAACGTGGGCGCGCTGATGGGGGAGATTTCCGACGCGGAACGGGCCTGCCTGGCGGCGAGTCCCGCAATATCACCGGACCGCCTGGCCCAGTTGGCGACATCCCCGGAGTCGGCGACTCCCGAGGAGCGCTCAGCGTTCCTGGACTGCCTGGAGCACGAGACGGAGCTGCGCCTGCTGCTGACGGCGGTGCTCACCGCCACCGGCCCGCTCAGCGTCGAGTCCTCCGCATGCCTGCGCGACAGCTACGCGGACGTGGACGTGGCCGACCTGCTGGACGGCCCGGTCTCCGACCCGGGCAATGACGTGGCGGCGCAGCAAGCGATGGCCCGGACCATGGTGACGTTTATGGTCTCGCTCTCCTGCCTGGACGAGGACGAGTTCGCGATGGCCGGCCAGGCCATGGGCATCGCGCCGGGCGAGTACGAGGGATTCCAGTGCGTGCTGGAGGCGGCCGGCGGCCAGGAAGGTCTGGTGGTCTGGCTAAGCCCCGGCGCCGAATTCCCCGCCGCCCTGTTCGAAGCGGCGTTCAACTGCGGCCTCCAACTGGGCGGCCCGCCGCCGGGGTAGGGGGAAGGTGGGGTTGCAGCTATTTGATTGTGTGAAGTGCTTTTGTATCAAAATCTCCACGAGCATTGTGAGGCTCAACCAATAGACTAAAGAAGGTCACCCCTCTTGTAACACGGAGGCTCCCGAAGGCTCCTGGCATCGTTTACCAAAAGAAACTCGCGCCCATGCAACCAGCATCCTGAGGCGGCAGTCAACGAGCGGGTTTCCCTACCTTTCGAAGGGTGATGGCTCGCGAAACGATCCCATGCGTGCTAATACATTAGTGACCTAGGGTCGATGCGGAGTTGTAGACATGGTCTTTCATAGAAGTCGGAGATGATCACAGTGCTCGACCGTCTCATGCACCGGGATCAGATGTAACACTCCTGGGAGATTTCCGAGTTACTCTGCTTCGCTTTCAATCAGCGGCGTAACCGTAGCCAACCAAGACCGGCCATATCTCGACTGACGTGTAAGAATAGTTTCGACTTCGTGGTTGTGCGACTGTAACGGGCCGACAGGCAGGTCGTTATTCCTCCGGTATTCATCAAGCAGTGCTTCTACAGCTTGGCTAACTGACCACTCTGACGCTGTCTTGCTGAGAAAGCTGCGCCAGACCTTGATATCCTCAGTTGTGCTTACAACCTCAAATACACAAATGGGAGTTACGTCACAAATGCGTGATATGAAAGCTTCTTGGGACACTCCAAAAATCGCATGTCCGCGCGAGATATTATGAGGCAAATTGGACAGGTTCAAATCATAGAGAAATGACCGCATGTCCCCCGCTGGCATCAAGAGGCAGCCGGCGAATTTGTTACACCAAGCCTCTTCAGGTGTTCGCCGCTTGTGCTGAGTCTGAAGGTATAAGGTCTTCTTGTTCCCTTCGCCGAACAAAACGGTCCCTTTCTCCAGGTTTGCGAGTGTCCAATGACCCAATTCATGAGCCAAGGTAAACCTTTTCCTTGAAGCCGGGGCATCTCTGCGTATCAGAATATCTGCACCAAGGCCTCCGAAGCACAATAAATATCCCTCCTGGTCCAAGTCTTCCTCATGAATGTTGAGGGTTGTCCAAAGGGATCCCACAGCTTTCAGGTCAGTTGGAGGTCCACTGTGCCCGATGGCTGCTAGAATCTGCTGGCTAGCCTGTTCAGGGTCAATCAAAATCGACATCATCGTTCAACTATTGTCGAGCGCTACGAGCAACCGGTGTAGCATACTGCTCACCATTGCTCTCTGGTCCTTTGAACTCACTCCATAACGGGCTGCGACATTCCCCATCATGAGATCTTTCACGACTTTGATGACGTGCTCGCCCAGATCCGGTTCCACTAATTCAGCCACTGTGGTCTTGAGAATTACGGCTAGGCACCGCAATTCCACAAGCGTAGGGTTAGATACGCTATCAAGACTCTCCTCGATTTGCGCAATTCGCTGCACTGAAAGCAGATCGTCTATTTGGCTTGCAACCTGCTCCCGAGTCAATCTCTGATCTTCACGGAGGCTTCTGATCTTGTTGCCGACAATGTTCTTGTCAAACCGCGAGAAGGCCAGCTTACGCTCAGCCAATACGGGACGGATTTCCGTCAGGCCCTCGCGCAATTGGCTCTCGAGTTCGGTCAGATCGCCATATTTGATCGTCAACTTAAAGCCTGGTATTCCGGTCACCATTCGGCTAACTTTGCTCTCTCCGTGGGCTATGAGAACTATCGGGATGAGAGCGTTGAGGGCGAAATCTAGCTCTTCACCCGACCCGGTACTAGCATAATCTGCGATGTGGATTACCAGATCGCTCCCTAGGACCCGTTCTCGATCCAAATTGAACACGTCTTCCGAAGATGCGTGCGGATTGTTGACAGGGTCAGTAACATTTCTTGGCTGGTAAAGATTGATGCCGAGGTCTGCACAAACCATTGCTGCAATATCTGATACTTTGTCAACGTGTTCGCGCTCAGCAACTTCAAGCGACGTCAACGCTGACGCCAGATAGGCTTCTAGTTCGAATTGGGCAGATTGAGGACGGTAGAGGATCGTGTCGCATGGTTCCAACGCCCCGTCGACCGGAACCAACGCAGCAGAGGGCTCATGTACGTATCTACCGCGGAGCTCGGTGAATTCGTCAAGGGTGATTTGTTCAAAATGGGCGGTCAAAATTTTTTGAGCTTCTTCAGGGTTAACCATATTCACCTCTATTCCGCGGGCGCAGTTTCCAACCAAATGCCGCTTAGACATCTCTCCGGGTGCCGCACCGCGATTTGAACGTGCGTCAAATCTAGGATTGCGGAGTTTGGGTAGACGGGACGGCCCTCAGCGAAAGCCGCCCGAACACATGCTACGTTATGACCTAAGTCCTCCAAAACACCGACGGCATAATTGATTACCTCTCGATCTAACCGATGGTTCCCTCCCGACTGTTCAGGAATCTGATCCCCTAGCCGGTTAAGGAAGCTCAGATAAGAGTCGTAGGCATTGGCCATGAATGAATTCCATCCCGTGTCCAATAGGTTGATGCATTCTGCGGTACTGATCTGGGCTCGGATCACGGCTGCGTCATGCCCGTGGCGGGCAAATGCCCAATCCCAAGCTCGCTGTGGGGCCTCTTGGAAGAAATACACCCCGTCTCCAAGCCAGTCGTACTGATTTTCGCTGACCCGAAACCCCTCTTCTAGTATGGCATTTGCCGCTAGAATACTGGTTCCGTGATATCCCGTAACTGTGCCTCCAAGTCTGATTGCGGCCATAACGTCAAAGATCCATCCGCCCGGCAATCGAACGGTTACAACCATGTTGCAAGGTTTTCCGTCGCTGGGAGCAGTGTCTGTATTTTACCAGATGGCTTCGTAACGGTGCTATAGGTGCGAAGCCTGTAAACGATCACGGCGGCCGAGATTGAGAACATCTAGACTCACGATATCAGAACTCGGCATTACTGGACACCCGTCCAGTTCAAGTTGATCCCTGAACATTACACTGCTGGGGCAATCCGAACTGCTCGGGTTGCGTCTCTGGCGCACCGCGCTTCGCCAAGCGGAGCCCCTCAATGTGGAGTTGCAAGACCTCCAATTTGCCGGCAACCGGCATTCCGTATCGAGTCCTCCGAGACAAGTCTTCACCGATCGGTCCGGCGAACCGCTTTCGCCGAGGACCGAGGCCCTTTATATCGCCGATGGGTTCACCAAAGCCGTTCTGCAGGCGGCCGCAATGGAAACGGGCGCGGTGCTGTTGAATGGCGGGTCGAGGTAGATGAGGTCAACGTAGGCCTAGTTAAGGCCGCGCAGGATGTCCAAGTTGTCGCCCGTCCAGACCATCTTATCGGCAAAGTTGGGTGTGATGACAGTGGTCATGGTGTTCGCAATCGGACCCAGCGCCTCGCCCTAGCCCGCCGGCCGCAGGTTGGCCGGCAGGTGGCTTTCCCAGTCGGGGATTTGCCTCACCCGCGGCGAGGGCAGCAGCCACGACTGGATGAGGGCCATCGTGCTGAACCCCAGGGACAGCAGCAACGGCGCCAGGTAGGTTCCCGTCACGTCCCACAGCAGCCCGCCGGCCACCGGAGCCAGCCCCATGCCCAGGCCGCTGCCCAGGCTCTGCCATCCGTAAAGGCTGCCCTGGGGCACGTTTCCGTAATACTGGCGGTTGGCGATGGGGAACGTGGGCACCTCGGTGCTCTGGCCGATGCCAAAGAGTATCCCGAACAGGTAGTAGGCCCAGACGTCGTTGAAAAAGATAATGAGCAGCAGCGGGAAGACTTGCAGGGCCATCCCCACCACCCAGACAATGCGGCACCCCAGGCGCTCCGCCACCACGGGCACGGCGGCGCGGGCGACGACTCCCACGGTCTGCTGGGCCGCCAGCACGCCGGTGGCCGCGCCCAGGGACAGGCCCCGGTCCACGGCGATGGCCACCACCAGCACGTTGATGATCTGGTGTCCCATGCAGCCCCAGTAGTGGATGCCGATGAGGTTCCAGAAGGTGACCGTGCGCCGGGCCTGCTGGATGAATACCCGGGCCCTGGCCTTTGAGATCTCATCCCTCCGGGGCCTCTGTATCGGTTCAACGCCAACGTCGCCGAAGGGACGCAGGCCGATGTCGGCGGGGCCGTTGTGGAAGAACTTGACCAGCACCAGCAGCAGCGCGCCGCCGGCCAGGCCCGGCAGCCAGAAGATCCACTGGATGCCCAGCTGGCTGAATGCCGCGCCAATCAGGAACAGGAACGCCACCACGCCGATTCCCTGGAACGACCAGACCACCCCCATGGCCGCCCCCAGGTGTCGCCGGAACCACAGGGTCACGCCGGACACCGGCAGCACGGTGTAGATGGTGGAGGCGACGCCCAGGATGACGCCGAAGTACAGGTAGAACTGCCAGAGGCTGCTCATGATGCCGGTCAGCAGCATGCCGGCGATGAACAGCACGGCGCCGATCAGCAGGAACCAGCGCACTCCGTAACGGTCGCCCAGCCAGCCCACGTAGGGGCTGGCCAGCCCGAAGATGATCCACTGGAGGCTGAACGCGAGGCTGATCGCGCCGTAGCTCCAGCCGAATTCGGCCGTCGGGTCGCTCAGGTGCGGCACCAGGGCGGCGGCGGCGAACCGCACCGACGAGGTGATGAAGCCCATCATCGCGGCGATGCCCACGATGAACCAGGCATAATGGATACGGCCTCTCAATAACATGGCGCCTCTGAATCAGGAAGCTGGAGCGGGCGATGGGATTCGAACCCACGACTTTTTGCTTGGGAAGCAAACACTCTACCACTGAGTTACGCCCGCCCAGAGTAGGCCCCATGTGGTAGGCCGCACTGGCAGTTTGCCACAGCCGACTTAATCCTGCAAATCCCCGAATCCGGCGAGTCCCGAAACCGACGTTCTGCGCTCACGCCTCCACCGGCGCCGCCGCGCTCTGCGACTCCTGGAAGTCCCGCGTCAGCTGGGCCAGCAGGAAGAAGATGTTCTCCACCGCGTTGGTGGCCTCCACGATGATGCGCTGCTGCTCGCCGGCGTCCTCGGGCGTCATGGCCAGGTAGCGGGCGCGCACCTCCTGCATCAGCACGCGGCGGTCGCCCATCAGCTGCTCCACGAAGGCCCACCCGTCCGGGTCGTCCTCCTCCAGCGCGTCCAGGAAAATCAGGAACGCCGCGTCGGTGCCCTCCACCACGCTCATGCGGAAGGTGTCCAGCGTCAGGTCGTCCTCCGGCAGCCCGCCCAACACCTCGGGGATGGTGGAAAACTGCTCCTCCAGCCACGTGATGAGCTTTTGCCTACTGAGCACCTGGTTGCGCCGCTCGCTGGACTGGCCGGGCCGCTGCCGTCCCAGCTCATCCAGGAACTCGTCGATGCGGGCGTTGACATCCCGCGCCCACTCGCGGATGGCGCCGGCTGGCTGGCCCTCCCGCGCCTGTTCCAGGTAACCCGAGAACATCCCCAGCACCCGCCGCTGCTCCAGGTGCGTCAGGTCCAGCGCCGTCTCCACGTCGTCCATAGCCTGGTCGTGGATGTACTGGGGTTGCGACTGCTGCTCTGCGACGCTGGCCGGCCAGATGCGGGAAAACAGGCGCATCGTCCAGTCCGGCGCGGACAGCACGATGATGCGCGACGGCATCCCGAAGATGATTACGGACACCGCCAGTTTGGGGCCTAAACCGATGTCCAGCATCTGGAGGAACGCCAGCACCAGCGGGATGTTGGCGTACACCTCTATATATAGGAGGGCCACCATGATCGCCGCCGAGAAGAACACCTGGCACGCCCAGAACATCCCCAGCTGCCGCGCCGTGCCGCTCAACCCGTAGGACACTATCGTGACGCTGATGGCCAGGCCCACGTAGGAGCCGTACACGTACATCAACACCTGCTCGGCTCCCACCACGCCGGCCGCCGCCAGCCCGATGCCGAAGGCCACCACCGGCACCAGCGCCTGCACGATGAACGTCAGCAACGCGCCGATAATGAACGACAGCAGGATGGAACCCGCCGACAGGTCCAGGCCGGCCCGGAACCAGGGCTGCTCCGACAGCGGCGCCGCCGACTCCTTGATCAGCACCAGCCCGAACAGCAGCGCCGCCACGCCGAACAGCATCGCGCCGGCCTCCCGGTAGTTGCCCCGGCTGAACCGCGTGATGACCACGCCGCCCACGCCGATGCCGAACAGCGCCGCCAGCCGGATGTCCACCGTCACGATGAACAGGATCAGCCCGACGCCCAACTGCGCCCCCAGCGCGATGGGATAACCCTGCCGCGCCGAGATCAAACCCGACCGCAGCATGCTGATGGTGATGAACGTAACCGCCGGCGAGCTCTGCGTAATCGCGCCGGCCAGCGTTCCCCAGGCGAAGCCGGAAAAGCGGTTGTCGGCCAGCCGGCTGGCCAGCATCCGCAGCCGCGGCCCCACCACGGCCTTCAGGTTCTCCGAAAGCAGCCACATCCCGAAGAACAGCAGCCCAACGCCGCCCAGGATGCCGCCCAGCACTTCAAGCATGCGCTATCGAGCCTCCGATAATCGAGCCTCTGATATATGAAAGAAGTATGAGACCCGACGGCATTATCATTCCCCGACGCCGTATATTCAACCCGCCGGCTCAGGATGCGCCGCCCGCCCCGTCGCCCCACGGCACCTCCGGCAGGTTGCGTTCCCGGCGCACTTCATTAATAGTGAGCACGCCGCGATCCAGCAGCGCCGTCTCCCGCTGCACGCGGCTGGCCTCGTCCTCCTGCAATGCCTCGATCACCGACAGGTCGAACTCCACCGCCAGGTCGGGGTAGCCCAGCCGGGGCAGCAGCGCCCGGTTCATCTGGTCCTCCAGGAACCGCACCTCCGGCACCACCGTGTTGCGCCAGAACATCCGCTCCGACGCCTGCACGTTGGCATACGTCGCCCGCTCGAAATCGCCCAGCAGCAGCTTGGGCACCCCATACGTCCGGCTCACCTCCTCCAGGCTCCAGCGCAGCCCCTGGATGAAGTCGATGTCCCGGTGCGACAGCCCCAGCGTCTTCACGTCGCGCACGGCGGACGCCACCGCCGGCCGGTGCGCGTTGCCGGCGCCCCGGTAGCGCTGCTCCCACCGCTCGTAGAAGTCCTCCAGCTCGGCGTCGTTCAGCTCGTGGTTGGTCAGCAGCATGAAGTCGGGCCGCGCCGAGTTGCGCAGCAGATGGCGGTTGAAGCGCAGCCCCTCGTGACCCATGTCCGCCGACAGCCGCGCCGGCGCCAAGGGCGACAGCCCGGCCAGCTCCTCCAGCGGGTTGAAATAGCGCAGCCACACGATTTCCTCGGGCGTGTACGCCACGTTTTCGCTTGGTATGGAGCTCGGGGAGCCCCGGTACACGAACCCCCGCACGTACCGCTGCCGGTCGGGGATCACCACCATCCGGTCCGGACGCAGCGGCCACAGTTCCGCCTCGCCGTCCTCGCCCCGCTCGATGGCCCAGAACGCCGACCCCCACAGGCACAGGTACGTCTCCGTCGCCCGCCACAGGTCCGCCCGCGTGTACCACGGGTTCACCCGCTCCAGCGCCCGCGCCGCCGGATGCGACGCCGCCACCGGAACCCGACGGCCGGCATCCTCCACCCGGTACACCCGCAGCGGCGGCCGCGTCACCGCCTCCGCCCGCAGCCGCACCGCCGCGTACACCGACGGCGACGTCGCCAGGTACCGCCCGTACTCCGGACGCGCCCAGCCCTCGCCCCCGGCCCCAATCCCCGCCCCGTCGCGCACCCCCACCATCTTGCCCAGTTTCACCATGCTCACCTTCTCCTTAAGCCCAAAACTCCGCGAATTCCGACTCCGCCCACTCCCCCCGGTCGTCCAGGAACGCCAGCATCAGCGCGTCCGCCTTGTCCGGCGACCGTCCGTTGCGCTTCTTCATCTTGTCCTTGCCCTCCATCAGCAGCCGGCCCCGGCTGTCGTACTCGTACCGCAGCGTCGCCAGCTCCGCGATCAGCTCGGCGTCCCGGGGTATCCTGATCCGCCGGTCGCGGAACCGCCGCGCCAGCGTCCGGTACCCCTCGGCCCGCAGGTTGGCGCACGTCGTATCCCGACGCGGCTTCTCCGCCACGTTCACGTCCCGCGCCGGCACGCCCTGCTCCCGCAGCCGGTCCGCCAGACCCGCGCCCACGCCGATCACGTCCACGTTCACCAGGTCCGGCCGGTGCTCCCGCACCGCCACCATCACCTGCCCCGCCGTCGCCATCGTGTCGATGCGCGAAAACGCCCGGATCCACACCACCCGCTCGCCCCGCCGCATCAGCGCCACGCTGCGGTCGCTCCCGAACCGCGCCACGTCCACGCCGATGACCACGCGCCCATTCCCGGAGTCCTCCACGCCCTCGTACACCGCCGCCTCGATATCCGCCATTTCAATCATGTTGTCCTCTCCCTTGCTCGGAAACTCCCCCAGCACCCGCGAGCGGAACCGGTCGCTGTTCTCGCCCCAGGCGACCCGCCGTTCCTCCACCCACTCCGCCGTCACCAGCCCCGGCGTCTCCACCTCCCCCACCCGCAGGTTGGGCGACTCCAGCGCCGATATGGTGATGGTGCGGTAGATGCCCCGCTCCTCGTGGAACGCCCGGTGAAACGGCCCGTCCGTCCGCGTCGGGTTGCCGATCAGCAGCAGCCGGGGATTCCCCGACGTCATCACCGCGTCCACCGCCTCGTAGATCTCCTCCTCCACGCCCTCCGCCTCGTCCACCACCACCAGCACGTTCTCGCAGTGGAACCCCTGGAACTGGTCCGCGCCGTCCGCCGACAGCCCCAGCGCGTACCGGTCCTCCGCCAGCTCCCACCGCGTGTCCAGCAGCCGCCCGCCCAGCGTATCCGCCGCGCCCCGATGCAGCCGGTGGATCTGCCGCCACAGCACGTGCCGCACCTGCCGGAACGTCGGCGCCGTGCTCAGCACGATCCCCGGGTCGTGGCAGTGCAGGTACCACAGCACCGCCACCGCCGCCGTGAACCCCTTGCCCAACCCATTCCCCGACTTCACCGCCACCCGACGCTCCCGCCGCACCGCCTCCAGCACGTCCCGCTGCTTCTCCCACAGCCTCACCCCCAAGACCTCCGCCGCAAACTCCACCGGCTCGATTAGCTCGCCGTCCGTCCCCGGCCGGCCCAGCCCTAACCTCGGTACGCCGGCCGCCGGCGCAGCGGCGACTGCTCAATCTCCGACCCGGCGCCCGACCCGTCCGGCGGGCTGAACAGGAACCCGCAGTCCCGGCACCGATACACCGCATGGTCGTCCCCCGCCAGCCGCGCCAATTCCAGCAACTCCTCCGATCCACAACGTCGACAATTCAACTCGTACACCTGGTCCTCCATCACGCGCCGCCCATTCCAACGGCCGCGGCGCAACGACAAAAAATTCATCCGCCAACCAACACCGATTGGCGAACGTATGTACAAGTTACGCCCCGCAACCCACCCCCGTCAACGCCCCCGCGTCACCCCAAAAACGAAAATTCCCCAAAAATTCGCCCACCTGCGTAATACTCCCGTAATGTTTCTCCCGCTACAATGCACACTGTCAATTTGTAACCACACGACAACCGCCCACGGCCGGCTTATCCCCGCCCGTGGGCATCACCGCAAGGAGGTGCCATCTACCATACCTGTCCAGAAGCCGCCCCACGCCCGCTGCCGGGCATCTCTACGAACATGGCCCCGCAAATCCAACGGGCCGAGGGCGCACCGATTTCACCAAATCACGCAAATGGCAATCTCACAAGGAGATTTTGTCAAATGAGTAGAAAAACAAGAAAGCTGATGTGGTCAGTGCCACTGATTGCGGCGGTTGCCGTGATCGGCGCGCTGGCCGCGTTCATGACGCTGGTGCCCAATCCAGCGGCGGCTGACGGCGCACCGGGACCGGTGACCGGCCTGAACGCCTCCGAAATCGGACGGCACCACGTCGTACTGAACTGGACGGCCCCGGCTACCGGCACGGTCACCGGCTATCGCATCGACATTTCGAGCGACGCCTTCGTGTGGGAGCTGCGAGAGGCCGACACCGGCAGCGACGCCACGTCGTACCGGGTCGGAGGTTTGGATGCCGGAAAGGAATATTACTTCCGGGTTTTCGCCCTCAACGGCGACCACACCGGCCCCTATTCCATCCGGCCGCTCAACTTGCCGGTGACGACTGCCGCGGCCACCACGCCGGATGCGGTCACCGGACTTACGGCCACCGACAACCTCGTGAAGATGATTACCCTCACCTGGCAGCAGCCTGAATACAACGGTGGTGCTGAGGTGGCCCGGTACTGCATCCGCGTACGAGGCATCCAAACAGGCGCGTCTTTCGATATCACGACAGCCTGTACCGCGACTACCGATGCTACCGCAGAAACGGGCATTGCAGCCGCAATCACGGCAGTCAATCCGCCCCAGGCCGCAGTGACTACGATCATTGTTGAGGCTGAGGATGTGGAAGCCGAGGATGGCTCAGCCACTTGGACGCTTGCCAAGTCGGACAAGGGTACACCAAACGACGATTCAGATGACGTTGAAATGGGAGATGGCGTCACCGCCGACTTCCAGGTCGTCGCGGTGAACACCGCTGGCCAATCGATCGCTTCCAACATTGACGAGGGTAAAACGGCGGCGGCTACGCCTGTGGTTCCCGACCCGGTCACCGGTCCAGCCGCGCCACCGGCCAACCTGAAGATAGTAGGCGTGGGGGACGGAAGCAACGACAACACCGTCTATCTCTACTGGAACCGTCCTGCCGACCTGAGCGAAACGGGCGTCACGGTGCAGGTGCAACGGCAGCATCACCGCAACGCCATCGGCTGGCGTCCCATAAGCCCCGGTGGTGGATGGGTGGACGTGGAGCATAACACTGCCGGCGATGCCACCAACGGCCTGGTTGCTCCTGGCACCAACGCCAACTATTCCCAGCACGCTGATGCAGGCGCCGCTACCGACATTGACAACGCTCTTACGGACAACGTCCGTTACCGGGTCAGGTACGTGGAAAACGAACTGACCAGCGCATGGGTGTACTCGCAGGAACTCAGCCTCCCATTCCCCCAAGCAATTGCTCACAGCTACGATAGTGCCAGTACTACGGCATCCGTCGATACGGTGGGCACCGTGGCGAGCCTCCCTGTAATCGCTGGGGACGACAACACCGCCGTCGATGGTGATCAAGGACTTCGCGTTGTCAACGACATGGGGTACTTCCATCGGATTGACCTGGCATGGGACCGGAACCAATACTGTAGAGTCGGTGACGGCGACGATGACGATTCGCTTTGTGACACTACAGGCCAGCCGTCCACCTACGCCGTTGACGTCATCGCTGGCGATGCTCCTCCCGGCGAGACTGCCGGTGCAGATGCCGATTGGGACTTCTTGACGGATACCATCTCCGCATCCAGGACCAGGTACGAGCACCATTCCAGCGGCGATGAAGGCGCAACCGTGCTGGTGTCCGACGAAACCAGGTACTATCGCGTGTTCCCCTGGCACGGCGGACGCTACGGCTACCCGGTTATAGAAACCGGAATGACCAAGCAAGCCGACGTGCCCGATCGCATTCCCGCGCTACGAGTGACGGCCAACGGAGATACCAAGCTGGATCTGGACTGGGACGCTGCGTCCAACGACGGCGGCTCGCCCGTTACCGGCTACATCATCCAGGTTAGCGCCGACCGCGACAACAATAGTGCGCTCGCTACTGGCGCTACTTGGTGCGACGTGGAGCACCAGGAAGGTGCGGATAACCGGACATACACCTACGACGGTACTATTCACAGCACCGACGTATCAGGCTGTGCCGACTCCGCCGACCCTCCGGCAGCTCCTCTCACCGCGACCGGCGAGGCCCTGGCGGCAGGTTATGGTCGCTGGTTCCGGGTCATCCCGCTGAACAAGAAGAGCACGGCGCCGGCTGATGTTACTTCTGGCTGGACCATCGACTCTGACAGTCAGAACGCCATACCGGCCTTCGGTCGGACGGGTGCGGCGGATCCGATTACCCCGGCTGAACGCAGCGCTCCCAGCGCTCCCATCGGCCTGGTGGCAGAGACCGCCTTGAACGTCCACTCTGATTTGACCACGGACAAGGGCGTCCTGCTGACGTGGGACATACCGGAGTCCAAGGGTACCGCTGACATCACGGACTACGTGATTCAGGTCAGCGTTGACGGCGGCGACTGGGAGACGCTGGAAGACGGCGTCCGCGCTGACCGGACTGACTGGACTCACTCCACCCCGCTGCCCACGGCTACCGAGCAACGCGCCTACCAGGTGGCAGCCAAGAACGAAGTCGGAACCGGCCCATGGTCCAACACGGCGCACTACAGCACCACGTCCATGGTTGACCCGGCCCATTCGCACAACACCGCCCCCGAGGCCGTCGGCACCATTGACGCTCAGACGGTAACGGAAGGCGAGATGGAGACGATGGACATCGCTGGATACTTCAGCGATGCCGACGCTGGCGACACGCTGACCTACACCGCTGTGTCTGACATGCCGATGTATGCCACCGCCTCAGTTGCGGGCAGCATGCTGACCATTAACGGCGTCGCGGCCGGTTCGGCCACCATCACGGTGACCGCCACCGACGCAGCCGGCGAGTCCGCCATGCAGACCATCATGGTTACGGTCGAACAGGCGATGCTGACCGCGCCCAGCGGCGTTACCGCCGTGGTTGACGAAACCGATCCCCGTCTGGATGACGTCATCGTCAGCTGGACGCCGGGTCAGGGCGCCGACAGCCACGACGTTGTCCTGTACAGCAGCGGTCCCGCCTACGACATCGTTCGCGAGGCAACCGATGTGTCCGGGAACTCACATAAGTTCGACGACCTGGATCCCGGTCGCTACGCGGCCGTGGTGATCTCGGCCCGTGGGACCGACGAGTGGGACTACGCCCTGGTCTGGGTCGAAGTCCAATAAGTGGGTTTGTTAGATTCGGCGTCCCGAGACTGGACCAACCATCCCGGCGACGCCGAATCCGGCCACAAAACCAATAAAGACAATCTCAAAGGAGATTCAGTCAAATGAGTAACAAAAAGAGAAAGTACGTCTGGTCGGGGGCGTTGGCAGTGGCCATCGTCGGCGTCCTGACGGCGTTCCTCGTGCTGGGTTCCAACCCTGCGGTTACGGATGCCCACGGAGGGCCGCAAGACAACACCCACTGCGAAGGTCTGAGCCGCGCCCAGCAGTTGCAGCACGACCTGCGTGCCACCGACACCTCGGTCACGCCCGCTGACGAGCAGCATACCTGCGACGACGCGTCCAACGCGCCGTCCGACGCCGGCAACGGCAACGGCAATGGTAACGGCAACGGCAACGGAATGACCGGCGACGTTAACGTCGTGGGTTGGAGCAGTTCCGCCAACGGGTCCGAGGACCTGGTCATCCGGCTGATGAACCAGCCGGCCCACTCGATCGACAGTTCCGTCATCCTGGTTCTGGAAGACGACTTCGTGGTGCCGGATTCCATCGGGCCGAACCTGATATTCTTCAAGCAGTCCGCCTCGCGGAGCGGAGGCGCGCGGGTTTATACCACCGCAGCCGTGGACAGCGAAGACGACGGTCACGCCGGCGACGACGCACACACCATCCGCATCTACGTGCCGGACATGGACCCACGTGACGAGGTCACTTCCGGGACTGTAGCGGGCAGCTTCGACATCGTAATCCCGAAGCAGGCGGGCATCAAGAACCCGTCGGAAGAGAAGGACTACAAGGTCGGTTACCAGATCCTGACCACCGAAGGCCGGTACAGCAGCAGCGCCACCATGGGGCTGAACGACGTGTCGGTCCTGGCCAAGATCAGCGTCAGCGATGACGACGGCGGTCGCGGCAAGGAACTTACGATCACGGGTAGCGGTTTCAACAATGGGACCGAGGCCGAAGTGTTCGTACAGCCCAACGCCGTTGCGATATGGTGGGCCGGGCTCGACTGCGCGGAAATGGCCGCGTACGACCCGATGAACCGCGCCGCCAATTCCGACAACCCGTACTGCAAGCCGACGCTCGCCGAACTCGGCGAAGACGAGATGAAAGTCGTCCATGCTGCCGCTCTCAAGAGTTCCGACGTGTGTCAGCAGATCATTGACGACGGCGATTCTCTGGGCACCGCCGACGTGGGTTCCGACGACAAGTTCACGGTTACCTACACGGTACACCAGGACGAGCTCGACAAGGGTCCGGTGAACTATATCTGCGCCATTGACAACGAAGCTCCGACCAACCGGTTGGCCAGCGCTGTCAAGGTCTTCGACATGACACCGTCGATCACGGTTTCGCCCGACACCGTTGCCTCCGGCGACGAAGTCACCGTAAAGCCTCGGGATTTCGATGCGGGTACGCCTAGCGTGTCCCTGAACGGCGAGAAGGTTCCTGACCTTGAGCCCGAAGACTCGGACTACGTGTTTGACATGCCCGGCGGCGTTTCCGGTGTGGTGCAACTGTCCTTCACCCAGGGCGGCGACACCAAGCGGACTACCATCACGGTGAACCCGTCCAGCCTCAAGCTGAGCCAGACCGAAGTTGCTCCCAACCAGAGCATCATCATCACCGGCAGCGGCTTCAACGAAGAGGCCAAGATCCTGGTGAAGGATATCAAGCTGGATGGTAAGTCCTTGGACGTCAGCAATGCCGGAACCCAGGGCACCGGCGACGACCGGTACATCCTGACCACCAGCAATGGTGAGTTCACGGCAACCGTTCGCGTTTGGACCGCCAACAAGGACGACGACAACCCGGCGCTGGACGACGACGAGTACACCATCAAGGCCACCGACGAACACGAATTCGTGGGCAAGGCCAAGATCACCATCAAAGAGCCTACGGTCTCCGTCTCTCCTGAAACGGCGAGCGCGCGGGACTACATCGTCATCAGCGGCGAAAACTGGCCCATCACGACGCCTGAGCTCGACAACGAAGTCACTATCATCTTCAACGAAGGTGAAAACGACGAGCGTCGTCGTTCCGCCAACGTCGATGGCAGTGGCCGGTTCCGGTACGAATACCAGCTTCCGGTCAGCGTCGATATCGGCGACGAAGAGGAAGTGGTGGTGCTGTTCGACGCCGGTGAAGCCGGTGATATCGAAGAGTCAGCGACTTTCGAAATCGTCGAAGCCGAGCTGAGCCTGGAGCCCGCTATGGCCGCTCCCGGTGATACCATCACCGTCTCGGTCCAGGGCATGCCTCCCTACACGCTGGTTGCCGAAGTCAAGATCGACGGCGCCGACCGTCTGGGCGGACGCAACATCAACACCAACCGTGAAGGTGACGCCACCGTCACCGACATCCTGGTGCCCTTCCTGGATCCCGGCTTCTACCCGGTGCAAGTCGAGGTTGGCGGCGAGACCCGCGTGGCCCAGCTGGAAGTCCTGGCTGAAGCCGCCGTGGCCGGCGTAGCCGCCGAACTGCCCGGCGCCGTCTCCGACCTGGGCGACAACCTGGAAGCCATCTTCCACTTCAACAACACCTCCAAGGCGTGGACGTTCTACGACCCGCGTCCGGAGTTCGCCGACCTGAACACCCTGACCGAGCTCAACAGCGGGCAGCCCTACTGGGTCCTGGTCAAGGACAATCAGGAAGACGTGGACTGGAACGGCCGCCTGGTCAACTTCACCTGCGCCGCCGGCGACTGCTGGAACCTGGAAATCTGGTAAGCCCTCTCCGGCGTATCAAGGTTGAAAGGCTACAACAGCCAAAAGCGAAAGAAGGCCCTCACTCGCCCAGGCCTCGGCCGACGGCGGGTGAGGAACACCCAAAAGCAGGAGCGAATTGATATGAAAAGATTAGGAGCATTGGCGGCGGCGGCTTTGGTCGCCCTGCTGTTGGCCCTGCCCCTGGGTCTGGTTTCAGCCCAGGATGGCGGCGCGTCCAACGCTAACCTGCCGCCAGCATTCCTCTTCGGCACCGCCATGGCCGACGGCCTGCCGGTTGGCGAAGGCACCATGATCGTCGCCATGGCCGGCGACCAGAAGGTCGGCTCCACCATGGTGATGGAGAACGGCAAGTTCGGCCCCCTGGAGCTCATGCAGCCCACCGGCGGGGAGATGATGGTCAGCTTCATGGTCGGCGACCGCATGTCGGACTACATGTACGACTGGATGTCCGGCGGACGCGAAATCGTCAACCTGGACGCCAACCTCATGATGATGATGCCTGAGCCCGAAGCGGGCGCAGTCGGACCTTCCGGGCCTCCGGGCCCTCCGGGCGTCCCCGGCCCGGCCAGCGCTGACGGCGCCGCCGGCGCCCAGGGTCCCGCCGGCGCCGCCGGCCCCGCCGGCGCTGCCGGCGCTGACGGCGCCCAGGGGCAGCAGGGCATCGCCGGGCCTCCCGGACCTCCGGGTCCCAACGGCCCCGCCGGAGCCGTCGGCCCCGCCGGCGCCCCCAGCCCCATGGGCATCATCGCCCTCATCGTCGCCATCGTCGCTGCGGTCATCGCAGTGGTGGCGGTAGTGATGGCGCGACGCCCGGCCGCCTAGCCACTCCAGGCCAGGCACCCCGAGCGGCCCAGCCAAAAACGGGGGCGTCCGCTAGTCGGACGCCCCTTTTTTGGTGACGCCAGGCCCCTTGCCGGTAGCCGGAACGGTCATGTACCATAATCCTGTGCCGGATACAGGAGGCAACCGCCAATGGACGCTCAAACCATCGCAATCGTCATCGCAATCTTTGGCGTAGGGGCGACGCTCATTGCCGTGTTCATGCCGCCCCTCATCATGATCATCCGCCGCGTTGACCGCCTAACGCAAATCGTGACCGCGCTGGCCAACCACCAGCACGACGAGGGCGGCGCCCCCACCTTCACCCTCCCGGCCGACTGACCAACCCGCTCATCCTGACCAACCCCGCTCACTCTGAGCCCGTCGAAGGGCCGGCCTAGCCCCCCGGCGTCCACTTGTAAATGCTCGCCAGCGACCCGCCCATCAGCACCTCCCGGTCCGAGTCCGACAGCGTATCCGTCAGCCGGAACGCCTCCACTCCCTGCTCGTAGGTCAGCAACTTCACCGCCCGCGTCCAGTCCGTCCCCCACAGGCACCGCTCCAGCCCGAACGCGTCGAAAATGCGGTGCACCGGCTCCCAGATGTCCGGGTACGGAAACCCCGCGTGCGACAGCGTGCCCGCCCCCGAGATCTTGATCGCCACGTTGTCCAGCTCCGCGCACGACAGCACGTTGGGCAGGTCCGCGAACGGCTCGTCCGGCGGCGGCGGATCGAACGGCTGCGCCAGCCCCAGGTGGTCAATGATGATCTGCGTGCCGGCGTTCTGCTGGGCCAGTTGGCGCAGCAACGGCAGCTTCCCGGCCGCCATGATGTTCACCGGCACGCCGGCCCGGCCGCCGGCCGCCAGGATCGCGTTCAGCCCCGGGTGGTCCGCCTCGTAGTCGTTGCCCGCCAGCATGATCCGGCAGCCCACCACGCCGGGCGAGGACGTCCACGCCTCCACGTCCGCGTCAATCGTCTCCGAGTTGGGGTCGAACGGCCGCACTATCCCGAACTTGGTGGGGTGCTGCGCGTACACCTCCAGCGCGTAGCTGGCGTCGTACCCGTAGATCGCGAACGGCGAGATCAGAATCGCGCCGTCCACGCCCACCGCGTCCATCGCGGCCACCATGTCGTCCCCCGTAACCTCCTCCGGCCCGGTCAAAAACCCGACCCACGGGTGCTCGGGCGTGTTCCGCCGGTAGGCGTGCACCTGGCAGTCAATCGTCAGCGCCATCGTCATCCTCCTATATCGTCGTCATTGCGAGCGTACTTCTTGCCGTCATTGCGGACGCACTTTTAGTTGTCATTGCGAGTCCGCCTTCGGCGGACGTGGCAATCCCGCCGCCTCCGCCGATCATACCAGATGCGTGCTTGCGCCATCGCATACCGCCGGCTATGATGACTCCCGTCCCACAATATCACCCCAACGAAGGATTTTTGACGCTATGACTACTGCAACGCAGCCTTGGACCTCCAGCATCACCGACGTGGCCGGCACCAACATGGAGGTGGTCACGGGCGGTTCCGGCTCTCCCCTCGTCATCCTGCACGACGAGCTGGGGCATCCCGGCTGGCTGCGCTACCACCAGGCCCTCGCCCAGAACCACACCCTGCACATCCCGTCGCATCCCGGCGTCGGCGGCTCCGACGTGCTGGACTGGTCCATGAGCATCCACGACCTGGCCATCTGGTACCTCGGCGCGCTGGACAAGCTGGGCCTGGAGGGCGCCGACCTCATGGGCTTCTCCCTGGGCGGCTGGATCGCCGCCGAGCTGGCCACCATGTGCCCGCAGCAGTTCGGCCACCTGGTCCTGGTGGGCGCCGGCGGCATCCGCCCACCCGGCGGCGAGATCTACGACATCTTCGAGGTGACGCCGCCCATGTACATCCGCGACTCCCTGCACGACCCCGACGGCACCCCCGAGTACCGCACCGTCTGCCCCGCCGAGCCGGAGGAGGAGGTGCTGGAGCGCTGGGAGCTGGGCATGGAGGCCACCTGCCGCGTCGCCTGGCGTCCCTACATGCACGACCCGGGCCTGGTCCACCAGGTGTACCGCCTCGAGCGCCTGCCCACCCTGCTAATCTGGGGCCGCGACGACCGCATCGTCCCCGTCGCCGCCGCCGAGGAATACCACCGCCGCATCCCCAACAGCCGCCTCGAAATAATCGAAAACTGCGGCCACCACCCCGAACTCGAAGCCACCGACCAATTCGTAAGCCTCGTAGAGGGCTTCCTGGCGTAACCCGATGCGGTTGATATACTACAGGAAACCGAGTATCCAACCGGTGCTGGGAGGGAGCGACCATGAGCGCACAAAAGCCGCCGGCACATCGGCAGTCCGACGACAACGAAGAAGAACGGCCTGACCCTGGTGCCGAGGAACTTCGCCTTCTGGAAGAACGGCTGGCGGAGCTACGCGCCGAAGGTGTCCTGTCCGGCGACGCCGGCCCCCGCGAGCCTCTGCAACCGGTCGCGCACATACCCGGCGCCCTGGCGCGATTTTTGGCGGAACGTGGCTAGGTAGGAATGACCTCACCGCAATTCCAACTAGTGGCGTACCTCGATCCGACAGCCCTGATTCCCATCATATTTGGAGAGGAACCGGTCGGTAGCGTCACTCAGGAACGGCTCGATAATTTCCCGATTTTGATGTCCTCAAATTTCCTCGAAACGGAGTTGCGCGTTGCTTTTGAACGTGCGGACGAAGATTTCGATCCCCGCTGGCTGTCCGGAATCGAGTGGGTTTTGCCAAATCGCGATCTGGGGGCGGAAATGGCAAGGTTACAAGATTTCGCTTCCCTATCTCCGGCTCGTATGTGGCACCTCGCAAACGCAATGTATCTGGCAAGCAGGTTATCGCTTACCAGCAGGCGCGCCGGTTTGGCGTTCATCACGCTGGATGAACAGCAAGAAACGGCAGCGAACGAACTGGGCTTCTTCATCCCATAAGGAGGATAATCGGCTGTTAGCTGCGTGTGCAGTCCTCCTTTTCTAGAACGGGTTTTCCAGCGTGAACGCTAGCAGGAAGGATGTTTCGTCGCATGGGTGCTCAGTCGTGGCTTCCACGGTGTATGTTCCGGCAGGTAGCCTACCGTAGGTGGCGGCGGCATATGTCCACATCCGGTGTTTCGTGTAGGGTTGCGCTTCCCCTTCGTAAACAGACAGGCCGTCGGTTACTTCGCCGGCCGTTAAGTACAGGTAGGGTGGCACTCGTGCCAGCAGCATAATACCCACTTCGGCTGCTGTGGCGATGGTGAAGCTGTATAGACGGCTAAGACACTCTGGGCGTCGGTCAGACTTCTGGGTGTTCCATGTCCCTGGGTAGCTCTTGCTTTTCTCGAGATACCCGGTCCTAGTTATGCCGTTTCTGTCTCTTGTTTTTCCGTCAATCAGCCAACTTTCTACGGCGTCAAACTGTGTCTGCATGGTTTCCATGCTACGGACTTCACCATACCCAATGCCGTAGCATCGGTTGGCGTTTGCTTCGTCGCCGTGGACAGTTTTCCAGTGAGAGGCAACATCTCCCCAGTCTGATGCGGAATTTGCTGCTTGCTCGGCTGCTTCCAGGCAGCGCTCGCTTCCCGTCACGTCGCGTAGTTCCCTGTGCCAGATTTCGGCGATGGCAAGCCAGTGCCGCGTGGTCGCAGCCATTTCTTCTGCCTGTTTCAAGCATCTCTGGCCTTCATGGTGGTGCGGCAGGTGATTCAGCCACCTGCGCGCTGTGCGACACATTTCTAGGGGTGATTCCGCGGACTTGGCCGCCTTTATGAGGCACTGTGCTCCGACCGTTTCGTTCTTAAATTCTCGGAGCCATATGTCGGCGATCTCCAGCCAGTCTTGACTACTGGCAGCGTGTTCTTGGCTTTTCCATAGGCAGCGTTCCCCGCCTTTTTTGTTACGGAAGGTCCTTTTCCAGGTTTCTGCCGTTGCGATGCAGTCACGGTGGTCCTTGGCACTCACCTCGGCCTGCGCCATGTACTGGAGCGCCAACTGGCGGTTTTCTACGCGAATCTTCCTTGCAGTTTTCGCGGCGTGCAACCAGGCGTTCGTTCCGTAGCGGCCGGCCGCTTCCGCCACCTGCTGGCGCCAGATTTCGGCTCTGGCAGGTTCGTTGAGGTCGTGCTCGTACGCGGTTGCCAGTGCGATGTAGTCGCAGATTTCGTCTTGTCCACTGGCCCCCGCGAACACCTCGGCTTTCTCCATGCAGTGGATGGCTGCTTCTTGGTTGCCTAGGCACTGAAGCCACCCGGCAGCGACTTGGGTGAATTCCTCTGGTGTTGTTGCTAGGCCTTCAGCGCACTCCATGCAAGCGATTGCCGTTGCAGTTCCATCAGGTAGCTCCACGGTTTGGCGGGCAGCGATTATCCAATCATTGAGATTGCGTTTGTTACTTGTTGGCATGGTCAAAGTCCAGGG
This sequence comes from Dehalococcoidia bacterium, assembly GCA_022825745.1. GTDB lineage: Bacteria > Chloroflexota > Dehalococcoidia > Lucifugimonadales > UBA3495 > Bin87. The sequence goes on along the minus strand of JAJDWF010000044.1, from coordinate 26,583 downwards.
TGAGATTGATATCGTCGTCTCCGTGCTTGGGCAAGTGGGGCGATGATGTTCGTCACACTACTTCAACGAACCCACCACCGGAATCAACCGCTGGTTGTAGGGGTCAACGGCCAGGAACACGCCTTCCAGCGTGTACGCGCCCAACAGCGGCGAAGACCCTTCCTCGCCGAAGATTACCCAGGTGCCGGTTTCGCGTCCTTCCACAACCGCCCGCGCTTCGGCCATATCCAGATGGACACGCTCGCCGCCAGCGTACTCAAAAGTCTCGCGCTTGGTCGGGCTGATGCCCAATCCCTCCAGAATTGAGCGAGGAATCACCGTCGTGACCGCGCCGGTGTCCACCATCACCTCAACATCCTCATAGCGCTCGCCATTGAGGTTGCCAATCTGGATGGTTACGTCGAACGTGGCCATGTACCCTCTCCTCGCAATAGGCGAGCCGGGCGGCGCGTAAGGCACGCACCCGCCCCGCCTGCCAACCATTACAGTCTGCGCCCCCCTGCGCGCCCTGCCCCCTAGTGCGCAATCGTGCTCGGCGCGAAGCCGCCGTAGCGCGGGTACTGCGAGCAGATGAACTCCAGGTACGACGGCTGCCCCTGCTCGTTGGCTGCCATCGCCCGCTCGAACGCCGGTATCACGTCCGACGGCTCCGTGACCCGCTCCGTGTACAGCCCCAGCTCCGCCACCGCCCGCGACATGTTCACGTCCTCGGGACCCAGCACCCGGTGCGTGTACGGGTCGTGTCCGTCGCCCCAGAACCCGGGGCCGTAGCCCGCGAACCCGCCGTTGGCCACGTGCGCCACCGTGATGCCCAGGTTCTGACGCACTGGCACCTCCAGGTTGCCCAGCATGTAGCCAACCCCCGCGTCGCCGGTCACCGCCACCGCCTGCCGGTCGGGGTACGCCAGCTTGGCCGCCATGGCGCCGGCCAGCCCGAACCCCAGCGTCGAGATGTTGCCCCAGCCCAGGAACCCGCGCGGAATCAGCGTGTCATAGACCGTGCTCAACTGGTCTCGCGTGTTGCCCGAGTCGTGCGTGACAAACGACTTGTACGGGTCCAGCACCTTCATCATGTCGCCGAACACGCGGTACGGGTTGATCGGCGCCTCGTTGGAAGCCATCGCCTCACGGTACTCCGCCAGCCCGGCGTCCCGTGTCTCGCGTATCTCCGCCACCACGTTGCCGGCGGGACGGCCCGCTCCGTCCGTGCGACCCGACACCTCGTCGGCCAGCGCCTGCAAGACGAACTTGGCGTCGCCCAGCACCGCGTGATGCGTCGGGAAGATGCGGTTCAGGTGGAACTCGTCCAGGTTGCACTGGATGATCGTCTTGCTCGGCGCGTTGGGGATGCCGTGAGTGAACCGCCCCGGCGACAGGCTGCTGCCCACCGTCAGGATCACGTCGCTCTTGTTCAGGTACGCAATCGGATGCTCGCCGCGCACGCCCACGAACAGCGGGTGGTTCTCCGGAAACGCCCCCTTGGCCTTCAGCGTGGTGATCACCGGCGCGTTCAGCAGCTCCGCCAGCGCCACCAGCTCGGCCGACGCCCCCGCGTAGATGACTCCCTCGCCGGCGTAGATCAGCGGGTTCGACGCCCCCATCATCAGGTCGATGGCCTGCACGACGTCCGACGGGTCCGGCGCCGACTTGTACCCGCGCACCGGATGGTACGGGTCCACAGTCTCGTCGTAGATGCCGGCCGCGTTGGGCACCGCCAGCACCACCGGACCGGGCCTCCCACTGCGCAGCATCGAGAACGCCCGCCGCATGAACTCCGGCGTGCGCTCGGGACGGTCGATGTAGCCGAACCACTTGGTCACGGTCTTGAGGCTGGTGGTCACGTCGAACTGCGTGTTCTCGGTGCTGCCGGCCGGCACGCCGTCGGTGATGCACAGCATCGGCGAGTTGTCCTCAAACGCCTGCGCCAGCCCGGGGTACGAGTACTGCAACCCCGCGCCGTTCACGCCGCCCTGCACCGTGCACACGCCGATGCGGTCGCCGCCCGTAACCCGCGAGTACGCGTCGGCCAGGGCCACGGCGTAGCGGTCGTCCCGCATCATGATCATGGGCACGCCCTCGCGCCCCAGCGCGTTGTTCACCCGGCAGACGGGAAAGGTCGAAACCCACTCCACGCCCTCCTGCTTCAAAATCCGCGCAATGGAAGTAGCAACATCAATACTCATCGTCAAAAAACCTCGTGTGTGATTGTGAATCGCGTTCAACCGATCAACGCCAGCAACCTGCCGACAAGGTATCGTACCAGAGGGAAAGAGTCTTCCAAAGTTCCGTCGTGCATTCGGCCATGATAGAAGTAGATATGACACTGCTCGGCAGCCTTGCCGCCGTCCCACATCTCCCAATCCTGGTTCTCGATGGCCAGCTTTTTCGCGGCTGCCGTCAAATCTCGGTGATATTGGTACGGCCAACCGTTATCCTGTGCGACGGCAATGATGGCGTGCGCGGCCGCGCCCCATAGCATCTCTGCGGCCCTCAATCGCCGGCCAGCGGCAATCGCGTCGTCAGCATCGGTCAGGAAATCCCGGGCCGCCTCAGCGTGCTCGGCCACCCACATCGGCTCTGTCAAGGTCAGTCAGCCAACTCTTGCAGCAAACCGATGAAGTGGCGTACCGAGATCATGTCGGCCCAGGCGTCTTCCGGTTCCATCCAACCGTGCCTGGCTCGGTCGGCTCCGGCCCGCGCTGCTCTGAGGCCCGACTGGATTGCCATACCGTCGCCGGATTCAGCGTCCAGGCGCTTGGCGGCCTTATACAGGTCGTCGTCGGTTTCGCAATGCCATCCCCGCCGCTTCACCACCGCCCGCACCGCGGCGGTAGCGGCATCCCCAATCCGTTCGGAGCCGGTTTCCAGGTTGCCAAGCGCAAACTCATTCTCGGCAGCAGCGAGAAAGTCTTGGGCAGTCTTCAACTCCGCACGCGTCAACATCAGATCTGGCCTCATCGGTAAGGTTGCGGTTACGTGATAGGGATTGTATCATCCCGCCGTTTGCCGTTGGAGCTAACGATTGATAGCCTCGAATCGGAAGTATCTCGTCACGATGACGAGTCCGATAGCGTCGCTCCCGTCTAGCGTCGATGTATTCCTGCTAGAGTAAAATGCCATGCCTCCCAGAACCAACTGGACGCGCGAGCAGTTGCTGGTGGCGTTCGCTCTTTATTGCCGCATCCCTTTCGCCAGGATTAGCTCCCGCAATCCCGACATCATTCGGGCTGCTGCGGCTATCGGGCGGACATCATCGGCGCTATCCATGAAGATGGGCAACATCGCCAGCCTCGACCCGGCGATTACCTCAACGGGCCGCAAGGGACTGCGGGCGGCTTCTACCAGCGACCGGGCGATGTGGGATGAAATGACCAGCGATTGGGAAAACTTTGCCGTCGAGTGTGAACGGGCACTATTGGCAACCGAAGCAATGCCGGAAGCCGTTGTCGAACAGGCTTTGCCTGACTATGACGATCTGCCGGTTGGCGAAGACCGAGTTGTACGGGCCACCACCCGCATCGGGCAGCGGTTCTTCCGCGCGGCGGTGATGAGCGCCTATAACGAGCAATGCTGCATTACCGGGCTTGCCATTCCCCAGTTGCTTATCGCAAGCCACATCGTCCCCTGGCATCTGGATTCAGACAACAGGACGAATCCGCAGAATGGACTGCTGCTATCCGCACTGCACGACAGAGCGTTTGACACGGGGCTGATTACAATCAACGACGATATGACCGTCCGCGTATCACGCGCGCATTCTGCGTCTGCCGGCTCATTTTTCGCGGATGCCATCGGCTATTATGAAGGCCGGCCCATTTCACTGCCGGAGAAATTTGCTCCCGATAAGGATTTGCTCGCTCATCACCGGGAACATATCTTTCAGGGGTGAGCGCCCCCCATAATCACCCAAATCCATCCCAAAAACCCCCGGTTCAGCCACCCCCAGCGCCCCGGTGACACTTTCTCATTGCCCCAACCCCCTACCCATCCGTACCATATCAACCAACGCCCCATATCCAACCTCCTCCCAGGCCGCGAGTCGTCCCATGCCCACCTCCAAACACCGCAAACCTAGCTCCCCCGAAACCGCTCATCTCCCCGCCAAAACCAATAAGACTGCCTCCCAAAACGCCTCTAGCGACGCCCATCCAGTCCCAGGACCCGATCACAGCCCTACCTGAATTAGCGGAAATGAGAGGAAATGAGCGGGAAATCGACCTTTCCGCCCTTTCGCCACGCCAGCAGGCCGACACCCCCGGCATAATCCGTGATACTCGTCATCACGCATTATGCCTTGCGCCCATATTCGCAAAAGGCGTAGAATAAGCGCCGCCACCGAACCTGTCCGCCTCCCGCTGATCCATACGTCGCGGACGCTGCTTCTGCCCTTTGTCATGACCTCCCAGGCGCCGCCGTCCGGCGGCTCGCGTTTCGGATTCCGCCGGCCCAGCATCTACTACGGCTGGTACATCGTCGTCGCTACCGGCTTCGTGATGACGATTGCGACGGTGCCCCTGTTCCACGCCATGACCCTGTGGGCCGTCGCGTTGGAAAACCAGTTCGGCTGGCCCCGCGGCCAACTGTCCCTGGCCCTCACCCTCACCCGCATCGAGGGCGGCCTCATGGGCCCTCTGGAGGGCTACCTCACCGACAAGCTCGGCGGCCGCAAGATGGTCCTCATCGGCTTCCTCATCCTGGGCGTCGGCTTCCTCATCTTCTGGCAAATCGACGCCGCCTTCTGGCCCGTCGCGCCCCTCTACATGTTCTACGTGGCCTACATGGTCATGGCCGCCGGCCAGGGCATGGGCAGCTGGGTGCCCATGATGACCACCATCAACAACTGGTTCTCCCGCCGCATGGCCACCGCCATGGGCTGGGCCAACTTCATGAGCCGCGGCGGAGCCCTCATTGTCATCCCGCTCATCGACCTGGGCATCAACGGCAGCATCGGCGTGCCCTTCACCCAGCACACCCTGAACATCGGCCGCACCATCGGCTGGGAAAACTGCGCGCTGATCCTGGCCCTCGTCATCCTCGCCGTCGCGGGACCGCTGGCCTACCTCATCCGCAACCGTCCCGAGGACATGGGACTGCAACCGGACGGGTCAACCACTCCCGCCCAGGCGCGCGGCGGCCGGCGGGCCGCTCCCGCCCAGCCCCAGGGACTCACCGCCCAGCAGGCCGTCCGCACCCCGGCCTTCTGGCTCATCGCCGTCGGCCACGGCATGACCAGCATGATCATCCTGGCCATCTTCACCCACCTGGGCCTGCTGCTCAAGGACGCCGGACTCCAGGAATACGCCGGCACCGTGGTCATCCTCTACACCGTCATCTCCATGTTCTCCCAGCCCCTGGGCGGGTACGTGGGCGACCGCTTCCCCAAGCGCATTGGCCTGTTCGTGTTCACCACCATCCAGGCCAGCGCGGTGGTGCTGCTCACCTTCAGCTCCGAGCTGTGGATGTTCTACGCCTTCGCGGTGATATTCGGCATCGGTTTCGGCGGCCGCAACCCGCTCACCACGTCCATCCGGGGCGAGTACTTCGGCCGCGGCAACTTCGGCAAGATCCTGGGCATCAGCACCATCCCCATGAACGGCCTGCTGCTGATTTCCAGCCCCTTCGCCGGCTATATGTACGACTGGACCGGCACCTACACCGTCGCCTTCCTGGTGCTGGCCGGCTTCAACTACGCCGGCGGAGTCTGCTTCCTCTTCGCCAAGCGCCCGCAGATACCCACCACGCCCGAGGCGACGCCCACCGTCCCCACCACCGCGCCGGCCCCCGCCGCCGGTGACGACTCCTAACCTAGTCCCTGCTCCTCCACGTCCGCGCCGCCGCCATCAACCCGGCCGCCACCAACGCTACGCCGGCCAGCGCCAGGAACACCCCCCGGTAAGTGCCCGTGCTGTCGTAGGCGATCCCCGACACCAGCGGCCCTACGGCGAACCCCAGCACCTGCGACGCCCGGCCCACTCCGTGTATCGCCCCCAGCGACCCGCGCCCGTAGTTGGCCGCCCACATCAAGGGCGCCAGCGTGTTGATCCCCGTGCCGATCAGCCCCATCAGGATTACCACCGCGTAGGTCTCCGCCAGCGTGTCGGTATTCACCAGCAGCAGCAGCGCCGCCGTGCCCGCCAGGTACAACGCCACCATCAACCACCGGGGCGACACTCGGTCGGCCGCGACCCCTGCTATCATCGCGCCGGCCGCGCCCGCCGTGGCCATCACGCTGATGGCTCCCACTGCTGCCGTCGCGTTCAGCCCCCGCTCGGTCAGGTACGGCACCAGGTGCAGCCCTGGGCCGGACACCGCGTTGCTGCCCAGGAACAGCGACGCCAGCGCGATCCAGAACGCCGGCGTCCGCGCCGCATCCCGCAGCGTCAACGACTGCTCTGCCTCTCCGACCTCTGCCCGTTCCGCTACCTCCGCATCCTCCGCAGGCGCCCTTCTCCCGCCGTCCACGGCCAGCCCCATGTCCTCCGGCTGCCGGCGCACCCACAGCGCGCACGGGATCACCCCCAGCAGGAACATCACCGCCGCCAGCATCAGCCACGCCGAACGCCATCCCCACTGGCCGATTACCAGTTGCGTCAGCGGCGCCAGCACGATGACGCCCACCGTCTCCACCAGGAACACTAACCCGGTGGCCCGCCCCCGGTAACGCTCGAACCACTTGCCGGCGGCCACCGACGTGCCGATCTTGACTCCGCCCTGGTCGGCAATCCGCGACACCGTGAACGCCAGGTAAAACCCCAACAGCGTCTGCATCGCCGACAGGTACACGCAGCCCAGCCCGATGATGGTTCCGCTGATTACCAGCGTCAGCCGCGACCCGAACCGGTCCACCAGCCGCCCGATGAACGGCGCCAGCGCCGCGCCCAGGATCGCCCCGGCGGTGGTTGCGCCGGCGATCTGCGTGCGCCCCCAGCCGAACTCCTCGGACATGGGCACCACGAATATGGTCAGGATGGATATGGCCGACGCCGCGTTGGCGAACCCGATGCTCCCCGACGCGCCGGCGACCACCCACCCGTAGTACAGCGATCTCGGCCAGAGTCTCATGCTGCATAAAACGCAAAGGGGCAGGCGCACCGCCCACCCCTCCGGCGAGTTTCAAACCTCCGAGACTAGCCGATGTCGGTCTCGGTGATCTCGATGTTGTGGATGGCCAACCGCTCCGTGGGCTGGCTGTTCTCGCCGCTGCGGCTCTGGCGCACCGGCGACGTCGCCAATGCCTCCAGCACGTCGTCGCCGTCCGTCAGCATACCGAAAATGGTGTAATTCGGCGGCAGGCCCACGTCGGCCCCGTGCACGATGAACCACTGGCTGCCGTTGGTGTTCGGCCCGGCGTTGGCCATCGCCAGCGTTCCCCGCGTGTACGAGCGCGTGACCTCCTCGTCGCGGAACCGGTAACCCGGTCCACCCGTGCCGTTGCCCTGCGGGCAGCCGCCCTGGATCATGAACCCGTTGATGACGCGGTGGAACTGGTTATCTTCGTAGAACCCGTCGCGGGCCAGGAAAACGAAATTGTTGACCGTGAGCGGCGCGACCTCCGACAGAAGCTCGATGGTCATGTCGCCTTTGTCGGTTTTAACCACGGCATGGTAGCGCTTGGTCGCTTCAATGATGAGACCGGGTGGGTTTTCGTACTGCTTTGGAGGCATTGATTCGATCTCCTGAGGTTGATATGGCGGATAAACTCCGGCGATTATACCCCAACCTGTCCAGAGCAGCCGGTATCATGTTTTATAATAGTAGTAGAGGCGAGCGTCTCCAGGTGCGGCAACCCCACCGCCATCCGCCGGATCGGGCCACGCCGATCTCTGACGCTCCTCTGGATACAGGAGGCAATGCTATGGAAATCCTCAATAAGATGACCAAATACGGACACGAGCAGGTCACCATGTACAACGACCCCGAATCGGGCCTGCGCGGCATAATCGCGATTCACGATACCACGCTCGGCCCCTCCTGCGGCGGCACCCGGATGTGGCCCTACGCCTCCGAGGCCGACGCGCTGACCGACGCCCTGCGCCTGTCCCAGGCCATGACCTACAAGGCGGCGGCGGCCGGCCTCAACCTCGGCGGCGGCAAGGGTGTCATCATCGGCGACCCCCGCGCCGACAAGACCGAGGGCCTGCTGCGCGCCTGGGGCCGGTTCGTGGATACCCTGGGCGGTCGCTACCTCACCACCACCGACGTCGGCACCACCGGCCGCGACCTCGAATCCATCCACCAGGAAACGCAGCACGTGGTCGGCCTGGACGTTACCTTGGGCGGCAGCGGCGATACGTCCATCATGACCGGCCTGGGCATCTACATGGGTATGCGCGCCTGCGCTGCCCACGCCTGGGGTTCCGACTCGCTCCGGGGCAAGACCGTCGCCATGCAGGGATTCGGCAAGGTGGCTACCCACACCGCCGAGCATCTACTGGAGGACGACGCGCGGATCTTCGCCACCGACATCAGCGAGGCCGCGCTGGACAAGGCCCGGCAGATGGGCGTCAAGGTGGTGTCCCCGGACGAAATCTACGACGTGGAGTGCGACATATTCGCCCCGTGCGCCCTGGGCGGCGTCATCAACGCCGAGACCATCGACCGCCTGCGCTGTAGCGTCGTCGCCGGCGGCGCCAACAACCAGCTGGCCACCCCCGAGGACGGCGAGGAACTGCACCGTCGCGGCATCATCTACGCGCCCGACTTCCTCATCAACGCCGGCGGCATCATCAACGCCGCCGCCGAGATCGGCCAGCCCTACAACCCCGACCGCTCTCGCCAGCAGACCGAGCGCATCTACGAGCAGATGGCCGCCGTGCTCACCACCTCCGGCAAGAAGGACATCTCCACGGCCCGCGCCGCCGACCTACTCGCCGAAAAGCGCCTCGCCTCCGTCCGCGGCGTCCGCGACATCTGGCGCGGCTAGGCCCTTACCCCCTCCCGCTCATCCTGAGCTTGTCGAAGGATGCGCGGGAGGGGGGCACACTGAAAAAGTAGGGGCGGGTTCAAGCCCGCCCCCATTATTGTCCCTGGTACACCACCGTATCCGGCCGGTACACCGCCCACGAGAACCATAGCTGCCCGATGCGCCCCGGTACCGGCTTCAACTGCGTCCCCGCCAGCGGCCCGCCGGTGGCGTGCCCAAAGATGTTCCACGCGCTGCCCGTTTGCGCATCAGTGATGTTGCCCTCGGCATCGGCGTCGAACGTCAGCCTTTCCCCATCCGGAGTCACCGGCGAAAAGACGCCGGCCGTGCCCACGTCTCTCCCTCGCGACACGGTGCCGGCGTCCAGCGCCGAGGCCGTGCCCGGCGTCCAGAAAACCACCACGTCCTGGCCGCCAACGGATGCAGCCACCACTCGCTCCTCGGCCAGCGTGGTGAACGACACCGCCCACGCATCGCTGCCCCGCTCAATGGCGACGACCCGTTCCACCGCGGGCAGGCGGGGGTCCTCCTCGCCCTCGAACAGGAAGGGCGATCTGCCCGGTCGGTCATAGCCCGCGTAGGGGTTGCTGCCGTAGGGACGCCCCGAATTTGGACGCGAAAGCACCTTGCCATCCGGGAACATGGCCTTGAAATCGCCCCATGACGCTATCGACAGGTAAAGCTGCTCCAGCTTATGCCCCGCGTAGCGTCCGATGACGCCCTCGCCGCCGAATTCCTGCCACCACGATTCGGTCTGGCGGTCGTACATCAGCAGGTTGCTGTCCCGCAGCGCGCCGGTGGTCCCGAAGTCCAGGGTCTCGCCGTCAACCGTCCGCCTGAACACGAAGGCGGTATTGCAGAGTGGTCAATACGTGATGACTACGGGCTCGCCGCCTACGGCATCGTTGACCAGCTCGTGCCACACCATCACCTGCACCGGATAGGCCCGGGCGTCGCCGTTCAGGTCCACCACCTGCACCGCCTCCAGGTCGTCGAGCCACTCGTCGGCGTCCGCCACGGACTCAAACGTGGGGTTGTCGATGGCCGGAATACCGTCCTTGGGCGGGCCGCCGGTCATGATCTCGTCGAACGAGATGGTGGTTCGCGTGAAGTCGGTGGCCCATGAAGCTCGCAGCAAATTCTCATACTTGGAACGGGTCCGCTCCGCCTGTTCCGCGTCCACCGTCATCACCAAGCCCTCTGTGGCCACCGTAATCGACGTAGCCGTGGGCAGCATGGTAGCGGCGGATTCCACCCGCACAGTGGGCAACGGCGTCGCAGTATTGCCCAACTCCGCTGTGGGCAGCGCGGTGGCCGGCGCCAGGGTCGGCGCGACTGCGTCCGTGGGCGCCATTGGCGCGGCCGGCGACCCCGCGCCCGGCAATTCCTGCGTCGGCCCGCAGGCCAGCAGAACGAGCAGGGCTAATGCAGCAGAAAACCAAGCGACGATAGCGAGCCGGGTTTTCCATCTATGGAACATCACGATGACAAGCTGCACTGCAAATCGTGTGGTATATTGAGTCCCATAACGTCTCTATGTCGTCTGGCGAATCGCCTGCTGAGGAATGATCAATATGACTACCCCGCCCACGCCTTTAACTCTCGAAGAGCGCGTAACCATATTGGAAACTCGCTTGGAGACAGTCTTGCCTACCCTGGCCACTAAGGAAGATATCGCAGAGACAAAAGCCGACATCGCCCGGCTGGAAGGCAAAATTGACGCCATGGGCGAACAGTTGAGCGGTAGGATCGACGCCATGGGCGAGCAGTTGAACGGAAAGATTGACGCCGTTGACGCGCGCCTGGATGCCAAGATCGACGCCATAAGCAACCGCCTGCTCATCAGGTTCTCCGGCATCGCGATTGCCGCAATGGGTATCGGCATTGCGGCCGCGAAGTACCTGTAACCTGTAAGACGTTGCTCGGCGCTGTTACCGGCCGCGCAGGCGCGGGTCGAATACGTCCCGCAGCGCGTCGCCCAGCAGGTTGAATCCCATCACCACCAGGAAGATGGCTAGGCCGGGGGATATGGCCAGCCACGGGCCCGCTTTCACGTGAGCCGAAGCCGCGCGGACCAGCATCCCGCCCCAACTCGGCTGGTCGGGCGGCGTGCCCACGCCCAGGAAGGACAGCGAAGATTCAATGATGATGGCGAACCCCAGGTAGTACGTCGCCAGCACCAGGTAGGTAGCGAAGCAGTTGGGCACGATGTGCCGCAGTATGATGCGCCAGGGTGGGGCGCCGATTGCCGTCGCCGCTGTCACGTAGTCCAACTCACGCAGCGACAACACCTGCGACCGCACCGTTCTGATCACGGGCGCGATCATGCCGATTACGATGGCCAGGATCACCGTGTTCAGTGAAGGCGTGACCACCGCCATGATCGCCAGGGCGATCAGGAGGCCCGGCAGCGACATCAGGGCGTCCACGATGCGTTGCGACACGGTGTCCACTATGCCGCCTATGTAGGTGAGCGCCACTCCGATAATGAAACTGCCGGTGATGCCCACCACCACGCTGCCCAGGCCGACGTACAACGAAATGCGCGCGCCGTAGATCAGCCGGCTCAATACGTCCCTGCCCACGTAGTCGGCGCCGAGCCAGTAATTGGCGTTGGGCGCCTCCCACGGCAACGCGGGTGTTGACCTGGGATCGTAGGGCGCCAGCACCGGCGCCAGCGCGGCCACTACGACGAGCAGCAGGACAATCAGGCCGCCGATTGCGCCCAGTGGCTTCGTGCGAACGAAACGCGTGAATCCAGTCCATGAACGCGCCGCCAGCCCCGGGGCAGGAAGGCCTTCGCGGGCTAGAGTTGCCTGTTCCGTGGTTTGATCAATCATGGCAACACCTGCCGATGGGAACTTGCTGTCGTCTGCGCTTGTGGACCGTCGGCTACGAGTAGCGGATCCGCGGGTCCAGGATGCCGTAGAGCATATCGATGATCAGGTTGAGCAACAGGACTACCGCCGCGGTCATCAGGATAACGCCCTGGATCACCGGGAAGTCCCGGTGGTTGATGGCGTCGATCAGGAAATTGCCCACGCCGGGGACCACGAAAATCTGCTCAACGATGATGACGCCGCCCAGCAAACGCCCGAACTGGTAGCCGGACACCGTGACCACCGGAAGCAGGGCGTTTTTCAGCGCGTGGCGACCCACCACGACCCACTCGCGCAAGCCCTTGGAACGCGCCGTCCGCATGTAGTCTTCGCGCATCACTTCCAGCATCGCCGATCTCGTGACGCGCGCGGTGAACGCCATGTCATGGAACCCGATCACTGCCGCCGGCAGCACCATCAACTTCAGGTTCTGTATCGGGTCTTCCCATAAATGGGCGTATTCCAGCGGCGGCAGCCAGCCCGTCCCATACACCAGCGCGTAAATGACCAGCACCCCGATCCAGAAGGTCGGCATGGCGATGCCCAGCAGCGCGATGACTCGGCTGGCGTAGTCCATGCCGGAGTCTTGCTTCATCGCCGACAGGATGCCCAGCGGCACGGCGGTGGCGAAAGCCATCACGATGGCCAGCACCGCCAGCTCGAAGGTCCTGGCGAAACGCTCCACCAGCTCCAGGCCGAACGGCTGGCCGTAGTAAAGGGATATGCCCAGGTCGCCCCGGACGACGCCCCACAGCCAGTCGGCGTACTGCACGTAGATTGGACGGTTCAGGCCCAGGTCCTCGCGCAAACGCTCAAAGTCTTCGGCGGTGACCGTCCCGCTGGCGTCCTCGCCGGTAAGCAGGAAAACCGCAGCATCCCCCGGCACAATGGAGAACAGCCCGAACACCAGGATGGTGGCCAGCAGCATCGTGGGAATGAAGAGGAGAAATCTTCTAATCAGGTACTGAGACATTCCTCAACTCCTGCCGGCGTTACCAGCAAAGCGATTCTCGTTATTATACACAGTTGGCCGGCCCTTTACGGATGAGAGCCGGCCAAGCGTTTATGGCTGGTTAAGCCAGGCGTGGACTGGCCTACGGCCGGTAGCCGCGGTCAGCGTTGGCGCTGTGGTCGCAGGACGACGATTCGCCGCCGGCCCACCACACGTGGTCCCACTTCTTGATGAGCTGAACCGTGGGCGGGTAGTGGTAGTTGCGGATACGGCAGTCAAACGCGCCGCCGCTGGAGTACCACAGCACCGGTAGCCAGTGGCTTTCCCCCTGGTGGAGGATATCGGCCAACGCTTCCAGGTGCCCCTGCCGGACCGCCGGGTCAACCTCTTCGTTTTGCAGGACAATCAACTCGTCAACCTCGTCGTTCTGCCAGTTGTGCGGGTTGCGCAGCACGTCCTGCAGGTAGAACTGGTTGATGATGTCGCCCGGGTCGCGCAGGATGACGCCCGTTCCAACACCGTCAAAGTTCGCCACGCCGTCACGCAGGCCGACGTACATCGTAGCCAGGTCGGTGGGTTGAATCACGATGTTGATGTTGAGGTCTTCCCGCAGCTGGGGCGCCACCGTCTCGGCGGTGGACAGCGACGGGTTGGAGTTCACCACGTTGTGCGTAATCTCGAAACCGTCGGGATAGCCGGCCTCGGTAAGCAACTGCCTGGCCTCGGCCAACGCGGCCTCGCGGTCGCCGAAGGCCGGGTTGTTGGCGCGCAGGTCTTCCAGGTCTTCCACCACGCCGGGAGCGAAGAAGGTGCCGGGCTGGCCAAAGCCTAGGATGGCCTTCTCCACGGCGTTGTCCCGGTCAATGCCCAGGTACATAGCGCGGCGCACCCGTGGGTCGTCAAACGGAGGCTTCTGGTGATTCAGGAAGAAGGCCTGTACGCCGGAAGCTTCCAGGATGACGGCGCGCACGCGGCCGTTGGTGTCCTCTTCCAGGCGGGCCATGTCTTCGGGGCGGTTGCTGCCGGTGACGGGCTGGTAGGAACCGTAAACCTGTCCGGCCTGCAACGCCGACAGGCGCCGGGCGGTGTCCCGGATCAGGAAGATCTTCAGGCCGTCAAAGAAGGGCCGCCCCTCCTTGAAATAGGTGGGGTTGCGGTCGTAGGAATAACCTGAGTCCTTTTCCCATTCGCGCAGCATCCAGGGCCCGGAGCCGATCAGGCTGTCGGGCGAGCCCGCGTTGATGGCGGCCAGGGCTTCAACCTGGGTCTTGCCCGTGTTGGCCTGCTCCTGCGTCAGGTTCTCTCCCACGTGCTTGGGATAGACCTTCATGTAGTCGGAGGCCAGGTTGGGCAGGAAGCCGGCGGCCGGGAACCGCAGTGGAATCTTGACCGTCTTGGCGTCGATGGCCTCGGCGGTGCCATGCACCACGAAGTTATTCAGGAACCCGGTGCGCGCGCGCAGCACGCCTTCTTCGACCTGTCCCAGGGTGATGCGGTCAATGGAGAACGCGATGTCCTCGGCTTCAACCGGGTGCCCGTCGGAGAAAGTGGCGTCGGGATGGATGTTGAATACGTAGCCCACCTCGCTGCCATCGTCATAAAACTCCCAGCTCACCGCCAGGTCGCCGATGATCTCGTTGGGGTTGACCGGGTTGTATTCCAGGATCTGGTTGAACCGCGGACCCGAGGGAATCAGCACGGTGTTCATGGAACCGCCGTAGTGAACGTCCCAGAAGCCCGGGTTGCTGGTGGCCACCAATGGGAAGTCGCCCCGATAGTGTTGGGCTTCGCCCTCCTGCCACCAGTCCGGCCGCTGGTCAACCGCCACGACGGCGGTAGGCACCGGCACTGCCGTCGGGGCCACGTTCAGCGGAGCGGTCGGTGTCGGCTCCACTACGCCCGCGAAGGGGTTCAGTGTCGGAGTCGCCGCAGCCTGCTGCGGAGCGCTCCCGCCCGTGGAGGCGTCGCCGGTAGTTGTCGGCGTGGTGGCCGTGCCACCGCAGGCGACAATCACCACGGTGAGCGCCAACGCGCCGAGCGCGAGCAAGGTTCGTGGATGCCAAAGTCTTCGCAAATCCATTGAGTGAGCCCTCCCTGAATATCGCTCTTGTACTGATACGGCGTGGCGCCGGGGTCAAAGATAAACACACGGCGGCGCAGGCCGCCGGCGTTGCACGATGCTACTTATGCCGGGAGTGATTGTCAAATGCTAATTTGCAATACTCCATCGCCTGTAACATCGCGGTTGCGGATGATTGCTCAGATGATCGTTCATTCGACGTGCCCGCTGCCCCAACCTGACGGATTCTCCGAAACCGTCTATAATCCATGCGAATCACGACCAGCCGGGTTGCGTTAGTCAACAAACCAGGTCGGTCGTACCACCATAGGAGGGAGACAGCACAATATGGCAGTAAGAGTCCTGGACGTTCATGCTCATATCACCCCCGGCAGCGCGCTGCGGGCGATGCAGAGCGGCGACAACTGGTTCGGCATCAGCGCGCCCGCTCTCTACAATCAGCATCGCTACAACCCCCGCACCTTCTGGACCCCGGAGCAGCGCATCGCTGACATGCAGTCCCTCGGGGTGGACCTGCACGTCCTGTCCAGCAACGCCAGTTTGTACTTTTACGACCTGGACACCGACCAGACTATGGCCATGCACCGCGAGTGCAACGACTACGTGGCCCAGCTTTCCGAGGAGTACCCCGACCGTTTCGCCGGCCTCGCTCACCTGCCCATGCAGGACGTTGGCGCCGCCATCGAGGAACTCACCCGCTCCGTCGAACAGCTTGGACTCAAGGGCGCCATGATCGGCGACCAGGTCAACGGGCGCACCTTCGACGACCCCTACTTCAACCCGCTGTGGGCCACCGCCGAACGCCTGGGCGCCATGTTCCTCATCCATCAGGGCGGGGATACCGTCGTTTCCTCGCGCCTGGATCGCTACCACCTGCCCAACACCATCGGCAACCTCGCCGACCGCGCCGTAACCTTCGCTTCCTTCGTCTTCGGCGGCGTCATGGACCGCTACCCCGATCTCAAAATCTGCCTGTGCCACGGCGGCGGCTACGCCTGTTACGGCATCGGCCGCATGGATCGCGGCTGGCAGGTCCGCCCCGAGGCCCGCGCCCACATCGACCAGCCGCCCAGCGCCTACCTCAACCGTTTCTACTACGACTGCCTCACCCACAGCGAGGAGGGCCTGCGTATGCTGATCGACATGGTGGGCATCGAGCAGGTCGTCTTCGGCACCGACTGGCCCTTCGACATGTGCACCGACTGGCCCGTCTCCTGGCTGCTGGGCCTCGAAAGCCTCTCCCGCGAGGAAAAAGACGCCATCCTCTTCGCCAACCTCGAACGGCTACTCAAAATTTAGCCCAAATTTCAACGACGGCAGCAAACTCACACGGAGGTAAAACCCCATGGGACTCATCGCCGACAACATCCGCCTCAAGGCCATCAACCACATCACCTACAACGTCCGCGACAAGGACATCGCGCTCAAGTGGTACCAGGAAGTCCTGGGCGTCAAGCAGATCCCCAAGATGGTGGACAGCGACAACCTCTACTGGCTCCAGTTGCCCAGCGGTGCCATGGTCCACATCATCGAGAATCCTGACGCGCCTTCCGCCCCTTCACATCACACCGCCTTCGAGGTGGACGACATCTCCGCTGCCCGCGACGAACTACAGAACATCGGCGTCGAGTGCACCGACATCCAGACCCGCCACGACGGCCAGCAGGCCTTCTACTTCCACGACCCCGACCACAACCGCCTGGAAATCTGCACCAAGTCCGGCTTCGGCGTCCTCGTCTAAACCGCTAGCCGACTGGAACGCAAGTAGGGGCGGATCTTAAACCCGCCCCTATCTTCGCCATAGGATATTGATGCTGCCTGACCTCAAGGCTTTTCTTTCGGACGCGGGCGGCGTTACCTATCAATTTCGTACTCACCACCCCATCTATCCAGTGCCGCCAAGCCGGGCTCCGCGTTGTTCATTAGCTCCGGCAATATCTTGTCCAATATCGGGTCCTCAAGCACGGTGTCGCGCAGATTTTCCAGTGCCCGACTGTAATCGCCTCGCTGCATGACGTTGAGGACGCTGATTCTCAATACGGCGATATAGTCGTCCCGTCCCAGTATTCCAAGCAGTCCAATGGCGCGTAAGGTGAGTATATCCGCCACGTTTTGCCGAATTTGAAGCAAATCGGCTCTTACTTGAAGCCAGTCTCCTCCGTGTTCGTCCTGACCGTCAAACGGCGGCGGTCTATTTGTCACCAGTCGCTCCCACTCTTTTCGCACGGCTCGCCTGTATTTTAGCGATCAGCCGATCAATTTCCTCGGCCTTTTCCTTGCCGAACGCCTCCAAACGACTGATCTCGTCCGCGTGCTTGATCAATAGGGCGTCAATCTTGGGATCACCAGTCAATTCTGCCACAGCGTCACCTCCTTTCGATACCCTAATTATAACTGTACTTGATTGCTAAAGATGAGATGGCAACTACGGCCGCCCCATCGAGTACCGATTCAATATCCCCAGGTACGCCCGCTGCCCCTCCACGGCAATCGCCGTCCGGTCGGCCTGGTACTCCGCCCAAACCGATTGCGTCAGCGCCGTAGCCTTGCTCGACGGTTTGTAGGGATTGGCCGGGTCCAGCCCCGCGAACGCCTGCATCCGCGCGCCGATGGACGTCAGGCTGCGTTCCAACGCCGCGGCCAATGCCGCCACTTCGCGGCTGTCACGCGCCACCTTGCCGCGATACAGGTGCAGCACCGCCAGGTCTTCAATCCGTTCCCATTTGCGTGCGGGGGGCATGACATACGTACTCTTACGTAGGGGCGAATAATCATTCGCCCCTACTCTCGGTTGACCTCGCCTGTTACCGCCCTTCCTTGATGAACTCGGCAACGCGCTCGCCAATCGTCATCGACGTGACGTTGGTGTTGGCGCGGATGCAGTCGGGCATCACGCTGGCGTCGGCCACGCGCAGGTTGGTAACGCCCTTCACGTGCCCGAACTGGTCCACCACCGCCATGGGGTCGCTGTCCGGCCCCATCTTGCAGGTGCCGGATATGTGCTGCGAAGTAGTTACTTCGCGGGCCACCCAGGCGTCCAGCGCGTCATCGTTCTCCAGTGCATCGGCCGGCGGCTCAATGCACTCCTGGATCAGGGTCTGGAACTCCGGATGCTCCGCCAGCGTCATGCACAGGCGCACCGAGTCCCGCAGCCGCACCCGGTCCGACTCCTCCTGCAGGTAGTTGTAGTCCAGGAATGGCTGCTGGTAGGGGTCGGTGGACTGCAAGCGCATGTGTCCCGCGCCGGCGGCCAGCTGGATGCCCGTGCTCATGCGGATGCCCAGCGGCACCATGCGGTCGCCGCCCCGGTTGATCCGCTCGGTGGCGAAAGACTGCATGCTGATCTTCATGTCATTGCGCAGGTCTGAGCCGTCGGCGGTATAGCGGAGGCACAACTGCGAACGCGGCGCGAACCCGTCCAGCTCAACCTCCGGCTTGGTGCGCCACGTGCACCACACGGTGGGATGGTCGCGCAGGTTCTGGCCCACGCCCGGCGAGTCGTGAATCACCGGAATGCCCATCTCGCGCAGGTGGTCGGCCGGCCCGATGCCCGACAGCATCAGGATGTGCGGCGATCCAATCGCCCCGCTGCTCAGGATAATCTCGTCGGCCTCGGCGGTGAAGACCTCGCCGCCCGACTCCAGCTGCACGCCGGTGGCCTGGTTCCCGTCAAAAATAATCCGGTGCACGTGGCAGTTGGCCTTGATGGTCAGGTTCAGCCGGTGCCTCGATTCCGACAGGTAGCCCAGGTTGGTGCTCATGCGGATGCCGTTGGGGTTGTTGAACGGGGTCGGCCCCACGCCGTAGGAATCGGGGTGGTTGTGGTCCCACGTCTCCGGGAACCCGGCGGCCACGCACGCCGCGCTGAACGCGTTCTGCGCCGGCAGCCACGTCTCGCGAGGGAAACGGTGCATCACGATGGGACCCTCACCGCCGTGGAAGTCGTCGTTGCCGTAGTCGGTGTCCGTCTCGATGCGGCGGAAAATCGGCAGCAGCTTGGTGTACGACCATTCGTCGTTGCCCTCGGACGCCCAGCCGTCGTAGTCCTCCGGCACGCCGCGCAGGAACACCTGCCCGTTGATGGCGCTGGACCCGCCGGTAACCTTGCCGCGCGGCACCATGATCTCGTGGGAGGTGTCGGTGCCCTTGCCCACAAACTGCCAGTTGTGGTCGCTGACCATGATGTCGATTTCGGTGTTGTACCCGAACTTGACCTCTTCCGGCAGGTGCTCAAACTCAGGGTAGTCCGGCCCCGCCTCAATCAGCAGCACGTGCTTGCTGTGGTCCTCGGTCAACCGGCTGGCGATAATCGACCCTGCCGACCCGGCTCCAATCACGATGTAATCGTATTTCATGCGGATGCGCTCCTTGCTCCGCCGTACCCCGGCACACATCGGGCGACGGCAATGGATTCATCCGCCATGATATACAGGGCGCAGTAACGGCGCAAGCGGGAGTGAGAACGTCAGACGGTTCGCCTTTATGACGCTTGCCGCAGAGTTGAAGCCGGTTGGATTCCGGCGGTAAGGCTTTGCTTTTCCCGGTTCAACTCGCGGAAGTCGCATTCGGCTTGTAGCCCATACCAGAATTGCTCGGACTGGCCGAAAAACGCGCCGAACCGAATCGACATCGCCGGCGTAATGGAGCGTTTGCCGTGGACGATTTCGTTGATGGCGCGCGGGGCTACGCCAATCGCGCGGGCCATGGCATTTTGCGAAATGCCCATAGGCTTCAGGTACTCTTCCAAAAGGATTTCGCCGGGTGTAATCGGATTTTCCATGCCCATAGCGTTAGACATTGCTACTTGATGACACTGCGGCGGAGCTGGCCCTGCCGTTGCGGCGTATCGCGTCCGCGATTGGCCCCAAGCGCGAGGGGCCTGAGTACATACCTTCGTCAACGATTCTCTGAATGTCGTCAGCTTCCATCTCCGCAATGAACTTGAAGACCCTCGGTATAGCGCTCGCCCGGGTTCGTGAGGCTGGCACGTCAATGCTGTAAAGCTGGCAGAAGTGAGCAATGTCGCTAAAGCTGGGCAAGAATGATTTTTTGTGAAATCGCTCTGCAAGCTCGGTGACTGGCGAGTCTTTTTCAAACGGCAGTTCCATTTTCGCCACGTACTGCGGTGCAGTGGGTCTGGATTTTCTGATAGATTTCCGCGCCCTCGAACTTTTGGCTCCTGGATCAGCTGCTAGCAGCAATTGTCTGGGGTTAGGCTCGGAGATTTCCATAGCGTGCAGTTGCTTGTGCACTTGCTCAAAGCCATGCTCCAGAACTAATGGCTGTAATGCAGCTTCGAGATTAGTCTGCGTCATCGTATGATCCTCCCCTAAGGTTTCGTTGATGCTATTTGCCCTTATATGCCAAGCCTGATGAAAAATTCGGTGGCAAAGTCGAGGTAATCATCTAGCGCATTGCCAAGGTAATTCCAATCACCTCGCATCATTTTGGGAAACCCGCGGGAATAGCCCAACTGATTTCTGAATATATGCCACTCGTTTTCCGTCGCTTCCTCTCTGATTTCACGCATTGCTCTTGTTTTCTCTGGTCCACCGTCATTTCCACCGTCATACGAGGAGTTGTTGACGACAACACCGATTACGTCGATCTGGTGCCCACGATTGTTGTGTCGAAATGTCTCAAGAGAATCATTCAACAAGGGAAAGCCAATGGTGGCGAAAAATTCGGGCCTGACCGGTACGAGCACATAGCGAGAGGCATGATATGCAGCCTGCGTGAAAATTGATTCCGTGGGGGCACAGTCCACGATGATGAGGTCTTTATCCTGAAATTCGCTAGCGATGAGTCGTGCCAGACATCGGGGATCGGGACGTACAGCGGAAATCAGGTTGTCCGAAAAATCGAACCGTGAAGGGATAACCTCCAGGTTGCTGTGCCAACGAAAATAAGACTGTTGGACCACCTCTGCAACATTCAAGGTCCCCGCTGACGATGAGTCCGCTCTCGGCGGTTGGTAACCAGCAAATACCTCTGCAATTGACGGCTCCCTGTCGTTCAGGAACCGACGATAACGTCGCTCTCCCATTAGTGCTTGGGATAAGTTAGCCTGAGGATCCAAATCGACAGCCAAGACTTGGAGCCCTAGATGGACCGCTGCATAACGTCCAAGCAACGCCGCGATGGTCGTCTTGCCCACACCACCCTTCAGGTTAATTACCGAAATGCAGATAGGGCCGTTGTTACTGGTCACGGATGCCTCCTGAGAGCACATATTATTCATCTCTTGATTATTATAACTCGGGCGCCATCCCAAGCCAAAAAATGAGCAAGCGCGCCCTAGTGCATCACCAACCCACCGTCCACGTTGATAGTCTGCCCCGTGATGTTGCGCGCGCCCGGACTTGCCAGGAACGCCGCCATGGCCGCGATATCCTCCGGCTCGTTGGCGCGCCCGATGGGTATGTTCGACGCCCGCTGCGCCTGCAACTCGCCCACCGATATGCCGGCCTCCGCCGCCCGCTGCTCCATCGTCGTCGTGGACATGGCGGTGATGGTTGAGCCCGGGCAGACGGCGTTCACGTTGATGTCGTAGCGCGCCAACTGGTGCGCCGCGATCAAAGTCATCGAAATCACCGCGCCCTTGCTGGCTGCATAAGCCGCGTTGGACGTGCCCCGGTAGCCCTTGCCCGCGATGGACGCGATGTTCACGATGCGCCCGCCCTCGCCCTGCTCAATCATTTGCTTGGCAGTACGCTGCATCACGAAAAACGCGCCCCGCGCGTTCACCCGGTGGATGCGGTCCCAGTCCGCCTCGGTGATGTCCATGATGTCCAGGTAGCGCGTGACGCCAGCGTTGTTCACCAGGATGTCCACGCGGCCCAGCGAACTCACCGCCTCGGCGATCACCCGGTCGATGTCGTCGCCGTCGCCGATGTCCGCGGCGATGGCCACGCTCTGCCGCCCGGTGGCCCGCACGTCGGTCGCCGTCTCCTCTACGTTGTCGGCCATGATGTCCGTAACCGCAACGTTGGCCCCGTCATTCGCCAGCGCCAATGCCGTGGCCCGTCCCATGCCGCGCCCCGCGCCGGTCACCAGCGCTACCTTTCCTTCCAGAGACATAACGTTTCCTCCAAATCTACAGCGTCCGCAGCAAATCCTGGTAGTTCTCGCGGCCCGTCCGCCGCAGCCGGTGGTCGTCCGTAACCTCCATGTCGCCGGAGTCCTCCAGCAACTCGATGTGGGCCACCACCTCGGTCAATGCCGCGAAGAAGTTGCCGCCTTCCAGCTTGCGCCGCTCGAACGTCTGCCGCGTCACATCCTCCAGCGGCTGCGGTTCCGGCCCCGCCGTCACCAGTATGCGACCTAGCCGGCGCGCGTGGAACCGGATCAGGTCCGCCGCCCGCTGCGTGGTCTGGAAGTTGAACTTGTGGTTGTTGTACAGCCGGTGCGCCGGCAGCACGGCCACCTGCGCCCCCAGGTCGGCCACCCGCTGCAGCGAGCGCAGGTAGGTCAGCAGTCCGAAAGACTCGTCCGGGTCCTGGTAGTGGACCGGCAGGCTGCTGAGTACCGCCCGGTTGAACGCCGTCTTCATCGTGGGGTGCGGGCTGATCTCCGGCAGCACGTGGTCGCCGGTGAACACCATCCCGTCGCCGGGGCCGTTGTCGATCACCGCGCAGATCTCATCCGGCGAATGGCCTGGCGCGTGCATGTACTTCAACTCGCCCTGCTGCTCGCCGTGGGCGATGTGATGCCCCACTTGGTGGGTCTTGCGCGACGCCATGTAGCGTTCGCGTTCCTCGGAGTTCGACGGGCTGAACCCATTGGCTTTCGCCGTTTCCCACATCGCCTGGTGGATGGGCGACGACGCCATGAATTGCAAATCTCGCGGATCAAAGGGCAGCAGCGGCTGGTAAATGTCGTGGGCCCAAAGCTCCGCGCCCGACGCTTCGATCACCCGCGCCACGCCGCCGTCGTGGTCGGCATGGCCGTGGGTGATGATCACCCGCTCGATGTCCCCGACTTCCAGGCCGCCCAACGCCATGCCCGACTTCAGCAGGTCAAAGGATACCTCTGCTCCCGGGTCGATGAGGGTCAGCCCCTCGTTCTCGAAAATGTACGCCCAGGTCGGCCCGGTGTGCGAATGTCCTTCCTGGGGCACCGCCACGGTGTGAATCGTTCGGCCGTGAGCATCCGTGAGGCGCAGCGTCATGCCGTTGCCGGCCGAATCGCCGTTGCGGAGGACATCCACCTCCGTGAAGTAGTCGGGCATCTGGGCTTTCCTCCTCTGGAAATCCCACGCTCGTGTCAGGGATTCCGGGACAGCATTATACTCGGTAATCGCCGGCGGCGGGGCGCACCTGCAACTGGCCTACTGCCTGCTATAATGCCGCCCAACAGGATACGTCCGGCGTCAGTACAGGAGGTTTTGCGATGCGGTTGGAAGGCAAGGTCGCGCTGATCAGCGGAGCGGCCAGCGGCGTCGAGGGTGAGTTGATGGGCTTCGGCGGCGCGGCGGCCCGGATGTTCTGCAACGAGGGCGCTAAGGTGGTGCTGGGCGACATCAACACCGAGCGAGGCGAGCGCACCGCCGAGCAGATTCGCGCCGGCGGCGGCGACGCCATCTTCGTCAAGCTGGACGTCACCAACGAGCAGGACTGGATCGACGCCGTTGCCGCCACCGTGTCCGCTTACGGAACCCTCAACGTGCTGGTCAACAACGCCGGCACCGGCGCCCGCTACACCGTGGAGGAGACCACCGAAGAGGCCTGGGACGGACAGATCGACGTCCACGCCAAGGGCACGTTCCTGGGCATCAAGCACGGCGTGCCCGAAATGCTGAAAGCCGGCGGCGGTTCCATCGTCAACATATCGTCCATCTACGGCATCGTGGGCAGCCCCACCTCCACCGCGTACCACGCCGCCAAGGGCGCCATCCGCCTGCTCACCAAGTCTGCGGCCATGCAGTACGCCGGCGATAGCATCCGCGTCAACTCAATCCATCCCGGCTACTGCCACACGCCGCTGACCACCCGCAGCTACGACAACGAGCGGCACTTCGCCTGGATCAACGAGCGCATCCCCGTCGGGCGGGTGGGCAACGCCGACGACATCGCCTACGGCATCGTGTTCCTCGCGTCCGACGAATCCTCTTACATGACCGGCTCCGAGCTGGTCATCGACGGCGGCACCACGGCGCAGTAACCGGGAGCGCATCATGGCGGTATCCAAAGAAAGAGTGCTGTTCAAAGAGCACGGCGCGCTGGTCACCTACGAGCGGTTCGTGGAGCCCCAAGGCAAGGAATACCGCATCGAGGACATCCTGTCCGTCGAAATGGAGGTCGTCGAGGAGGAATCCGACCGGCCGCCCATCCGCTGGTGGCGCACCGTGGGCGGCGGCGGCATCATCGGGTTCGCCGTGGCTGCTGTTGGCGGATTCGCCGGCGCCTGGCTCACCATGGGCATCTTCGTGGTGCTGGTGGCCGTGGCCGTCACCTGGTGGAGCAACCGCATCCGCTCCAACAAGTTCAAGGTCTATCACGTCATCGTGACCCTGCCCACCAACCGGGCCGACCGCCAGGAGCACCGCATCGTCTCCTCCACCAGCCGCTTTTTCAGCGAACGCCTCAAAGTGGCCCTGGAACGCGCCATGATCGAACGCCCCGCGCGCTACGAAAACCGGTAATCAGCTCACGTCGATAACCACCTTCCCCACCGTGGCCGCCCGCACCGCCTCGTGCGCCCCGGCCGTGTCCTCCAGCGGGAAGTGCGGCCCGTCCATGCCCACCAGTTCGCCCGACGCCAGCCAGCGGTTGGTATCCGCCACCCCGGCGGTCTTGGCCTCCTCCGGCATGTCGTACACCAACACGTGGCGCACGTTGACGTTGCTCACCGGAAACTGGAACGGCGGCGCCGGCCCGTCGCCGGCCGCGTAAATGGTGATGCTGCCGCTCCGCTTGATGATCCGCTGGCTCACGGCGAAATTCCCCGAGTAGTCCACCTCCACGATCAGGTCAACGCCCTGGCCATCAGTCAGTTCCAGGATGCGCGCGGCGGTGTCCTCGGTGCGGTAGTTCACGGTGTGGCGCGCTCCCGCCTGTCGTGCGATCTCGGCCTTGGCGTCGCCGCTGACCGTGCTGATGATGCTGGCCGCGCCGCCGATTCGCGCCATCTGCAACGCCATGTTTCCCACGGCTCCCGCGCCGCCGGGCACCAGCACCGTCTTGCCGGCCAACGGCCCGTCCGCGAACACGCAGCGGTGCGCCGTCAGCGCCGGCACGCCCAGCCCGGCGGCCAGGGTGAAGTCCACGTTGTCCGGCAACGGCACCGCCCGGTTGGCCGGCTGCACCGTGTACTCGGCGGCGGTGCCAAAGGGCCTCCCAAACTGCGACTGGTACAGCCACACGCGCTCCCCGACGCGGCTCGCCGGCACTCCGTCGCCCACTTGATCAATCACGCCCGCCCCGTCCTGGTTGGGAATGACGCGCGGGAAGGCCGTGCCCGGGCCGGCGACCTGCCGCCGTTTCCAGTCCGACGGGTTCACGCCCGACGTCGCCACGCGGACGCGCACCTCGCCCGGCCCCGGCTCTGGATCAGCCATCTCACCGAACTGAAGCACCGAAGCGTCTCCGTTTTCCTCATACCAGACTGCGCGCATTTCATTTCCTCCGCCGTTTGTGAAGTCGCAACGCAACCAACCCCGCCGGCGCCACTAGCAACGCCAGGGACGCTAATTGTGTCGGGATGCCGCCTGACTGCCCCGGCGCCGCTCCGCAGCCTCCGCCCGACGGCGAGGCCGGGGCCGATTGAGTTGGCGGCGGCTTGGGCGTGTAGGTGGGTTCCGGCGCTGCGGTCGGCGTGGGCCGGCGCGTCGATTCTTGGGGCGTTGCGCCGGGACCCTGTGCCATCGCCGGCGGAGTCGTCGGAGTGGGCCGGCGCGTGGGCAGGACCTGCAACGGCGGCGGTGGCGGTGTGGACAAGTCCCTCGGCGCAAGGCCCACGCTCTCCCGCCATTCGTTGTCCAGTTCGGGTACGCTGACCCCGTACACGGCGATCAGCGCCTTCTCAAAATTGTGCGTGGTGCGGATGGTTGCGAGCAGCTCCCCTATCAGGGCCGGATCGTAGGCCCTCAGCATGTAGGACACCACCGCGTGGCCTTGGCCATAGGCGCTCAAGGTTTCCCGCGGCGTGCCGGCGAATGTGCGCAGTCCGGCCAGCGGTGGCACCTGGTTGTCTTGTACGGCGCTGCGTATGTAACGCTCGAACTCGCTGTTTGGCTCGTGCTCCGAATACACCGCCAATCCCTCGTTCAGCCACAGGTGGACCTGTGAATACGCGCTGCCGGCGGCGTCGGCCACCAGCAGGTGCGTGAACTCATGGGCGGTGGTCGTCAGCGTGTTGTCGCCGATGAACGGGTCGCTTGATCCGTCCACCAGCAGGGTTCTTTCGTCGGCGAAGGCTTGGCCCAAAGTTCGTAGATGGCGGGCGGCGACCCGGGATGAGGGTCTCAGCGCCTCCCGCATGTGATCGTAGCTCGAATAGACGACGATGCTCATGGGCTCGGTGAGTTCCACGCCCAGAATCGGGCCCATGTGCTGGTAGGTCTCGTCGGCTACCATGAGCACCGCCTCGGCCCGCACCTCGGACAACTGGTCATACTGGTAGTAATAGACGTTGATCAGCCCCGATGATTTCACGTCCCAATCCAGGCCGGTGTTCAAATACACCAGGGTCTCCGGCTCAGTCTCAAACTGCTCGCCGTCCACGGTGCGGATGTCGAAGTGGTATTCCA
>JAJDWF010000041.1 GCA_022825745.1 Dehalococcoidia bacterium | reverse complement strand
AGACGTTTTCGGCCTGGCCCAACTCCACCAGCTGGCCCTGGCCGGTCCGTTTGCGGTGGTGCAGAGCGGCCAGCACCGCGAAGGCGCCCTGGGCGCCGGCCGCCGCGTCGGACATCAAAACCGTAGTGTTGTACGACGGGTCGGTATCCTCATAGCCGCGCAGCATGGTGTGGCCGACCACGCCTTCGATGTGGACGCCGTGGGCGCGGAAGTCGCGGTACGGCCCGGTGCTCCCGTAGGCCGGCATCCGCAGCATGATGATGTCGTCCTTGACGGCCTTCAGTGATTCGTAGGATATGCCCAGCTTTTCCATGGTTTCGGTGGGGTTGTTTTCCACCAAGACGTCGCTGATGGCGACCAGGCGGTCGAAAATCTCCCGGCCGCCGGGGTCCAGCAGGTTCACCGTCACGCTGCGCTTGTTGCGGGCGTGGGAGTTGAACATGGGCGAGCGGTTGAACGGACGCTCGCCGGGAATCCCGCCAGGAACGCCGCCGGAGTACAGCGGCAGGTTGTCGATGACTTCCTGCGTAGGATGGGGCGCCGCGCCGCGACTCAGCGGCACGAAGGTCTTGGTGGACTCAACGCGAATTACCTCGGCGCCCAGGTCGGCGAGGAAGGAACCGCAGTACGGGCCGGCCCAGACCACAGTGATCTCCAGGACGCGCAGGCCCTCAAGTGGTAGTCGCGCCATAGCCGCTATCCGTTATCCATCCGTGAGGTTGAGCGCAACAACGCCGGATTCGACCAGCGCGGCGATGGCCGCGTCGTCATAGCCGAGTTCGGCAAGAACCTCGGCGGTGTGCTGGCCCAGCAGCGGGGCCGTGCGGCGCAGTTGCCAGGGTGATTGGTCCATAATGAAGGGCCGGCCGGGGTAGCGCAGGGGGCCGGCGGCGGGATGGTCGCCCTCGGCGAAAGCGCCGCGAGCGTTGAACGACGGGTCAACATCCAGGTCGGCCATGGTGTTGATCGGGCCGGAAAGCACATGGTGATCCTGGGCGGCCTGCCATGCCTCAGCGTTGGAGCGTTCCAGCAGCCAGGGCAAAAAGTGTTCCGATTCAAACTCTTCCTGCATGGCCGGGTCGCCCTGGGATGCCGGGTCTCGCCAGCGGTCGGTGTTCAGTTCGGGCGGGTTGCCCAGCATGGCGACGGCGCGGGGCCAGTACATCCGGCTGCCGTTGATCTGCAAATAACCGTCGGCAGTCGGGTACACGGCGTTGGGATAGCCGCCGGAACCGCCGGATGGCGGGCGTTGGCTAAGTCTGCCGGTGTACTGGTGGGCCAGCAGGGCGCTCTGCCGGCGGTCCACGGAGCCAAGTTGCGTTTCGAGGATGGACACGTCGATGTGCTGGCCCGGCGCATCGTCGCCTTCCGGGGCGAACGAACCGGCGAGAGTGGCGCCCATGGTGGCCACGGCCGCCACCGCACCGGCCTGGTAAAGACCCACGTTGCCGCCGAGCTTGAGGGGTTCGCGGTCGGCGAGTCCGGTGGAGTGCATCTCGCCGCCCATCCCGTAGAAGACTATCTCGGACCCCCGGTAGTCGCGATAGGGGCCGGTCTGCCCGAAATTGGAAATGCTGGTGTAGATCAGCCGGGGGTTGATGGCTGATAGCTGCCCGTACCCGACTCCCAGCCGGTCCGCGACGCCGGGCCGGAAACTTTCGACGACCACGTCCGCCCAGGATGCCAAGCTGCGCACGAGGTCAGCCGCTGCATCCCGTTTCAGGTCGATGACGACGCCGCGCTTGTTGGTGTTCAGGTGCAGGAAAAGGCCGCTCTGCTCGGGATGCGGCGCGTCGCCGGGAAAGGGGCCGATGCGTCGCGCTCCGTCGCCACGCGGCGCTTCGACCTTGATCACGTCCGCCCCGTAGTCGGCCAGCAACTTGGCGCAATAGGGGCCAGCGACGTAGTGGGTAAAGTCGAGGACTTTGAGACCGGCCAGCGCACCGTTTGGCATAGTTCCGTTCCTGCTTGCAGCATCCACCGGAAAGGGGCGTGCGCTACAATTGCATAAAACGCCGTTGGGGTCAAATTGGCGGCACTGGCGACATCCTTCGACAAGCTCAGGATGAGCGGAAACCGGATTTAGATTATGCCTGCGTTTGAACTTGCAAAGATATTGCCCTGCCAGTTGGACGCGGCGTGGGAAGCGGTGGTCGATTTTCCAAGCCGCACCATACACAGCAGCCTATACCGCAGGTCGGATTTGCCGGACGGCGAGGAGCCGATGCCCGGGCACCGGATTCTGCTGCAAATTGGTCGGGATAGATTCACCAGCATAATCACGGCGGTGCAGAAGCCCGCCGTCCTCTCTCATCGGGCGGTCAGCCCCGGCGCCTGGGTCGAATTTTCTTATCAGCTTCGACTTTGCGACGAACGCGACCCGGGCTACACCAGCGAAGATTTCGGCTCGGCCTTCCTGGTAATTCGCGCGGAATATGGGGGCTGGCTGGGCAGCCTCATCGCAAAATTGAGGCCGGGCGCGTGCCGGCGGTATGTGGAGGACGAATTGGCGGCCATCGTTTCGGCGGCGGAATCAGTGCCCGCCGAGCCGGTGCCCGACAACCAACCCGACGCACAACAGAGTTCAGGAGAAAGTGATGCAGAAGCCTGACCGGTCCCGGGCCGAACCGTCGGCTCCCCGTCGTTCGCACCTGGTGGAGGTCCATGGGGACGCCTGGGCCGATCCGTGGCACTGGCTGAGGGAGCAGGATGATCCGGCCACCATGGAATACCTGCACGCCGAGAACGCCTTTACCGATGCCTTTCTGGCGCCGCTGCAATCACTGC
>JAJDWF010000090.1 GCA_022825745.1 Dehalococcoidia bacterium | reverse complement strand
CCGGACGCCGTACTTGAGCCTTACCCCACCATCAGCGCGGTGGGCTCCGCCGTCGCCGAAGACGAGCTGGACTCGGGAGTGGTGCCCATAGAAAACAGCCTGGAAGGTTCGGTCACCTTTACCCTCGACCTCCTGATCGCTCAGTCCGGCCTGTCAATCAGAAACGAAATAGTGATCCCCATCGACCACTATCTGGTCGCTCCGCCCGGCGTGTCCGCGGAATCGGTGGAGGTAATCTACTCTCATCCCCAGGCCCTCGCCCAGTGCCGGGATTATCTGGGCGCAAACTTTCCCACCGTCGCCCGGGAAGCGTCGCTGAGCACCGTGGCCGCGGTGATCGACATGCAGGCCAGCCGGGCCCCGGCCGCAGCCATCTGTCCTCAGCGCGCCACCGAGATCTACGACGTGCAGATCCTCGCTCAAAGCATCCAGGACAACTCCGCCAACCAGACCCGTTTTGTTGCCCTGGCCCACGACGACCATCCACCCACCGGCAATGACCGCACTTCAATCTGTTTCGCCTTTGCCGTGGACCGTCCGGGCAGCCTCTACCGCGCCATCGGAGAATTTGCCGAGCGCAACATCAACCTGGTCAAGATCGAAAGCCGCCCCACCAAGCAGGAACTGGGCCGGTATATCTTCCTGATTGACTGCGACGGCCACCGCGAGGAGCCGGAAATTCAGGCTGCGCTACAGGGCTTGCGCGAGTTTGCCGACGTGTTCAAAATCCTGGGTTCCTATCCCCACTGGGAACCTCCCGGCCACTGACGACCGTATGAGTCTGTTCCGGTCTGCCGCCGGGTTCGTTGTGAGCGCGCCTGCTTTCCTCTTCCGGTCCCACTTCCGCGTTTACGGCGACAGCATGAGGCCGGGTCTGCTGCCTGGCGACCTGCTGCACGTACTGCCCGGATCATGGACGCCCGGCGGGTTTGAACGGGGCGCGGTCGTAGTGGCGATGTCCCCGGCTGCGGGCGGTTCGTTCTGGGTAAAGCGAGTGGTCGGACTGCCGGGCGAGTTTGTGGCCTTTGATGACTACGGCGCCGTCCTGATAGATGACGCTCCCCTGCCGGAGCCCTACCGCTCAGAAACGCCTAGTGAGCGACAAACTTCGCCTCCCTGGTTGTGCGACGACGACGAATATTTCCTGCTGGGCGACAATCGGGCGGACAGCAACGATAGCCGTCGCTACGGGCCGGTGTCGTCGCAAGCGATCGTCGGCCGGGTGTGGTTTCGCTGGCCTCGCCGGCATGTCCCATCGATCCGAGAGCGGAAACAATGATCCTGGACCGGGCTTCCGAGAAGGTCTCCGACTGGGTCAGCGGCATTTCATGGCTGCTGCGGCTCAACCGGCGACTGGAAGCGGCGGCGGCCCGGTGGCGTCCGGTGCGGGTTATCCTGGCCACCCTGGCCGCCGTAACCCGGAACGACGCGCAACAGCTGATCGCCGGCGTCGCCTACTACGGCATGGTGGCGTTGATCCCGGTCTCCGTCGCCCTCCTGCAATTCCTGGGGCTGGCCTTGGGGCCGGAGTTGTCGCTGGGCTGGTTCGAGTCATGGTCATCCCGGCTGCTGCCGTCCAGCATCGACCTGGGCGGACTGCTGGCCGCCGGGGACTCCGCCATCGTAGGCATCACCGGCCTGTTCGCGCTGCTGGGCTTGATCTGGGGATCGTACAAGCTGTTCGGGTCAGTGGGCGTCGTCGTCAACCGGATGTGGGGCATTGCGCCGGCCCAGGTGGGAATCTTCGGCAAGACACGTCAGTATCTGTTGATGAGCGCCACCGCTATCGTGTTGCTGCTGTCCAGCGTTTTCACCTACCTGATATCCCAGGACGTGGCTCCCTGGGTGCTGCGGCAACTGGACCTGACCGGTTGGAGCGACACGCTGATATCATCCGCCGCTCGGGGCTGGTGGTCCAACCTGATCGCCGGACTACTGGCCGGAACGGCTTTCCTGATCGTTTACCGGTACGTACCGGAACGCCCGGTGCGCTGGCGTTGGGCTGCCATCGGAGCCGGCGTGGCCGGCATCGCCTTGCAGATGGTCAACATTGGCGTCGCGATCTTTATCACCTACCTCGCCCCGTCCCACCTGGTGTATGGCCCGCTGGCATCGGTGCTGCTGGTTCTGGTCTGGCTTTTCGCGTCATCGGTGACGCTGGCGTCAGGCGCGGCGGTGGCGGCCTATGGGCAGAGTGTGTATGACGGCGACGGGCCAACCCCCGGCCCCGGCTGGTTTTTGGGCAGCTGATTCCCCGACCGAACCGTCCACACAGCGAACCGGGGCGACATCCACTTCTGGTGGATCGCCCCGGTTCGATTGCCGTTGCGGGCCGGCTACAGCTTCCAGAAACTCCCCACCTGGCAGACTATGTCCACCTTGTTGATTGACTCCGCCGGCCAGCCCACCATGTTCAGCCAGTCCTCAAAGTGCGACTGTTCCACGGCCTCGCATTCGGAGATCAGCTTGCCGTTTTCCAGATCCCCGTACACCTTGAGGATTGTGGTCCGCCGGTCCGGACGCCATTTTTTTACGGCATCGAGCTTGCTGCGGAAGTCCTCCTCCGTGATGCCCGGTATGTTGTGGACGGCGATGAATCGTGCCATTGTTTCAAACTCCCATTAGTCGGCCGGCGGTACGAAGGGATATGGAATCGGCGGGCCGTCTTTCAGCGGCAGCACCACCGTCGCCGTGCCGGGCATGCTCTCGATGCCGTCCTGGGTCTTCATGCCGATTTCCAGCTCGATGAAACCCATTTGGCTCTTTTCGTACTTGCTGGTCACCCGGCCCCACATGATCAGGATGTCTCCGGGAACCAGCATGGCGCGGTGTTCAAAGCGCGCCTTCCACGGCCAGCCGTTGGGCAGCGTCCAGTCCTTCAGGTACTGGGGCACCACGCTCTGCTTCCACGAACCATGCACCAGGATGCTGGGGTTGCGGTCGTGGTTCAGGCCGAAGTCCAGATCGTAATGGATCCGGTGGAAGTTCTCGATGGCCGCGCTCCACCGGAAAAGGTGCGTGGGCGTCGGTTTGTAGATGTACTTGGGCAGTTCGTCGCCCTCGTTCACGTCCTCGTAGTAGATCTGGCCTTTGTCGCGCAGCCCGTCGGCGTCGGGCCGCTCGTTGCGCCGCCAGATCTCCTCCGGTTCCATGTTGAGGAGGTCGTCAAGCATTGTGGTCATCGTCAAGACTCCTGGGTTCCCGCTTTCGCGGGAATGACGGTGAGGGGCTGGAATGACGGTTGAAGGTCGGGGATTGAGGGTTGAAGGTCAGCGAATGACGTTGCGGGTGTCAGCGGCGGATGGTGGACGCACGGGTGATGCACAGCGTCACGTCGTCCTGGTTCCAGTAGCGCGTTTCCCGGGTGATGATCAGGAACGGCGTGCCGTCGCGGCCCAGCCGCTCCCGAATGTCGGAATAGCTGTTCTGGAAAAATATCGTGTCCCCGATGCTGGGGTAGGCGTACACCTCGATTTCGTTGCCCGCGTTGAGCACCCGCACCAGGTTGGTAGGCACGGGCGGCAGTTCGCCGGGGCGGGCCACGGAACCGATGCCGTCGGACTCCGGGTTCTCCTCGAACGCCGCCGTGATGGGGTCGTCCATGTCCGGCCGGATCCGGCTGGCCAGGTAGCTGACCATAATCGGCGGCGCGATCAACTCGCCGTAGCGCGTTGACTTGGCGAAATCATCGTCCCAGTAGCGCGGGTCGGGGTCCATCAGGGCCTGGGTGAACCGGCGCATGTACTCGCCGTCCACCACACCCCAGGATTCTACGATATCCCCGCTGACGCCGATCATGGCCTGCACTTCCGGCGTCAGCGCGGTGGGAGGGGCTTGTTGAGTCATACAAAACGCTCCGAAATTTGCGGGTGCTGGACTGCGGAAAAGCCTAGCGCAGCCCGCCCGGTTCGTCAATGCGATGGCTGACCGCCGTAGGCCCGCTCCACCACAGCCTCCAGTTCGTCCATCGTGTAGCGGTACTCCTGGGTTCCCCGCTGCTGGATGACGAAATGGGCGCACGCCGAGCCGATCTGCGCGGCGCGCTCCAGCCCCTCCTTGCGGATCAGCCCCAGGATCAGGCCACCCCGAAAGGCGTCGCCGGCGCCCGTGGGGTCCACCACGTTCTCGGTGGGCACGCACGGCACCAGGACCTCGCCCTCTGCGGTGGTGATCCGCGTCCCCTGCTCGCCCAGCGTGGTGACCAGGGCATCGGTCAACTGCATCAGTCCGCCCTTGTCTATGCCGGTGCGCTCCGAGATCAGCGCCATTTCGTAATCGTTGGCCACCAGGAGGTCGCTGTTGCGGATGCACTCGGTCAGGCCCTCGGCGTCCCACGCCGGCAGCGACTGGCCGGGGTCGAAAATGGTGTACACGCCGGCTTTCTTGCCATCGGCTGTGAAGTTGGACATATCGGTCAGGTTGCCGGGACTCACGATGTTGATGGCGTCCGCGGGGTCAAGTTGGCTGAAGTCGAATCCCGCCGGTTGCTTCATCGCTCCGGGGTTGAATCCGGTAATCTGGTTGTCCGCCAGGTCGGTCACGATGAACGCGGACGCGGTGGCCTCCTCCTCGACGATCTTGATATCGCCCGTAGGGATGCCGTTGGCGTCCAGCCGGGTGAAGTAGTCCCGGTAATCGTTGCCGATGGCCGCGATGAGCCGGGGGGTCTGCCCCAGCATCGCCAGCGAGTACGCGATGTTGCCCGCCGTACCGCCGAAGTAGGCGTTGAACCCGTCCACCGTGAAGCTCAGGTTGATCTGGTGCACCCGTTCGGGCACGATGTGGTCGCCGAAACGCCCGGGGAACGTCATGATGCGGTCGATGGCCAGGGAACCGGATACTAGTATTTCCATTGATGATTCATCCTTGTTTTGCGTCTTGATAGGTTGTCAGCAACCCCACTGACCTACGATTTCGCCGCCGAACTCCACTTTATCGCCGGCCTCAATCCCGTGCATCGCGGCCTGCCCCGCGTTCAGTTCCAGGATAAAACGCACCAAGCCTGCCGACGGATACAACTGCAACTGGTCCCGGGGCGTGTCCAGCGGCGGATTTGGCACGTCCGCCGTTACCCCGGCCACTATACAGTCCGCCCGGATCCACACCATGTCCAGCGGAAAGTGCATGTTCGGCATCCAGAAGGCCCGCGGGCCGTCCTTCTCGTACACGAACAGCATCCCGCGATCCGCGTCCATCGACGGCCGGCCCGATAATCCCTGCTCTCGTTCCGTCGGCGTAACCGCCAGGTCAACCGTATAGACGGTGTCTCCAATGTGCAGCAGCGGAGCATCCGGCAGCGGCGTGTCGGTCGGCACAGGAGCCGGGGTTGCCGTGGGTGGTGCCGTCGGCGTCGGAGTTGGGACGGTGGTGGCTGTGGACTCCTCCCTGGGCGGCGGCGAAGTTGATGCGGGGCGCGCGGTCGCGGTTGGCGGGGACTGCGTTTCTGTTGCCATGACGGTTGATTCGGTCGGAGGTAAAGTGACTCCTCCCGGGGTTTTCGTGCAGGCGACTGAAACCGAAGCCGCCGTTAACAGAGCCGCGACGGCCAGCGTGGCGACCCACCGCCGGAGCCTTACGTCCGTGGACATCCTGCGCAATTCGGCCGGCAACGCCCTGCTTTACCCGATCTCGCCCCTGATGTCCCCGATGCGCTGTTGCAGCGACCGCAGCAGCAGCGCCGTGGGTGGCGGCGCGACGTGGGTGTAGCCCACGCCCATGTCCTGCAACTCTTTGGCCGTCAGCGGAAACGCCGGATGGTTCATCGGCATGGACAGCTTGGCGCCGCCGGCCGTCTTGACCTCGGCCGCCAGTTCCTCCAGCCGCGCCCGTATCACCGGACTCTGCGGATCCCGGATGCCCATGTACTCGGAGAAGTCCGTCGGGCCGATGGACACCAGGTCGATGCCCGGCAACTGCGCGATCTGCCCGATTTCGCCAATGCCTTTCTCGTCCTCGGTCATCACCGACAGCACGATGTTCTCGTTGGACGTGCGCGTGTGCTCGTCCCAGCTTACGGTGCCGAACCGGGCCGCGCGGGTGCCGCCGGCGCCGCCCCGGTGTCCCAGCGGCGCATACCGCACCGCGTCCACGGCGCGCTTAGCCCCTTCCAGGCCATCGATGTGCGGGATGATGATGCCCTGCGCGCCGGCGTCCAGCAGCCGCAGGATCAGGTTTTCGTCGTTGCCCGGTATGCGGATCATGGACGTTACGCCCACCAGTTCCGCGGCCACGATCATCTGCGTGATCAGGCCCAGGTCAAAGGTGGTGTGCTCCATGTCGATAAACGCGGCGTCGAAACCGGCCAACCCGATGATCTCCACCACCTGCGGGTCGGCGAAGGTCACGTATGTGCCCAGCGCCAGGCGATTTTCGCGCAGCGCGCGTTTGACTCTGTTCTCCTGCATGGGAAACGGGCTCCTTGACTGAGGTGGCAAACATCATAGCAGACGCAGTAGGGTCAGTAACTCGGTGAGGTTCTTGATCTCCCGGTGCGGCATTATCCCGGTCTCGTTGGCGATACCGTCGCGGTTCAGCCACACGCTGAGCATCCCGTAGTTGTTAGCGCCCAGCACGTCGCTTTGCAGCGAATCGCCCACGTGCATCACGCTGTCCGGTCTGTCTCCAGACCTGGCAAAGGCAAACTCGAAAATGCGCGGGTCCGGTTTGGGAAATCCGCATTCGTGCGCGAACACCGTGAAATCGAACACGTCATCCAGGCCAACCATCTGCGGCGTGTTGTTACCGTTCGAGATGATGCCCAGCCGGAAACGGCCCTGGAGCGCCTCAAGGACGCCGGCCACGTCATCGTAGGGCCTCGCTCCGGCCACTCGCGCCTCCCAGTAGAGCCGGTACAACTCCTCAGCCGCGCCGCGGGCGCTAAATTCGACGTGTTCCACGGTCTTGACCATAGCCGTGTACCGGATTTCCTCCTGCGTCGTTGCGCCCTCTCCCAACTCCGACGCAACCTCGTCTCGAATTTCCATCATCTTCTGGACGTTGAGTTTCCGCGCGGCATCTCCCGGCGCCATGACCCGCAGGCGTTCCAGCGTCAGTTCCAGGGCCCGCTCCATGGCCGCCTGAAAGTCCCACAGGGTGTCGTCCATGTCAAAGGTGATTGTTGTGATATTCCGCTGAGTCGTCAGCATTTCCAACGTCGTCATTGTCCCTGTTCCCCGGCCGCATTGTTTCATTGACATCGCAAGGGCCTGTTGGTACGCTTTCTCCCGTACCGCTAGCCCCAACTGGAGAATATACCAACGTGCCCAAGCAGATCGAAAACGCCCACAACGGAACCTCCCGCCGCCGCTTTCTGGGCGTGCTCGGCATAGGCATCGCCGGTGCCGCAGTGGTGGCCGGATTGATGCCCTTCGGCCGGCGCACCCAGCCCGCCGAGGCCGCCAGCGAGTTCCCCGGCCCTGGCTCCATGTTCCACCCGGCGCAGGACCCGCGCACCGACCCCCGGCGGTGAGGCTGCCAACATACCGTATGCCGGGGCGGGTCTGGTACCCGCCCTATTCGTTGGAGCGCCCCTAACGCCGGCCAAATTCCCGCTCCAGTTGGTACTCCGTGAAGTGGATCACCGTGGGCCGGCCGTGGGGGCAGTGGTGCGGGTTCTCGGTAGTTTCCAGTTGGCGTAGCAACGCATCCATCTCGTCCGTGGTCAGGGTATCGCCGGCCCGCACCGCGCCGTGGCAGGCGATGGTGGCGACCAGCGCGTCCTCCCGTTCCATCACCACCTGCTCCACGGCCACGGCGTCCAGCAGGTTGGTCAGCGCCAGCGCCGGGTCGGGATTGCTCCGGCCGGTGAGCGTCGCCGGAACCGCCCGCACCAGCCACGCTTCGCCCCCGAACGGTTCCAGCAGGAACCCGTACTCGGAGAGCATATCGGCGTATTCCTGCAGGGTAGCAACTTGCGCCAGGTTCAAGTCCACCGGCGTCGGCGCCAGCAGCGGCTGCGACCCGTTATCCCGCGATTGGCCGCTATGCCTGATCCGGTCATACACCACCCGCTCGTGGGCGGCGTGCTGGTCAACCAGGTACATGCCCTCGGAGCCCTCCGCCACGATGTAAGTCTGGCGAATCTGGCCCACCACTCGCAGCCCAATCAGCACGTCCCGCAGTACACCGCCGGACGACGTGAGTTCGGTGGTTGGCAGCGCCAGGCCGTCCGTAGAAGGACTTCCCGGCCCGATTGCCGGGGCCGGCGCGGAGCGATAGTTCAGCGGCAGGCCGGCGCTCGGCGGCGCTTCCCCGGGCACGCTGAACGAACGGCTCGCCTGCCGCACGGGAGCGTGGGCCACCAGCGCGTCGCTGACGGCGCGCCGCACCGCCGAAAAGATCCGGTTCTCGTTGCGGAACCGAACCTCGCGCTTGGTTGGATGGGAGTTGACGTCAACCTCTGCCGCCGGCAGGTCAACGTTGATCACCGCCAGCGGGTAGCGCCGGTCGGGCAGCGTGCCCTGGTAAGCCTGCTCGATGGCGTACATGATCGAGCGGTGATAGACCCAGCGCCGGTTAACCAGCAATGTCATGTGGGAGCGGTTATGCCGGCTGAGGTCGGGCGCGCTGGTGTACCCGGACACCGAAGCGTGGGCGTCCGCGCCGGATACCGGGAGCATCCTGGCCGCCACGTCGCCGCCGTACAGCGACAGGATGGCGTCCTGCAGGTTGCCGCTGCCCGGCGTGTTGACCTGCTCCCGTCCGTCCGCCGTCAACGTGAACCGCACATCGGGACGGGCCAGGGCGTAGCGGGTCACCACTTCCTGGATGCGGGCGGTTTCGGCGGCGTCGGAGCGCAGGAACCTGCGGCGGGCGGGCAGGTTGCCGAAAAGCTCGACGACCTGGACGGTGGTTCCCACCGGGCACCCGATTGGGCCCTCACCGACCGGTTCCCCGTAGCGAAATTCGATGCGCGAGCCGCCTTCCGCGTCGGCTACTCTGGTGGTGCAGGTGACCCTGGCCACCGCCGCGATGCTGGGCAGCGCCTCGCCGCGAAACCCCAGGGTAGCCACGGTTTCCAGGTCGCCGGCCGTGGCAAGTTTGCTGGTGGCGTGATGGCGAAATGCCAGGGCGAGTTCATCGGCGGGTATGCCACAGCCATCGTCCGTGACGCGGATTTCAGCGATGCCGCCTCCGCTGACCGATACCGCAACGCGCGTCGCTCCGGCGTCCAGCGAGTTTTCCACCAACTCCTTGACCACGGAGGCAGGACGCTCCACAACCTCGCCGGCGGCAATCTGCGCCGCGACGTTGGGAGGCAGTTGGCGTATGGGCATGGCCTAGAACAGGGGGACTTTGGTGCCTTTGGCCCGGTATTGACGGTCCTCGGAATCCCCGGTTTCCGCAAAGTCGCAGATGATCCGATAAATCCGGTCCATCTCGTGGTCAACACTGCGGGAAAAGAAATAGGGCGGCACCCAGACGCCTCCGAATGCGGCGACAATCTCCGGATAGTCGTCGATGACAAATTCCGGCTCGAAGGGTATTTTCAGTTCCTCAAGCCGTTCATGGAAGTGGTGGGTCGGCTTCTCGTACACCCCGCTGACGAACCTCTGCAACTCGTGCTTTTCGATGACTTCCCATCGTTCACCCATCCCGGACCAGATGTAGATTTCGTGCCCGTCGTCCAGCAGTTTCTGGAATGTGTCCGTGGTGCCAGGACGGAGGGTATCGTCCAGTCCCAGTATGGTGTAGTCAACGTCAAAAAAGATTTTCATGGCAGGTCGTCGCTTTATCGGTCCGTGGCGGGTGTTCTGTCGGTCAGTCGCTGAGGGCTTCGGTAATCACCTTGACGCTGGCCCCGATCAGGAGCCGGTCTCCCAGCCGGACGATGGGGCGGCGCACCAGCCGGGGTTCTTCGAGCATCAACGCCAGCTTACGCTCGTCGGAGAGTTCCGCCGCGTTGAGGCCCATCTTCTTCAGCGACGGGCTGCGGCTGGCGAACATGGCGCTTACGCCCGGTTCCCCCACCTCGGCAACCAGGTCATTGAGCTCCTGTTCCGTGAACGGTTCTTTGAAATAGTCTCTTTCGGTTACGGTCAGACCGTTTTGTACGAGCAACTCCCGCACCTTGCGGCAGCTGCTTCAACGTGGCCACCAATACATTGTTGCCGTATCGCTCATCTTATCGTCTCCCCGCGATCAGAAATTTCCGTATTCTACCCGGAAGGACAGTATAAACGGAAATTCCACGGATTTCGCGCACGAGTTGGCATCAGGTAGTCGGGTCAGACCTGCCGCGCCTGTTCCTGCAACTCGTAGAGCTTGTTGATGGCCTCCAGCGGGGTGAGGTTGCCGATGTCCAGGTCAAGGATGGCCTCGGCGAGTTTGTCATCCTCCGCAGCGAACAGGGGCAACGCCAGTTGGGGCGGAGGGGGTTTGCTGCGGCGCTTTGACCCGGCGGCCGGACGGTCGCGTTCCAACTCCGTGAGGAGTTCCTGGGCGCGGTTCACCACGGAGGGCGGCATCCCGGCCAGCATCGCCACGTGCACACCGTATGACCGGTCCGCGCCGCCGGGGACGATGCGATGCAGGAAAGCGATGTTGCCGTCCTCCTCGGACACGGCGACCCGGTAGTTGCGCACGCCCGGAAGCGTGGCGGCCAGCTCGGTCAGCTCATGGTAGTGCGTGGCGAACATGGTCTTGCAGCTGACCCGGGGGTTGTTGTGCAGATGCTCGACGACGGCGCGGGCTATGGACAACCCGTCGTAGGTGCTGGTTCCCCGGCCGATCTCGTCCAGGACGACCAGGGAGCGCCAGGTAGCCTGGTTGAGTATGGCGGCGGTTTCCACCATCTCGACCATGAAGGTGGATTGCCCCGTGGCCAGGTCATCCTGCAGGCCGACGCGGGTGAAGATGCGGTCCACCAGACCGATTGAGGCCGACGTAGCGGGTACGAAACTGCCGATCTGGGCCATCAACACGATGATGGCAACCTGGCGGATGTAGGTGGACTTGCCCGCCATGTTGGGGCCGGTGATCAGCATGATCTGGGCGTCGTCGGAGTCCAGAGCCGCATCGTTGGGAACGAACGCGCCGGCGTGATTGGTCGAGGGATCCAGGACACGTTCCACCACCGGGTGCCGGCCGGCGGCGATGGCGATAGCGTTGCCGTCGTCCAGGACGGGACGCACGTAACCGTGCCGCACCGCAACATTGGCCAGCCCGACGAACACGTCGATGCGCGCAATCGCCGAGGCCAGGCGGGAGATGCTTTCCGCATGGTCGCCAATCTGCTGGCAAACCTGCCGGTACAAAGTGCGCTCCAGCTGTTCCAGCCTTTCGCGGGCGTCGAGTGCCTGGCTCTCGTATTCTTTCAGTTCCGGGGTGATGTAGCGTTCCCCGCCGGTAAGGGTTTGGCGACGCTGGTAATCGTCCGGCACGGAATCGAGATTGGCGCGGCTGACCTCGATGTAGTAGCCGAATACCTGGTTGAAACCGACCTTGAGGCTGCGGATGCCGGTGCGCTCGCGCTCTTTGGCCTCCAGGTTGGCGATGAAGCCCCGGGCGTCGCTGGCCATGGCGCGGATGCGGTCCAGTTCGGAGGAGAAACCCTGCCTGATGACGCCGCCGTCGCCGGGCTGCGCCGACGGTTCGTCCGCAATGGCGGCGTCAATAAGGTTGCTCACGTCGGGCAACGGACGCAGGCCGTCCGCCAGCCAGGCGACGGCGGCGGCAGCCTCGCCGGACAGGACGGGGGCCAACCGTTCAGCGGCGGCCAAGCTTTTTCGCAACGCCAGCAAGTCCCGAGGCGGCGAGTTCTGCGTCCGGATGCGCGTGAGGATGCGTTCGAGATCGGCGACGTCAGACAGGGCCGCCACCGCGTCGTCGCGACGGAAAGCATCGTCGAAGAAAAACTGCACCGCGTCCAAACGGCGCTGTAGCCGCTCCAGGTCCAGCAGCGGCCGGCTCAACCATCTCCTCAGCAGCCGGGCGCCCATTGCGGTGCGGGTGCTGTCTAGGGCGGCCAGCAATGAGAATTCCTGCGAGTCCTGCCGGCCGGCCTCAAAGAGCTCGAGGTTCCGGCGGGTCTGCGGGTCGAGGGTCATGTAGGCGTCGCTGTCCCACACTCTTGGCGGGGCCAACGGGGGCCGCTCGCCCTGCCAGGTGTACCGCAGGTAGTCAACGATGGCGCCGGCGGCGCGCACCGCCAGCGAGCCGGACGCCA
The DNA here is from genome assembly GCA_022825745.1 of Dehalococcoidia bacterium. Taxonomy (GTDB): domain Bacteria; phylum Chloroflexota; class Dehalococcoidia; order Lucifugimonadales; family UBA3495; genus Bin87. The sequence continues at coordinate 29,930 of JAJDWF010000090.1, read as the reverse complement.
TACCGGACAAAGCCGCGCCATGTGATTCCAGGCCATAGGCTTCCAGGGAAAGCACGCCGTAGTAATCCAGCAGGGTTCGCCGGGCAACGTCGGGGTTGAAAGCGGAGGCGTCCAGCGCGGTGATGGTCGCTGCTCCCCCGCTGCCGGGCGGAATCGCGGGCAGATCATAGCCGGGGGGAACCAGTATCTCGGATGCCTCCAGTCGCGACAGTTCCAGGAGCAGTTCCCCGGACGGGATCTCCGCGACTACGAATTCGCCGGTGGTAACGTCAACGTAGGCCAGGCCAGCCCGGTCGTCCGCGGCGCAGACGGCGGCGAGGTAGTTGTTGACTCCCTGATCAAGCAGCGCGGATTCCAGGATCGTACCCGGAGTTACCACCCGAACGACCCCGCGTTCAACGATTCCCCGGGACAGCGCCGGATCGCTGAGTTGCTCGCAAATCGCCACCTTGTGCCCCTGGCGAATCAGGCGGGCCAGGTTGGACTCCAGGGAAACCGCCGGAACGCCGGCCATGGGAATGCGGGTGTCCTTCCCCATGGAGCGGGAAGTCAACGCGATTTCCAGGGCGTCGGAAAGCGTCTTGGCGTCGTCGTCAAAGCACTCGTAGAAATCGCCCATCCGGAACAGCAGGATGGCGTCCGGGTAGGAGTGCTTGATGGTGAGGTACTGCCGCCGGACTGGCGTCAAGCGGGCGTTGGCGGTGGTCATAGGGGGATTTTACCCCCCGAGGCTTACTCTTTCCAGAAACGTTCTTCGGTCCAACGCCAGCCGGCTGCGGTGACGATTTCGCGGCTGGATTCGATCATTCCGGGATGGCCGCAGGCGTAGATCAGGGTGTCGTCGCGGTTGAGGTCGAACTTGTCGAGGTACGCAGCGACGATGTTGTTCAGGCGGCCGGTTTCACCCTCCCACGCGGAGTTGCGGGATTCCGTGGGCCGACTGACCGCTGGGACGAATGACACGATTTCCGGGTGCTCTGCGGCCAGGCCGGACAGTTCGACATCATAGACGAACTCGTCCAGGTAGGAAGCGCCTTCCAGGATGTAGAAATGATGGCCGGAGCGTCCGTGGTGGAGGTGGTCGCGCACGATGCTGACGAACGGGGCCACACCGGTCACGGTGCCCAGCATCAGGTGCCGAGTAGCGGACGGGTCCATCAGGAATATACCCTTGGGCCGGGGCCGTATCGACATGGTGTCGCCAATGTCCATGCGCCACATACGTGGCGTCAGCTCGCCATCCGGCACCAACTCAACGAAAATCTCCAGCAGGGGTTCGTGGGGTGCGGAAACTATGGAATACGCTCGCTCGATGCCATCCAGGCCCAGCGTGCAGTATTGGCCCGGCTTGAAGTTGAACTCAAAGCCCTGGGGTTCCAGCTTGATGACCATGAGATCATCGGTGTAGTCGATGCGGTCGACCAGGCGGGCCCGGGGAAGGTTGACGGTACGGTCGCGGGTGGCGGTGGCTCCGGGTTGGACGCTCGTCATTATTGCTCCGTAATCAGTTGGGCTATAACTTTGCCATCATACCCCGCAAATGTTACGCCGGTGTTGCCGATTTCGTTACCGATCCAGCGGTTCCACCCGGCACGGTTCGACCAGCAAGCCCGGCACGCGCGCCATGGGATTGACGTCCTCGGACACCTGCAACTCCACGGCCAGTTCCCCGAACAGGGTGGTGATGGCGACGACGCTGGCCGGCACCAGCGCGTCGATTCCGGCGACGCCGGTAATCCGACTGACGGCGGTTACAACGCTGACCGGCGCTCCGTCCGCGATGTTCCATGCAGCGGCATCATCCGGATTGAGCCGCACCTCTTCGTCGCGCACGATACGGTTGAGGTCTCCGGGTTCGATGACGGTATCTCGCTCGCGTTGCAGCAGGACCCGGCCCGGCGCCAGCAGCGCGGGAAATTCGGGGTCGGTCGGCCAGTCCACCGCCCGGAAGCGGGGCGCTCCCGGCTCCGCTTTGCCGTTGGGGAAACCATCGGCGTAGAGCACCGGCGAGGATGGGCGGTCGGCATCCGGGCACGGCCACTGGATGCCACGCTCTTCCCGGGACGTGTAGAGAATCTGGGTGGGACGGGGCGATTCGACGCCGGTTTGCATCACCAGGGCAGATTCCCGGGCCAGTCGGTCGTAGCTGACGCCGCCGTAGTTCCGGGTTACGGAAGCGATCTCGTCCATCAGCGCCGACGGGTCGGCGTAACTGATACCGGTGATGCCCAGGCGCTCGGCCAGTTGCTCAAACACCCAGCCTTCGGGCCTGGAATCGTTGTTCTTCACGGACACGGCCGGTCGGATGCGCTGGATGCGACGTTCCAGGTTGGTGAACGTGCCGTCTTTCTCGGCGAAGGTTACCCTGGGAAGCACGACGTCCGCGATCTGGGCCGCCGGAGTGAGGAACGTGTCCATCACCGCCAGAAAGTCCAGCTTTTCCAGCGCCGCCAGTCCGTCGCCGAGCAGGCCGTTGGTGAAATTCGGGCTGTCGCCGACGACAATCATGGACTGGATGTCGCCCGACGCGGCCGCTTCAAGCATTTCGGCGACGCCCATGCTGTGCTGCGGCGGCGGAAGGGTAGCTTCCCAAACCGCTTCCACGCGGGCGCGGTTTTCATCATCGAACAGCGGGCCGCCACCGGGCAGGCGATTGGGAATGCAGCCGATGTCGGTAGCGCCCTGCGTGTTCGCGCCCTGCCGCATCGGGAAGAGGCCGCCGGCCGGCTTGCCAACGTTGTGGGTGAGCAGGGCCAGATCGCACAGGGCTACGACGCAGTCGCGGGTGATGGCCGAAGGCACGTTGTCCAGTCCGTACACAATGCCCGAATTGGCGGCGTTGGCATAAAGCCGGGCAGCCTGGGCAATATCGTCGTAGGGGACGCCGGTGGAGGCGATGGCGACCTCGTCGATGCGTTCCAGTTCGTAGAGCAGAGTGTCGTGGTCGTCCACGTTTTCCGCCATCCACTCGGCATCAATCAAGCCTTCATCCAGCACGGTCTTGAGTATCGCGCCGATGAGGAGCAATTCCGCGCCGGGCACGGGACGGAGCCAAAGGTTGGCATACCGGGTCAGTTCCACTTCCCGCGTATCGATCACGATGAGCGAAGCGCCCTCTCGCGCGGCCTGCTTGATGGGAACCCCGACGACGTTGTGGCTCTCGGTGAGATTTGTGTTGAAAACCAGGATGCAGTCCGAGTTCTTGAGGTCCCAGATGGAGTTGGTCGCTCCGGGATAGCCAAACACGTCCTCCAAGCCTCTGGTCAAGTCGGGCTGGACGTTGCCGGAGTGGTCCAGGTTGTGGGTGTTCATCCCGAGGTGGGCGAACTTCTGGGCCAGGTAGAACTCTTCGTTGGTGCTGTCGGCGGCGGTCACCAGGCCGAATCCGTTGCCTGACTGATGGGGCCGCAGGCGTTCGGCGATCAGGTCGAGGGCTTCGTCCCAGGTGGCCGATTCAAGGATCCCGTTCCGCCGGACCAGCGGGCGGCGCAATCGTTGCCCGTTGGTGAGATGGCCCAGGCCGAACTTGCCTTTGTAGCAGGCCTGCCCACGGTTGGCGGGGGCGTTGTATTCAGGGATGGCGCGGATCACGCGGCCCTGCTCGTTGATTTCCAGGTTCATCTGGCAGCCCACCGGGCAGTGGGTGCAGATCGTCCGCTGCACGGTGGCAGCCTTTTCCCACTTGTTCTCCCGTTCCGTGAGGGCGCCCACCGGGCAAACGTCGAGGCAGGCTCCGCAGAACTCACAGCCGGATTCCAGGAGTGAGGTGCCGAAAGAGGTGCCCACCAGGGCATTGCCGGAGCGTTCGGTGAAGCAGATGGCGCTGTCGCCGCGAACCTCCTCGCACACCCGGACGCACCGGCCACAGGTGATGCAGAGGTTGTAGTCGCGATCATAGAACGGATCGCTGACTTCCAGGGGGATGTCGCGGTACATGTAGGTCATCGGGGATTCCAGTTCCATCCCCAGGTACCGGACCGTGTCCTTGAATTCGCAGCGCTCGTTCTTGGGGCAGGTCACGCAGCGGTCATTGACGGAGACGTGGCGGAGGCACACGTCGGAGGGGCCGCAGATTTCCACGCGGTGGCAGGTGAGGCAGCCGTTGGGATGCTCGGCAATGAGCATCTGCATGACGGAGCGGCGCAGTTCGTTCACGTCGGGAGTTTCGCTCCAGACGGTCATGCCGTCGGTGGCGGCCAGGGTACAGGCGGCCGGGAAGCCCGGTATCCGGCCTCGCTCATTTTCCGCGACCACCACGCACATGCGGCAGGCCGCGTAGGGCTTCATACCCGAGTGATAGCACAGATAGGGAACGTACACGCCGGCATCGATGGCCGCTTCCAGCACCATTTTGCCGGGCTGCGTGCGGATTTCCACCCCGTCGATTGAGATGGTGATGTCGTCGGGCATGGCGGCTCCTGGTCTGCGATTACGCGCAGGGAAAATAGAATCGAGGTAAAGCTAGCGACGGGTGAGTTTGGGCGAGAAGACCTGGTCCGAACAGTCGCCGGTGTGTCGCTTTTCCCGGATGTGGGCTTCGAACTCGTCGCCGAAGTAGCGCAGGGCGGACGACACCGGGTTGAAGCCCAGTTGGCCGTGGCCGCACAGGGAGCCGGCCTGCATGTTCTCGCCGATGTTCCGCATCAGAGCCAGGTCTTCCTCGGTGCCCTCCAGGTTGCTGATGCGCTCCAGGATTTCCAGCAGGTGGCTCATACCCATGCGGCAGGGGAAGCACTTGCCGCAGGACTCGTACTGGCAGAAGGCAATCAAGTTGCGGGTGAGGTCAACGGCGCAGGTGTCTTCGTCGCAAACGATGATGCCGCCGGAGCCGAGGATGGCCCCCGCCGCGCGGAACACGTCGAAGTCCAGCACCAGGTCCAGGTTGGCGTCGCTGGCGGAAAGGACGCCGCCCAGGGGGCCGCCCGTCTGGAGCAGCTTCATCCGCTTGCCGTTGGGAACTCCGCCGGCCATGTCGAACAGGACCTGGCGCAGGGTCATGCCCAAGGGAACCTCGATCAGGCCGGCATAAGTAATATCGCCGGACAGGCAGAGGATGGCGGTGCCGCTGCTGCCGTTGATCCTGTTGTCCGGATCGGCCGGCGTTCCGATGCCGGCGAACCACTCGCCGCCCTTGGCGATAATCTCGGGGACGTAGGCCAGCGTCTTGACGTTGTTGATATTGGACGGCTTGCCGAAAACGCCCACCTGGGCCGGGAAAGGCGGACGGTAGCGGGGCATGGAACGCTTGCCCTCGATGGCCTCCATGAGAGCGGTTTCCTCGCCGGACACGTAGGAGTCGCCGGTGAGGGCCACCTCAACGTCAAAGGAGAATTCGCTGCCCAGGATGTTCTGGCCCAGCAGCCCGAGTTCATAAGCCTGCTCGATGACGGCGCGGGTGCGGTCTATGGGTTGGTTGTGGCCGTGGCGGATGAAGATGTAGCCACGGTTGGCGTTACAGGCGTAGCCGGCGATGGTGATGCCCTCCACCACGGTGGCGGGGTCGCTTTCCAGGATGCCCCGGTCGTTGAACGCCCCCGGATCGCCCTCTTCGCAGTTGCAGAGGATGTACTTGTTGGGGTCGGGGTTGCCGGCCAGGAATCCCCACTTGACGCCGGCGGGAAACGCCGCGCCGCCGCGTCCACGGAGGCCGGAAGCGAGCACTTCCTGGCGCGCTTCGTCGGGGGTCATGGCGGTTAGGGCCTGGTTCAAGGCAGCGTATCCGCCGTTGGCGATGTACTGGTAGAGGTCCGACGGGTCGATGTGTCCGGCGTTGCGGAGGGCGATGCGCTGCTGCTGCCCCAGCATGGGATGGTCGTTGAGATCCGGGATGCCGTCCGGGGCCGCGCCGGGTTCGCCCAGGTAGCCGATGGCGTGTTCCATCGTTGGATTCCCGCCGGCAACGTGCTCGTTGACGATGCTGCGGGCGATTTCCGGCGTTACGTTGCGGTAGAAAACGCGCGGGCCGCCCGGCATCTGCACGTCCAGCAACGGCTCGGCGAAGCACAGGCCCAGGGTTCCTACCTCGGAAACGTTGGCCGCCACGCCGTTTTCTTCCAGGGCAGCCTTCACGGCGCTGACTACTTCAAAGCCGCCGGCGGCCTCACCGGCGAGGCCGGTGCCAACGCGAACCCATGGGCGGTCACCGTTGGTCAGAGCCTGCCACCGACGCTGCGCCTCAGCGAGGATGGAATCGAAATCGGCGGTAGTGGGAGTAGCCACGACGGAAGTCAGCTCAGTGGGACGGAACGGATTGCAGGGCGGTCGCTATTCTCTCCCGAGCGGATTCGGGAGTGACGCGTCCGGCCAGGTGGTGGTCGATGGCCATGACCGGGGCGTGGGCGCAGGCGCCGAGGCACGTATTGTACCGGAGTGTAGCCTTGCCGTCGGGGGTATCGCCCTCATCGGAAAGACCCAAGGCATCCTGGGCCGCGGCGATGATGCGGCCGGCGCCCATGACGTGGCACGACGGCCCCCAGCAGACCTCAACGCGGTGCTCCATGGGCGGATCGAACCGAAAGTTGGGGTAGAAGGTGGCGACTGCCCAAACGTCGTTGACGGTGGCGTCCATGCGCGACGCGACGGCTTCAACGGCCTCTTTGGGGATGTAGCCGATGGCGTCCTCGACCGCCAGGAGCGACGAGAGGACGGTTACGGTGGATTGCGGCTGATTGTTGACTGCGTCGGCAATCAGGGACTGGGTAGCGTCGTCCATGGTGCAACGGGTACTTTGTGAAATCCGGTACAAGGGATTTTGTCGGCGCCAGTCTAGCACACGGTATGCCGGCGGGCAACGACGGCCCGCGGCGGACCAGTGGGTTGCAGCCGGTATAATCCGGTCAACCCTGATCAGCGGCCCGGTTCTCCAAGGCTTTGTCCATCACGCGCTGGAAAACCTCGTAGGGCTGGGCACCCGTGAAGAGAAGGTTGTCGAACACGAACGTGGGGATGCCACGGATGCCGTAGCCCAGAGCTTCGTGGTACTGGTCCACCACCCGCTGAGCGTAATGGCCGGATTCGACCCGTTCCTTCAACTCTGCACCATCCAGCCCGACGTTGCTCCCGATGTCGGCCAGCACGGAGGGGTCGCCCAGGTTTTCCCGGCGGTCCCAATAGGCTTCGTAGGCGGCGTGGTGGTATTCGAGGAACTTGCCCTGCTCCTGGGCGTACTCGGTCGCCTGCAGGGAGTTCAGGCTGTTCGGGGTGTATCGGGGCGGGCGCATAACGATGTTGGCTTCCCGCGCCTGGGTGCGCAGCGGGTCGGAAAGCTCGTCGTCGGATTCGCCGGGACGGGGTTCCCGCACGCGGCCCTCCACGGGGGTATCGGGGCGCAGGAGGTAGGCCCGGCCCTCGACGGTGATGTCGTACTCGTCCGCAAGTTTGTCGACGCGTTCCAGGCCGACGTAGCACCATGGTCAAATATAGTCATACCAGACGATGACGTGCACCGGGTTGGGGTCGTCAGGATGGCTGTGGGCGGGCGGCTGGTGGGCGGTGGTCATGGCGGCACCTCGGCGGGGCTGGATTCCCGCTTTCGCGGGAATGACGGACAGATGGGGGAATGATGGCGAGACAGTTTGATCAACACATGGCGAGGCGGTCCAGCAGCGGGTACAGGCCTTCCAGGCTGTCGATGTGGTCGCAGCCGGCCACGTCGGAGTGGAAACCACCGCGATCGATCAGGACGGGATAAAGGCCGGCCTCGCGGGCGCCCTGGACGTCGGAACGGGGCTGGTCGCCGACGTGCATGGCCTGCTGCGGCGTCACGGCCATACGCTTCAGGCCGGCTTCAAAGATGGCGGTGGCGGGTTTTTCGCCCACCTCGCGCCCGGTAATGCAGAACTCCAGGTACTCGTGGATGCCGATCTGGCGGGTCAGTTCTTCCATGTCCCGGCGCAGGTTGGTGAGGACTGCCAGGCGGTAACCGCGGGCTTTGAGTTCGGCCAGCACGGGCCGGGTCTCTTCAAACTCGACCAACTCCTTGGGAACCGAAATGGCCATGTCCCAGATCTGCTTGGCCATGCGTAGGGAAACGGCGACTCCCGACTCCTCCAGTATGATCTGCTCGTAGCGGGCGAAGAAAGCGTCGCGGTCGGCGGCGTCGCGTTCGCCCAGGGGCATCCGGTGGTTTTCCTCGTTGAAATAGAGGTCGGCGATGGCGTAGCCCCGGGCCAGGCGTTCCGGCGGGACCCGTATGCCGAGGTTCTGGCAGGCGGCGTGTTGGATCTGGGGCAGAGGCGGCCAGAATCGCACCAGGGTGTTGTAGAAATCGAAGAATATCGCGTTGATCATTGGGTTAGAGGATCGCCCCGACTAGCGAGAGTGGCCAATGGCCCCGGTCGGACGCCGCCAATAATAGCACAACCGGAACCGCTTACCCTGAGGCGAGTTTCGCAAGGGCGTCGCTCACCGCTGCCGGCGAATCCAGCCGGTACCTGGCGCGAGTAGCCGAACCGGCCGGGCCGACGAAGACGCCGAAACCGCCGGCGTTCTGCGCCGCCGCAAAAGCATCTTCATCCGTGGCGTCGTCGCCGATGTAGATGGGAAATGCGCCGGGAGCCAGCCGCGAACGCACCAGGTCCAGCGCGCGGCCCTTGTCCCAGTCCACGGTTGGGCGCAACTCGATGGCCGCCTTGGCGGTGGAAAGCCGTAACTGGCCGTCCGCGACTGCGGGGCCGGCGACGCCCTGGACGATTGACTCGACTCGGGGGTGGTACTCCGGCGCGACCCGGCGGTAGTGCACGGTCAGCGTCAGGGTCTTGTTCTCGACCTGTGCTCCCGGCACGTCGGCCAGAGCGGCCACAAGGCGGCTGGCAATCTCGGAAAAGGCGGGAATCGAGGCGGCAGCGGCGGGGTGCAGGTATTGCAGGTCGGGGCCGGAGATTTCCAGGCCGTGGTTGCCGGCGTACACCAGGCCGGGCACACCGACGCGGTGGGCCACATCGTCCAGGGAGCGGCCGCTGAGGATGCCGACGGTAGATCCGCGTTTCCGGCTCAGGGCTGCCAGCAGTTTGGCGTTGCCGGGGCGCAATACCGCGTTTTCCGGGCGGGGAGCGATCTCCGAAAGGGTGCCGTCGAAATCGAGCAGGAGGAGGACGGACGATTGGCCGGCGACCAGTCCGGGTAAATCGGTGGAGCAAGCGTCCGGCATGTCCCAGCCTGTTGGTTCCGAGGCCGTTTATGCGGTGGACGCGATGGTGGCGGTGAGACGGGAATGATCCGGGGTACTGGCCTGCATGAGGTGCATCATGATGCGGCCGGCCCATTTGTAGATATTGTTTTCCTGGACGGTGTTGCGCATCTGGCGCATTCGCATACGGCGTTCCAGGTCACTCATATTGAGGGCCTGGTGGATGGCGTCGGCGAACTGCTCGGTGGCGTAGGGGTTGATGATGAGGGAGCCGGTAAGCTCCTGGGCGGCGCCGGCGAAAGCGCTGAGGATGAGCACGCCGTCCTCATCGACGCGGGAGGCGACGTACTCCTTGGCGACCAGGTTCATGCCGTCGTGCAGGCTACTTTCGGCGCAGAAACTGGCGAGACGACGCAGGGCTGAGAAGGTTGCCGACGGCAATGAAGTAGGCCAGTAGAGTATGGGCTGCCAGCCATCGTATCCGAACCGTTCGTTGATGCGGTTGACGATGGACTCGATGTCGATAGTCAGCTGCATGTAGGAGTCGATGTTGGTGCGGCTGGTGGCTCCGGCCTGCAGGAAAACCAGGCGGCCGCGGTACTGGGGCCATTTCTCCAGGAGGCGTTCCACGGCCCGGAGCCGATGGGGGATGCCCTTGGTGTAGTCCTGGCGGTCGATGCCCAGGCCCAGGATGCGCCCTCGGTTGAGGCCGAGTTCCCGGGACAGGCGGAACATTTCGGCTTCGACTTCCGGGGTGCGGGCTTCGGTGTCGATGCCGTCGAAGTCGATGCTGATGGGGAAGGGACGGATCAGGGTAGTCTCGTTGCGATAGTCCACCAGGCCATAGTCGGGGTCAACCTGGGCGTCGAGATTCGCGTCCACGCAGTTGATGAAGTTCTGGCAATCGCCGGAGAGGTGGAACCCCAGGAGGTCGTTGCCCAACATCCCGTCGAGGATTTCTTCCTGCCAGGGGCAGATGCGGAGGATATCGGGGTTGGGCCAGGGGATGTGCCAGAACTGGCCGATGATGGCGTCCTGATTGACTTCGCGGATATAGCGGGGAAGGAGCGCCAGATGATAGTCCTGGATGAGGACGATGGCCGGGTCGTCGTCGATTTCGTCGAGGACGAGGTCGGCGAAGCGGCGGTTGACGGACTGGTAGAAGCCGTAGTGTTCAGAGTCGAAGAGGGGCTCGGTGTAGGCGATGTGGCAAAGGGGCCAGAGTCCCTCGTTGGAGAAGCCGTAGTAGTAACCGTTGTTTTCCTCCTCGGTAAGGGTGAGGAGGCGCATACGGTAGGCCGGCGAATCCTGGGGTACCGGAATGCGGCCCTGCTGGTCCATGGCGGCGCGGTCGGCATCGCTGCTGCTCTGGGCGATCCAGGTGCCGCCACAGGCGCGCATCAAGGGGTCGATGGCTGCCGTGAGACCTCCGGGGGGCATTTCGCCGTGGAGGTTTCCGGAGTCATCGATATTGAAAACGTAGGGCTGACGGTTGGACACCACCAGCAGTCGGTAATCGCTCAGTTCTCTGCTGACCAGCCGTTGTAAATCATCGCCGGTCCACATGCTCAGGCAACCTTCCTTTTCATGCGGCGGGGCACGGTGCCGCAAGGTTATGTCGTATTGGCATAATAATTATGCGATAGGCGAATTATGCCATAGCGGGGACGCCGGGTCAACGCGGCGGGCTCCGGGCTGGACGGATCGGGTTTGAAAAGGGCCTGGCGGCATTCGTGCGCGGTTGACACGGACGCTTAGTAGGGATAACATCTTTCGGTGTTGTGTCGGGATTTTAACCGCGCACAAAGCAGGGAACATTATGCCTACTGTGAATCAACTGGTACGAAAAGGGCGCAAGCCGGTGCGCAAGGGCACCAAGGCGCCGGCGCTGCACTGGGTGCAGAACTCGCTGCGCAACCGGACCCGCTGGGGTCCCGGATGCCCGCAACGACGCGGGGTGTGCATCCAGGTGAGGACGATGACGCCCAAGAAGCCGAACTCGGCTCTGCGCAAGATCTGCCGCGTGCGGCTGACCAACGGCGTGGAAGTGACCGCCTACATCGGCGGTGAGGGCCACAACCTGCAAGAGCACTCGGTGGTGCTGATACGCGGCGGCCGGGTGAAAGACCTGCCGGGCGTACGCTACCACGTAGTACGCAGCAACCTGGACACCGAAGGCGTCAGCGGACGCCGACAGGGCCGCAGCAAGTACGGAACCCGTAAGGGATAAAACGAGGCCCCGGCAGAAACCACGATTCGTCACCCCCCGAGTTGGGGGGTGGCTTAATCTAAAACCCAACGCGGAAACGGAAACTCGAAACTCAAGGTAGATCGACATGTCGCGAAGACGCCGCGCAGAACCGCGCGTAATCAAACCGGACCCGAGGTACAGCAACCTGGAGTTGGCGAAGTTCATCAACCGGGTGATGATCAAGGGCAAGAAGTCCACGGCCCAGCGGGTGGTGTACGACGCCCTGGAACTCGTGCGACAGGACACCAACCAGGACCCGATTGTCGTTTTCTCCAGCGCCATGCGAAACGCCACGCCGTTGGTGGAGGTGCGACCCCGGCGGGTGGGCGGAGCGACCTACCAGGTGCCGGTGGAGTTGCGCACGAGCCGCAGCGAGGCGTTGGCGATGCGCTGGATCATTCGCGGGGCACGAGGGCGCAACGGGATGCGCATGGCCCGGGGACTGGCCAACGAATTCATGGATGCGGCGCGAGGAGAGGGTTCGGCCGTACGCCGGAAGGATGAACTGCACCGGATGGCGGAAGCGAACCGCGCATTCGTACACTACCGGCGCTGATATAACGATGTCCGCTACCGGATTTCCGCAAAGGCGGGAATGACGGGTAAGGGCAGAAGTGACTGCTGAACAAACAAATGATTGCTGAACAAACATCCGCGCGCAAAATCCGCAACATCGGGTTCATAGCGCACATTGACGCCGGCAAGACCACCGTGACGGAGCGGGTGCTTTACCTGACCGGCCGTATCCGCAAGGTTGGCGGCGTTGATGAAGGCACGACGGCGATGGACTGGATGCCCCAGGAGAAAGAACGGGGGATCACCATCACGGCCGCCGCGACCACGGCTTACTGGCACGACCACCAGGTCAACATCATCGACACGCCGGGCCACGTTGACTTTACCGCCGAAGTGGAACGGAGCCTGCGGGTTCTGGACGGCGGCATCGTGGTGCTGGACGCGGTGGCCGGAGTGCAGCCCCAGTCGGAAACGGTGTGGCGGCAGGCCGACACGTATAACGTTCCCCGCATCTGCTTCGTGAACAAGATGGACCGGGTGGGCGCGTCCTACGAGCGCACCATCGAGTCGGTGCGCCGGCGTTTGAAGGGCAACCCCGTGGCGGTGCAAATTCCGCTGGGAGCGGAGGACGAATTCCGTGGGGTGGTGGACCTGATCGAAGGCCAGGCCATCATGTACTCGGACGGCCGGGATGATGTTGCGGAGCCGCCCGAACTGATGCCGGTGCCGGCCGAGATCGAGAAAGACTTCAACGACTACCGCCAGGAAATGATCGAAAAGATCGTCGAGACGGACGAAGCCCTGTTGATCAAGTACCTGGAAGGCGAAGACATCTGCGCCGACGACCTGCGTTCCGCGCTGAGAAACGCCACCATCAACCGGCAGTTGGTTCCGGTTTTGTGCGGCAGCGCGATGCGGGGCAAAGGGATTCACCCGCTGCTGGACGCCATCATCAACTATCTGCCGTCTCCGCTGGATGTTCCGGCGGTGGAAGGCACCGTACCCGGAACCGACGAGGTGGAGCTGCGGGAACCCGTGGACAGCGAACCGCTGTCGGCGCTGGCGTTCAAGGTGGTGGTGGACCCTTACGTCGGCCGGCTGGTGTTCCTGCGAATTTACTCCGGCTCGGTGGAAGCCGGCGCTGCCGTGCGCAACGTTACCCGGGGCAACCGAGAGCGGATGGGCCGGCTGTTGCGGATGCACGCCAACCACCGGGAAGAGTTGCCGGAGATCACGGCCGGCAACATCTGCGCCGCCGTGGGCTTGAAGGACACCTTCACGGGCGACACGATTTGCAGCGACCACAAACCCCTGATCCTGGAGCCTCCCCACTTCCCGGAGCCGGTGGTGTCGGTGGCCATTGAGCCGGCGACGCGCGCCGACCAGGACAAGCTGGGCGAGGCGATGCGAAAGCTATCGGAGGAAGACCCCACCTTCGTAGTGCGCTACAACGACGAAACGGGGCAGACGATCATCTCCGGGATGGGCGAGCTGCACCTTGAGGTCCTGGTTGACCGGATGCGGCGGGAGTTCGACGTGGAGGCCCGGGTTGGCCAGCCACGGGTGGCCTACCGCGAAACGATCACCAAGCCGATCCGGGTGGAGGGGCGATTCGTGCGACAGACCGGCGGGCACGGCCAATTCGGGCACGTGTGGCTGGAAATCGAACCGCAGGAGCGCGGCGAAGGCAACATCTTTGTGGATGGCATCACGGGCGGCGTGATCCCGCGCCAGTTCATCCCGGCGGTGGAAAACGGAGTCAAACAGGGCTGGGACAACGGGCCGCTGGCCGGGTTCCCGCTGGTTGACATGAAGGTCACGCTGGTGGACGGCAGTTATCACACCGTGGACTCGTCCGATATAGCGTTCCGCTCAGCGGCAATGATGGCCCTGAGGGACGGCACGCGCCGGGCGGCGCCGGTGTTGCAGGAACCCATTTTCGAGATCGAAATAGTCACGCCGGGCGAGTTCCTCAGCGAAGTGATCAGCGACCTCGGCGGGCGCCGGGCGCAGATTCGCAGCATCGAAGGCCAGGACGACCTGCAAACCGTGAGCGCGATGATTCCCCTGGGGGAGACGTTCGCGTACACCACGGCGCTGCGGTCGCTGACCCGGGGCCGGGCGTCCTACACAATGGAGTTCCGGCACTACGAACCGGTGCCGGAGAACCTGCTACGCACGGTGGCAAACATCTGACCAGAGGGCTGCCCGTTCCGGGCGGCGCGCGAAATACGGATTGGTGAAGAAAGGTAATTATGGTTGCCAGGCAGCAAATGCGGATAATTTTGAAGGCGTTCGACCACAAGGTGCTGGACAGCTCCAGCGCGCAGATTGTGGACACCGCCGAGTTGACCGGGGCGAGGGTGGCCGGGCCGGTCCCGCTGCCGACCCAGATTCGGCGGTTTTGCGTGATACGGGGGCCACACGTTGACAAGGACTCCCGGGAGCACTTTGAGATCCGCACGCACAAGCGCCTGCTGGACATCATGGAGCCCACCAGCAAGACCATTGACGCACTGACCAGGCTGAACATGCCGGCGGGGGTGGACATCTCCATCAAGCTCTAGCATGGTCGCCCCCGTTCACCGGGGATCGATCAAGTCGGCAACCCGTCAGGCTTGAATAAATACTAGACCCGTCGTAAAATCATTGTTCCGTTGGCGGCAGGCACTTGCCTCTGCCGCCGTTTCATCTACTGGCCGAAACCGCGCCAGTGACCGGCGGGCAGAAGCAACCAATTACAGGCAAAGAAAATGCTGAAGGCGTTTCTCGGTAAAAAGATCGGCATGACCCAGGTGTTCAACGACGCCGGGCAGGTCGTGCCCGTTACGATAATCGAAGCCGGCCCGTGCGCGGTGACGCAGATTCGCACCAACGAAACGGACGGCTATGAGTCGGTCCAACTGGGGTTCGGACGAGTCCGACGACCGAACAAACCGGAGGCCGGCCATCTGCAGGGCAGCCAAATCGGGCGACGGCTCCAGGAAGTGGGCGCCGATGACGTTTCGGAATACGAAGTGGGCCAACTGGTTTCGGTGGACATCTTCGAACCCGGCGAGATCGTGGACGTGAGCGGCAGGTCCAAGGGCCGCGGCTTCGCGGGCACGATGAAGAGGCACGGTTTCGGCGGCGGCCCGCGAACGCACGGACAATCGGACCGAGCGCGCGCGCCCGGCTCCATCGGCGGCGGCACCACACCCGGCAAGGTATTCAAAGGGCTGAAAATGGCCGGACACATGGGGAACCGCAGGGTGACCAGCAAAGGGCTGGAGGTGGTGCGAGTGGACGCTGAGCGAAACCTGCTGATGGTGAAAGGCGGCATACCCGGCGGGCCCAACAGCCCGGTAACAATCAGAAAGACTGGCAAGAGCAAGGCGCAAGCATAATGGAACTGCCCGTAGTAAACGGCAACGGCGACGCCATCGATACCATCAACATCAATGATGGCGTGTTCGACGTGCCGATGAATCAAACCCTGGTGCACCAGGCCATGGTGATCTACCAGCTGAACCAGCGGCAAGGCACGCATTCAACCCGGACCCGGGCCGAGGTTTCGGGCGGCGGAAGGAAACCCTGGATTCAGAAGCACACCGGCCGGGCACGCCAGGGCAGCATCCGCTCGCCCCAGTGGCGGCACGGCGGCATCGTGTTCGGGCCCAAGCCGCGAGACTACCGCAAGGCGCTGCCCCGGGCGATGCGCCGGAAAGCCCTTCAGTGCGTGTTGTCCGAAAAGATTCGCAACGGCCGGCTGATCTGCATAGATTCGCTGGGCGAGCTGGACGGCCGCACCAAGTCCATGAAACAGCTATTGGCCAGCCTGGGCATCAGCGGCTCGGTACTGGTGATTACTGAGGACGCCGACCAGGACGTGGTCCGGGCCGGCAGCAACTTAAAGCAGGTCTGGACGCTGCCGTCGGACCTGGTGAACGCCAACGACGTGCTGAAAAGGGCAACGGTCCTGGTCGAGGTGGGCGGCATCCGTCGCATAGCCGAGCTTTGCACCGCGCCGAGGTTCCGCGCCCGGGCGGCGGCCAGCGCCGCAAGCGGTGAGGAGGCCCAGGCATGAACATCAGCGAGGTGCTGCTGAGGCCCACCATTACAGAAAAGAGCACCCTCCTGCAAGAGGAGGGTCAGTACACCTTCGAGGTTGCGCCCAAGGCCAACAAGACGCTGGTGAAGCAGGCCATTGAACGGCATTTCGGCGTTACGGTGGTTGCGGTGAACATCACCGTGAACCGGGGAAAGCGCAAGCGATACGGCCCACGATTCAAGAAACGGCCCGACGTGAAGAAGGCGGTGGTAACGCTCCGAGCGGGCGACCGCATCGACCTGATCGAGGGCCTGTAAGAGGATTGGCGTAAAAGCCAGGAGCAACAGATGCCACTGAAAAACTTACGACCAATCACCCCCGGCACACGAAACGCGGTGCGGCCTTCCTTTGAGGAGATCACGACCAAGAAGCCGGAAAAATCGCTGCTGGAACCGCTGCAGAAGCGTGGCGGACGCAACAACCGGGGCCGCATCACGGCGTACCATCGTGGCGGCGGATCGAAGCGAATGTACCGCCGGATCGACTTCAAGCGGCGGAAGGACGGCGTTCCCGCCACCGTAAAGACCATCGAATACGACCCGAACCGGACCACGCGCATCGCGCTGCTGCACTACGCCGACGGCGAGAAGTCCTACATTCTGGCGCCGGTGAACCTGAAAGTGGGCGACAAGGTTGAGTCCGGCCCCAGCGCCGAAATCAGCCCGGGGAACACCCTTCCCCTGCGCAACATCCCCACCGGCACGGTGGTGCACAACCTGGAGCTTACGCCGGGACGCGGCGGACAGCTGGTGCGCGGCGCGGGAACCGGCGCACAGGTGCTTTCTCGCGAGGGCGACTACGTGCTGATCAGGCTGCCTTCGGGCGAGATGCGCCGGATTCTGTTGAACTGCCGGGCCAGCGTTGGCCAACTGTCCAACCCGGACCACAAGAACGAAAGCCTGGGCAAGGCCGGCGCCAAGCGGCACCTGGGGCGTCGCCCCCACGTGCGCGGAGTCGCCAAGAACCCGGTGGACCACCCCCACGGGGGCGGAGAAGGCCGGTCTCCCATCGGGATGCCGGGGCCCAAGTCCCCCTGGGGCAAGCCCACCTTGGGCCACAAGACGCGAAACAAGAAGAAGACGTCCAGCCGGTTCATCGTCCGCGGACGAAGGTGGCGTCGCTAGGAATGAAACCACACTGCGCCGTTGCGCGGGGTTGCCAGCGAACATTGCATTATGTCACGTTCAGTTAAAAAAGGACCTTACGTCCATCCGAAATTGTTGAAGAAGGTCAACCGGGTACGCGAATCTGGTGAGGCCACCGTAATCCGCACCTGGTCGCGGGACTCGATGATCATGCCCGAAATGGTCGGGCTGAACTTTGGAGTCCACGACGGCCGGCGGCACGTTCCCGTCTTTGTGACGGAGAATATGGTCGGGCATCGCTTCGGCGAATTCGCGCCCACGCGCACCTACCGGGGGCACGTCGCCCGGTCCGAGCGATCCAGCAGGGTGAGGTGACGCGATGCCAGTGGTACGGGCAATGGCCAAACAGGTGGGGGCTTCCCCCAAGCGGCTCAAGCCGATCATGGACGCGGTTCGGGGCATGACCGTCAACGACGCGCTGGACCATCTCAGCCTGATGACGTCGCCGTGGGCCCGTTCGGTGGCCAAGGTGGTGCAGTCGGCGGCGTCCAACGCCGAGAACAACATGTTCATGAACCGCAACGAACTGCGCATCACGCGCATTTCGGCGGACCAGGCGCGACCGTTGAAGCGATTTCGCGCCCGGGCCAGGGGCAGGATAGGTCGTGTGACGCGGCGCTCCAGTCACATCATCATCGAAGTTGACGAGATACAGGAGGGCTAGCCGATGGGCCATAAGACGCACCCCCTGGGGTTCCGACTGGGAATCATCAAGGACTGGAAAACCCACTGGTACGCCAACAACGGCGCCCAGTATCGGGACGGCGTGCAGCAGGACCTGGGCCTGCGGCGGGCGATCCACGATGAATACGCGGCCTTCTCGGACGCCGGTATCGCGCGGATCGAGATTGACCGCACCGCGCAGGAAACGATCATCAACATCCACTCGGCGCGCCCCGGAATCCTGATTGGACGGGACGGCGACCGGGTCAAGGGCCTGCGCTCCCGGCTGGAAACGATGAACAGCGGGCAGTTGCGCCTGAACATCGTTGAGATCGAGCAGCCGGAAATGGACCCGTTCCTGGTGGGCAGGAACATCGCCGACCAGTTGAGCCGTCGGGTCGCCTACCGGCGGGCGATGCGCCAGGCCGCGCTGCGCACCATGCAGGCCGGAGCGGAAGGGATCAAGATTATTACCAAGGGACGGATTTCCGGCGCGGAAATCGCCCGCACCGAGAAATTGATGATGGGCCAGGTGCCCCTGCACACGCTTCGCGCCGACATTGACTACGCGCTGGCCGAGGCGCACACCGCCATGGGCCGGATCGGAATCAAGGTTTGGATTTACAAGGGCCAGATCATGCCCGCGGTGCCGGAAGAGGACGCAGAACTGGACAGCATCGAGTTCCGGGTTTCCAGCCAGGACGCCGAGGCCGATGCTGAGATCGACGCGGAGTTGGGAGTCTGAGATCATGTTGCAACCCAAGAGGACCAAATACCGGAAGATGGGCCGGGGCAAGCGGCGAGGAGCCGCCACCACCGGCAACACCGTCGAATTCGGCCAGATTGGGCTGAAGGCCATGAGTCCCGACTGGATTACCGCCCGGCAGATCGAGTCCGCGCGTGTTGCCATCACCCGGCACTTGCAGCGCGGCGGGAAAACCTGGATTCGCATCTTCCCCGACAAGCCGGTATCTAAGAAACCGGCCGAGGTACGCATGGGCGGCGGGAAAGCCGCCAACGACCACTGGGTGGCGGTCGTCAAGCCCGGCCGCATCATGTTCGAGGTGGGCGGCGTGCCGATACAGCAGGCGGAAGAGGCGTTGCAGCGCGCGGCGCATAAGCTGCCGATTCCGACCAAGGTGGTGTACAAGGACCGGGTGAATTCCCTGCTGTCGGGTTCCAGAGGTTAAGCCACCATGCAGATGTACGAAATACGGGCGCTGACCGACGATCAGATTCGCGAGGAACTGGACAAGTCTTACCAGGAACTCATGAACCTGCGCTTTCGCGACGCCACCAACCAGCTCACCGACACCAACCAGCCGCGCAAGACCCGCAAGGACATCGCCCGCATGTTGACCTGCTTGCGCGAGCGGGAACTCTAGCAGACTGACCGTCTCCGCAGATTGAACGATAGGGAAGGGACAATTCACAATGGCGAAAGCGATGCGAAAAATCCGGGTGGGTTCCGTGGTCAGCACCCGGATGGACAAGACCGCGGTGGTGGAACTGGTGTGGAAGCAGCGGCACCGGATTTATCGCAAGCAGATGCGCCGGGTGACCCGCTTCTACGTGCACGACCCGGATAGCCGGTGCGAGATTGGCGACACCGTGAGGATCCAGGAGACCCGACCGATTTCGCGCACCAAGCACTGGCGGCTGCTGGAAATAATCGCCCGCCGGGAAGTGGCGGACGTGCGGCCCATTGAACTGGAAACCGACATTGTTATCGAACCCGTTGCTGGTGACGCGGACTACGTCAGCGATCAGATCAGCGCGGACGACGAGGACGCATAAATGATCCAGAGTTACACCAGGCTCCACGTGGCCGACAACAGCGGCGCGCGACGCATCCGGCTGATCAACATCCCGGGTTCCAGCCGCCGGAAGTACGCGTCGGTGGGCGACATCATCGTATGCACCGTTCGGGAAGCAGTGCCCAACTCGCCGGTCCGCAAAGGGTCGGTGGTCAAGGCCGTCGTGGTACGCCAGGCGGCGCCGCTGCTCAGGCCGGACGGGACCTACATCAAGTTCGACGACAACGCCGCCGTCCTGATTAACGACAACCAGCTGCCCAGGGGCACGCGCATCTTTGGCCCGGTGGCCCGAGAACTGCGGGACAAGGGCTTCATGCGTATCGTATCCCTGGCGCCGGAGGTGGTGTGATGGCGCGGACAAAGATTCGCCGGGGCGACGACGTGCTGGTGATCGCCGGCAAGGACAAGGGAAAGACCGGCCGCGTGCTGCAAATGATCTCCGAGAAGGACCGGGTCATTGTTGAAGGCGTGAACATCGTCACCAAGCATTACAAGCCGCGCCCGGGCATCAGGCAGGGCGGGCGAGTGCAGCAGGAAGCGTCGATCCACATTTCCAACATCAAACTGATCCAAAGCAACTATACCGAACCCGGCAGTCAATTCCGAAGCCGGGACGAGTGATTGCCATGACGACTGAACAGCAAACGGAAGCCGCACAGGAACAGGAAGGCCGAGGGCGACGGCAGCGCCGGCGGCAGGAAGAGGCCGAGAGCGGCAGCAACGGCGCGTCCGAGCTGCCACCCCCGAGCTTCAAGATCCGATTCCGGGAGGAAATCATCCCGGCCATGGTGTCGGAGTTCGAATACTCCAGCCCTATGCAGGTCCCGCGCATACAAAAGATCAACCTGAACATAGGCTTGGGCGAGGCGTTGACCAATGGCCGCGCCATGGAAAGCGCCGTTCGCGACCTGACCACGATATCAGGACAGAAGCCGATCATCACCCGGGCGCGCCGTTCCATCGCCGGCTTCAAGGTACGGCAGGGAAACCCCATCGGCACCGCGGTCACGCTGCGCGGCGACCGCATGTATTACTTCCTGGAGCGGTTGATTATCACGGCGCTGCCTCGCATTCGGGACTTTCGCGGCATCTCCCGGCGCGGATTTGACGGGAGAGGCAACTTTTCCCTGGGGCTGCGGGAACAGATCGTATTCCCGGAGATTGACTACAACAGCGTTGACCGGCTACGCGGTTTGCAGGTCACCATAACCACCACCGCCGACAACGATGCCGAAGCGACTCGTTTGCTGGAGCACTTCGGGATGCCGTTCATTAGACAATAGCCACGGGAGACAGTAGCCCAAGGTATGCAGGTGAACTAATTGGCCAAGAAATCAGCCATAGCGAAAAACGAACGACGGAAGCGCACGGTCGCCAAGTACGCGGAGCAGCGGGCGGAGTTGCTGGCGCAGGCCCGGGACCTGTCCCGGCCCATGCGGGAGCGGTTCGAGGCCAGGCAGAAGCTGGCGCTGCTGCCCCCCGACGCCAACCCCAACCGGATCCGAAACCGGGACGGGGCGACGGGAAGGCCGCGGGGATACATCCGGCACTTTGGCCTTTCACGTATTTCGTTCCGGGAAATGGCGCTGGACGGGTTGCTGCCCGGCGTGCGCAAGGCCAGCCTGTAACAAACACGGATTGAAATCGCAGATGTCCGTCTGCTCGGGCATCGCGGCAGGAAAGAGAGAACAAAACTGATGGAGCGGTACCGCGATGCCGATTAACGACCCGGTTGCGGATATGCTGACGCGCATCCGCAACGCCATCCATTCCCGGCACCAAACGGTGCTGGTGCCTCAGTCCAAAATCAAAACGGCGATTGCCGATATCCTGAAAGCCCAGGGGTACATCCGCGACTGGGACCTGGCCCGGAACCAGAAGTTCCCGACCATGCGGATTCACCTCCTGTACAAAGACGACGAGCAAAATGCCATTCGAGGGCTGAAACGAGTGAGCAAACCCGGCCTGCGGGTACACGTTGGGCGCGGCGAGATTCCGCGGGTGTACGGCGGCCTGGGCATTGCCATAGTTTCGACCTCGCAGGGCATGATGACCGGCTACGAAGCCTGGCGCAAGGGTATCGGAGGAGAATTGGTCTGCTATGTCTGGTAGTCAAACAATGATTAGCTCCGGGGTTGAGGAACGGATCCCTCCCACGGAGCGTCCGCTGTCTCGCGTCGGGCGGCAGCCCATCCCGATTCCGTCGGGCGTCACGGTTGAGGTGATCTACGGCGGCGTGGTGGTCACCGGGCCCCGGGGAACCGTCACCCAGAAGTACCACCCGGAAGTGAAGGTGTCCGTCGAAGACGACGAGATCATCGTTGAACGCCTCACCGACCGCAAGTTTCATCACTCGCTGCACGGCCTGACTCGTTCGCTCATCTCCAACGCGGTGGTGGGCGTCACCGAAGGTTACAACCGTACCCTGGAGTTGATGGGCGTCGGTTATCGCGTCCAGCAGAACGGGGACGGCATCACGCTCAGCGTGGGGTACAGCCACACGGTGGACGTGTTTCCCGAAGCCGGCCTGACCATGCAGGTGGAGGGCAACAACCGGGTGCACATCAGCGGAGTGGACAAGCAGAAGGTCGGCCAGCTGGCGGCCAAGGTGCGCCGGGTCCGCCCGCCTAATGCCTACAAGGAAAAGGGAATCCGGTACCAGGGTGAAGTGTTGCGCCTGAAGCCCGGCAAGGCCGCAGCCCGCCGCGCCGTTTAAGCTCGCGCAGTCGAAGTACGGATTTGAGAGCGAACTAAAAATGCCTAAAGACAAGGATGCCCGGAAACTGCGTGTCGTGCGGCACCGCCGGGTGAGGAACAAAGTGATTGGGACACCCGAGCGGCCCAGGCTATGCGTCTTTCGCAGCCTGAAGGGAATCTACGCCCAGGTGATCGACGACGCGCGCGGCCATACGCTGGCCCAGGCGTCCAGCCAGGAGCTGGCCGGCGATAACGCCACGCCCAAGACCGCCGCGTCCGTGGCGGTGGGCAAGTTGGTGGCGGAGCGGGCCATTGCAGCGGGAGTAACGTCCGTCGTATTCGACCGTGGCGGCTACCAATTCCACGGGCGGGTGAAGGCACTGGCCGACGCGGCCCGGGAAGGAGGGCTTAAGTTCTGATGGTATCCCCAGCATCCCGCAGAGGTGAGCGCAGTGATCGTGGCGGCGGCGAGCGTCGCGGCGGACGCGGCGGACGTGGCCGCGACCGGGAACAGCGACAACGCGAGGACGACAGCGGCGGATTCAACGAGCGGGTGGTGCATACCCGCCGGATCGCCAAGGTCGTGAAAGGCGGCCGCCGGCTCCGCTTCAACGCGCTGGTGGTGGTTGGCAACGGCCAGGGACAGGTGGGCGTTGGCATGGGGAAGGCGCTGGCCATCCCGGACGCCGTACGCAAGGGAACCGCAGTAGCCCGCCGAAGCACCGTCACTATCCCGATCAAGGGCAGCACCATCCCCCACGAGATTTCCGTGCGCAAGGGCGCGTCGATCGTCATCATCAAGCCGGCGCCCCTGGGCACCGGGATCATCGCGGCGGGCGCGATGCGCGCCATGCTGGAACTGGGCGGCGTGCAGGACGTGGTTGGCAAGTCGCTGGGCTCGCGCAACCCGATCAACATTGTGCAGGCCACCATGGAAGCATTGAGCCTGCTGAGGGATCCGGAGACGGAGCGCGCCAACCGGTTGGGACTCAACCAGCCGGCGACCAACGGCGCCGCTGAATCGACCGAAGCCAGCGGAGAGGCTCCGCAGCCGGCGGCGGCAACCGCGCCGGCGGAAGCGCCGGCCCCTGCCGCAGAGGTGGAGACCACGGCGGTTGCGGAGGCGACGACCGAAGCGTCTGCAACCGAGCCGCCCGCAACCGAGTCATCCGGAACCGACTCTTCCGAAGCGGCTCCAGCCTCCGAGCAAGATGCACCGGCAGTGGAACCGCCCGCGGAAGCCGCTGCCGACGAAACAGCCCAGAGCGGCGAATGAGAACGGAAATGGCGCAGATCAAGATTACTTGGAAGAAAAGTTGCATCGGCAGGCCGTCCTACCAACGCCGCATTGTTGAATCCCTGGGCCTGAAGCGGCTGAACCATTCGGTTATTCACCAGGACAGCCCTACCATCATGGGCATGGTGAAAAAGGTCCAGCACCTGGTGGTGGTTGAGCCCGTCGAGTAAGTTGAGCCCGGTCGATTCCGATGCCCGGGCAGGTTTGGAGCATACGGTTACCATGATGGAGCACGAAGTATCCCCACCCAAGGGCGCCCGACGCAGCCGGAAACGGGTGGGCCGGGGCGACGCGGCCGGCGGCGGCAGCTATGCCGGGCGCGGCATGAAGGGTCAGAAGTCCCGGTCGGGCAAGAGCGTAAGGCCCGGCTTTGAAGGCGGTCAGCTGCCCTTGATCAAGGGTCTGCCCATGAAGCGGGGATTCAACAACCGCTACAAGACCTACTACGCGCTGGTGAACTTGAACACCCTGCAAGAGCGGTTTGAAGCCGGCACCACGGTGACTCCCGAACTGCTGCACGGCCTGGGCATCGTGCGGCGCACCAGTTTGCCCGTGAAAATTGTGAGCGACGGCGAGCTGGACCACGCGCTGACCGTCAACGCGCACAAGTTCACGGCGGCGGCCCGGGCCAAGATTGAAGCGGCCGGCGGCTCCGCCGTAGAAATCTAAGCTCCGGTTTCTTTGACCTTACCAACGGACGAGTCAGGGCAGCATGATCCAATCTGAGGTGCAGGGCGGCGGCAGGTGGCCGCGACTGGTTCAAGCGGCGATTGACGCTTTCAGCGTGCCCGACCTGCGGGCGAAGATCCTGTTCACGCTGGGGATGCTGGCCGTGTATCGCCTGGTCGCGCACATCCCGATTCCGGGGCTTGACTCGGCGGCGTTGAGCAACCTGTTCGACAACAACCAGTTGCTCCAGTTCCTCGACCTGTTTTCGGGCGGCGCCCTGGCGCGCATGAGCATCGTGGCGCTGGGCGTGTTTCCGTACATCACCGCGTCCATCATCATGCAGTTGCTGACGCCGGTGATCCCCCAGCTGCAAAACATGTCGCGGGAAGGCGAGGCCGGCCGCATCAAGATGAACCGGATCACCCACTGGAGTACGGTTCCCATCGCCATCGCGCAAGCCTTTGCCCAGCTGATCCTGCTGCAGCAGGCCAACGTGCTGACCAACGTCGGGTTCACCGGCGACGCTTTCCTGCCCACGATTGCCGCCGTGTTCTCCATGACCGCCGGCACCATGTTCCTGGTGTGGCTGGGCGAGCAGATCACCGAGCGGGGCATCGGTAACGGTATCTCCCTGATCATCTTCGCCGGAATCGTGGTTGGCTTCCCCGGCCTGTTGACCACCGGCTTCCTGGCCCGCGACAACATCATCGGGATTTTCTTCTTCGCCATCATCGGGCTGCTGATCATCGCCCTCATCGTGGTTTTCAACGAGGCCCACCGGCGCATACCGGTGCAGTACGGGCGCAGCATCTTCCGGGGCGGGCAGATGTATCGACAGTCCGGCTCCACGTACATACCGCTGCGGATCAACTCCGCCGGCATGATCCCGCTGATTTTCGCCTTCTCAATCGTGATTCTGCCCGGCACGGTGGCGCAGTACCTGAGCTCCGCCGGCGGGTTCGTCGGGAATGCCGCCGGCAACTTGCAGACGGCGCTCAGCCCCAGCGGCCCCATCTACTGGGTTCTGGCCTTCTTCCTGGTGGTCGCGTTCACGTTCTTCTACACGCTGGTGGTTTTCCAGCAGCAGAACATCGCTGAGAACCTGCAACGCAACGGGGGCTTCGTGCTGGGCATCCGGCCGGGCCGGCCGACGCAGGACTACCTGAACCGGGTCATCATACGGCTGACGCTGGGCGGCGCACTGTTCCTGGGCTTCATCGCCATCGTTCCATACATCGCCTCGCTCATTACCAACGTTGAAGCGATCGCGCTGAGCAGCACCAGCCTGCTCATCATGGTTGGCGTGGGGCTGGACACGCTGCGCCAGTTGGAAGCGCAGTTAATGATGCGGAACTACGAAGGATTCCTGAGATGACCGGCGCAGTAGCGACGGGAACCCTCAGGCTGGTCCTCTTCGGCCCGCCGGGCGCCGGCAAAGGCACCCAGGCGCAGTTGCTCAAGGAAAGGCTGCCCATCGACCATATCAGCTCCGGAGACCTGTTTCGCCATCACCTCTCCAACGGCACGGAACTGGGCGAATTGGCGCGCGAGTACATGAACCGGGGCGCGCTGGTTCCCGACGAGGTGACCATCGGGATGGTGCTGGACCGCGTCGCGACGATGCCGGACGGGCGCGGTTTCATGCTGGACGGGTTCCCGCGCAACACCAACCAGGCGGCAGCGTTGGACGAGGCTTTGGCGCAACGGGGCCAGCGCATCGACCGGGTGCTGCATATCAAGGTGGACGACGACGAGCTGATTCGCCGGCTCAGCAACCGCTACATCTGCCGCAAGTGTCAAAAGCCGTTTACCCGGGACCCCAGGTCGGGCGAGGCTCCAAAACGGTGCGACGACTGCGCCGACGGGGGCGAAATCTACCAACGGGACGACGACACGGCGGACGCAGTGGCCAACCGGCTGGCCGTTTACCATGAGGAAACCGCGCCGGTGTTGGATTTTTATCGTGAGGGAGGGATATTGGCGGACATACCGGGGGAAGCCGCGGTGGAAACCGTCAACGGTCTGGTCCTGAAAGCCCTGGGCTTGACGGCTGAGGTATAATAATAATGGTGAAAGACCAGCCTAAACGGATAACCGCCTCCAATTCCCCGTCGTCGTACACTGGCGGAATCACAATCAAGTCCCGCCGGGAGTTGGAAGCCATGGCGCGCGCGGGCGCTATTGTCGGCGCCACTTTAACACTGCTCAAGCGGTCAGTGGAGCCTGGAATCACCACCGGCGAGTTGAACCGCATCGCGGAGAAGAACATCCGCAGCATGGGAGCAGTGCCTGCCTTCCTGGGTTACCAGGGCTTTCCGGGTACCATCTGCGCCTCGGTGAACGAGGAAATCGTACACGGCATTCCGGGCAAGCGGGTCCTGAAAGAAGGCGACATTATCAAAATGGACGTGGGCGCTACCATTGACGGCTTCATCGGCGACGCTGCAATTTCCGTAGCCGTTGGCGAGGTTGACCCGTCCGCTCAGCGCCTGATGGACGACACCGAAGCCAGCCTTTACGCCGGCATCGCCGCCGCCCAGCCCGGCAATCGCATCGGCGACATCGGCGCGGCCGTTGAGAGCTACGCCCTGGAGCGAGGCTACGGCCTCGTCCGCGGGTACGGCGGCCACGGCATCGGGCGGTACCTTCACGAAGACCCGCATGTGTCCAACTTCGGCGAACCGGGCAAGGGCCACCTGCTGCGCGTCGGCATGTGCATCTGCATTGAGCCGATGCTGAACTTGGGCGGCGAGGCGACCAGGGTGCTGGACGACGACTGGACCGTGGTAACCGCTGACGGCGCTTTGTCGGCCCATTTTGAACATACCCTCGCCATTACCAAAGACGGCCCGAAAATTCTCACCGTTCACGACTAATTTACT
Source organism: Dehalococcoidia bacterium (assembly GCA_022825745.1). GTDB lineage: Bacteria > Chloroflexota > Dehalococcoidia > Lucifugimonadales > UBA3495 > Bin87. The sequence goes on along the minus strand of JAJDWF010000090.1, from coordinate 2,776 downwards.
ACCCGTCTCCCGCGCCAGCCCATGGCGCGGCGAATCGAATAAGGATGATTTATGGCTAAAAAAGAAGCAATAGAGGTTGAAGCCCAGGTTACGGAGGCGCTCCCCAACGGCATGTTCCGCGTGGAGTTGCCGAATGATCACCAGGTGCTGGCCCACATTTCCGGGAAGATTCGGATGCACTTCATCCGCGTGCTCCCCGGCGACCGGGTGTTGGTGGAACTTTCGCCATACGACCTGACTCGCGGCCGGATCACCTACCGTTTCAAGTAAGGGTGAGGGGAGACCAATTATGAAAGTGTCCGCGTCGGTAAAGCCTCGTTGCGACCGTTGCCGGATCATCCGGCGCAAGGGCAGAGTGCGCATCATCTGCGTCAACAGCAAGCACGCGCAGCGACAGGGTTAAGCCACCAATCAGGAGAATAATCATGGTTCGTATCGCCGGAGTTGACGTACCGGATCGAAAGCGCGCGCATATTGCGCTGCGCAGCATTTACGGAATAGGGCCGACCAAGGCGATTGAGATCGTCGGCAAGGCCAACCTAGACATGGACATGCCGCCCCGCATGAGCGAGCTCTCCGAGGAGCAGCTGGACCGGATCCGGGTGATCGTGGACCAGGACTACATCACCGAGGGCGACCTGCGCCGGGAGAACAACGAAAACATCCGACGCCTGATCGACATCGGCAGCTATCGCGGCTTGCGCCACCGGAGGAATCTCCCGGTGCACGGCCAGCGGACTCGCACCAACGCCCGTTCGCGCAAGGGCGCGCGGCGCACGGTTGCCGGCCGCGGTCGCCGCACGGGCGGGAAGAAGTAATCGGATTATGCGCTGGATTCCCGCCTTCGCGGGAATGACAAAGAAAAGCGCGTGATTGACGAACAACAGCGCAGGAATGACGGACTAACGGATAAAGAAGAGGTAACGCCAGATGCCCCGACCACGTACCCGCAGGCGAGAGCGCCGTTCGATCCCACAGGGACGCGCGTACATCTACTCGACGTTCAACAATACGCTGGTGAGCCTGACCGACCCGGACGGCAACGTCGTCGCATCGACCAGTTCGGGCACCGTGGGATTCCGCGGCTCCCGAAAGGGCACGGCGTTCGCGGCGCAACGCGCCGCCGAGCAGGCCGCGCGCCGCGGCGTGGACATGGGCATGCGGAACATCGACGTTTACATCAAGGGGCCGGGTTCCGGACGAGAGCCGGCCATCCGCGCGCTCCAGGCTGCCGGACTGTACGTCACCAGCATCCGAGACGTCACACCGATACCGCACAACGGCGTGCGCCCGCCGAAACGCCGCAGGGTCTGATCGACAGGCTCGCCACCAGGCTCCGGCTGATGCCGGGGCCGTAACCGACACCAAAACGGAAAGACTGAAATGGGCAGATATACCGGACCATCTTGCCGCCTTTGCCGCCGCGCCGGCGAAAAGCTATTCCTCAAAGGCGACCGCTGTTTCTCGCCGCGCTGCGCTATCGAACGCCGGCACACGCCGCCGGGCGGTGGCGGCAACCGGCGCCGACGCGTCTCGGACTACGGGGTTCACCTGCGGGAAAAGCAGAAGGCCCGCCAGATGTACGGCATCATGGAAGGCCAGTTCCGCAAGTACATGAACGACGCCTTCAACGCGCCCGGGATCTCAGGCAACAACCTGCTGCGCACCCTGGAACGCCGGCTGGACAACGTGATTTATCACTTCGGGTTCGCCGACTCGCGCAAACAGGCGCGCCAGATGGTGCAGCACGGCCACTTTGCCGTCAATGGACGCAAAACCGACATACCATCGTTCCTCGTCAAACCTGGCCAGACCATATCCTGGACCGAAAGTTCAAAGAGCCGCGATTTCTTTGCCGAACGGACCGAGGGTCTGCCGCGGCGAACCCTGCCGACCTGGTTGACGCTGGACCTCGCCAACATGGAAGGCCAGGTGGTATCGCTGCCACCGGACAACGAGCTGCCGGACACGATCAACTCCCGTCTCATTGTCGAGTACTACTCGAGGTAGCAACTGAATGCTGAATACCCAAATTCTCCCGCCGATGCGGGAACCAGAACCCGAAGTTCCCACTCCATCCATCAGGGTGATCGAGAGCGGCGACACCTACGCGTGTGTCGCGCTGGAGCCTCTGGAACGCGGATTCGCTACCACCGTGGGGAACCCGCTGCGGAGGCTGCTGCTCAGCTCCATCCAGGGCACCGCGGTCACGTGGGTGAAAATCGAAGACGTGCCGCACGAATACACGGTGATTCCCGGCGTAAAAGAGGAGGTGATGGACCTCCTGCTGAGCATCAAACGCATCAGAATCCATGCCCTGGCCAAGCGCCCGGGCAAAATGCGCCTTGACGTTACGGGAGAGGGCCGCGTTTGCGCCGGCGACATTTCGACCGCCAGCGACTTCCAGATCGTGAATCCGGAGTTGCACCTGGCGACGCTGGACAATCCCGACGTTACCCTTTCCATCGAGTTCAACATTGAAACCGGCAAGGGCTACCAGCAGGTGACCCAGGGCGACAACAACTCAGGACTGCCCGTGGGCGTGCTGCCGGTGGACGCCATCTACAACCCGGTGAGAAAGGTTGAATACTCCGTCGAGCGCATGATGGTGGGCCAGCAGACCGACTGGGAACGGCTGATCCTCCAGGTATGGACCGACGGGGCCATCACTCCGTTGTCCGCGATCCAGGAAGCTTCGGAAAACCTGGTCCAGCACTTCTACATGTTCAACCAGCTCAGCCGGCCCGGCGATACTCCCCTGGACTCGACGAGTCTG
>JAJDWF010000098.1 GCA_022825745.1 Dehalococcoidia bacterium | reverse complement strand
CCTGTACCTGAACACCAACAAGCGTAGCATCACGCTGAATCTGAAATCGGAGGAAGGACGGGGGATTCTGCTGGAATTGCTGTCTGACGCCGACGCCGTGGTGGAAAATTTTTCACCTCGCGTCATGCCTGCGTTGGGGCTGGATTACGAAACGCTGCGGGAGCATAACCCGCGCCTGGTGGTGGCGTCGGTATCGAACTTCGGCCAGACCGGGCCCTGGCGGGACTACCGGGCGACGGAGATCGTGGAGTACGCGCTGGGCGGGCTGATGTACATCTTCGGCGCTTACGACCGGGAGCCGTTGAAACACGCGATGAACCAGGCGCAGTTCAAGGCGGGCACCAACCTGGCGTCGGCCACGCTGATGGCGCTGTACCATCAGCGGCTCACCGGTCAGGGGCAAGGGGTGGACGTGTCCATCCAGGAGAGCATCGCGTCGGCGTTGCGCGACGTAACGAACAACTACACCTACGTGGGCGCGGTGCGTCGCCGGCAGCCCAACCACACCGGCGACCTGACGCGGCTGCGGGCGGTGTCGGACGGTTACGTGCTGCCCAACCCGGGGATCGGCGCCGGATTGAACTGGCAGATCCTCGTGGATTTCCTGGACGCTCCGCAGTTGGACGATCCCCGGTTCGACAACGCGTCGGCGCGGCTGGAAAACGCCGAGGCTCTGGGCGAGATTCTGGACGAAATTTTCGCCACCAAGCAGAAGCAGGACATCTTCTACGCCGCCCACGAGAAACGGTTCATCTACGGCGTGATCGACTCGCCGGCCGAAACTATTGAGAACCCACAGATACAGGCGCGCGGTTACTACCAGCCGGTGGAGCATCCGGAACTGGGCGAGATTACATTCCCCGGCGCTCCGTTCCTGATGAGCAGTTCGCCCTGGGCGGTGAATTCCACCGCGCCGGCCCTGGGCCAGCATAACGGCGATGTGCTGCGCGCGCTGGGGTACGACGCGCCGGGAATGGCTTACCTGGCCGCATCGGAGGTTATCTGACATGGCGGGACCGTTGCAGGGTGTACGCATCGTGGAGATGGGGCAGCTGATCGCCATACCGTCGGCGATGAAATGGCTGGCCGACATGGGCGCGGAAGTCATCCGCCTGGAATCGGTGCAGCGGCTGGAAAGCTACCGGACCGACTCGCTGTACCACAACGACGTGGACGGGGATTTCTGGAATCGGGGGGCCAACTTCTACGAACAGAACCGCAACAAGCTGGGGCTGACGCTGGACTTGAGCCGCGACGAGGGCAGGGAAGTGCTGCGCGACCTGATCGCCGTCGCCGACGTGTTTGCTGAGAACTTCACACCGCGAGTGATTCGCAACTTTGGGCTGGAGTACGACGACCTGCGCAAGATTCGCCCCGACATAATCATGGTGTCGTCCACCGGCTACGGGTTTGACGGGCCTTGGTCGAACTTTGGCGCGACCGGGCCGGCCACCGAGGGCGCGGCGGGTCTGGCCTACATGACGGGCTACAAGGACGGCGGGCCGATGATGTCGGAGATCCCCTACACCGACTACACGGCGGGAGAACACACCGTCGCCGCCGTGATGCTGGCGCTGATGCACCGTCTCAATACCGGGCAGGGTCAGTTCATCGACGTGTCGCAGACGCAGACTTGCAGCGCGACCATCCCGGAGGCGCTGCTGGACTGGACGGTCAACGGGCGAATTCAGGAACGCCTGGGCAACGAAGACCCGGCCCTGTCGCCCCACGGATGCTACCCGTGCGCCGGCGATGACCGTTGGATTGCCATCGCCATCGACAGCGACGAGGCCTGGTATGCGTTGTGTCGCGTCATGGGCCGGCCGGACTGGGCGGCGGACGAACGGTATAGCGACGTGTTGCGCCGCATACGGCACCGGGAAGAGTTGGACACGATGCTGGCGTTTGAGACCCGTACTCACGACAACCATGAGTTGATGGCGAAGTTACAGGCCGAAGGTGTCGCCGCCGGCGCGGTGATGGACAGCGAGGATCTGCTGTTCAACGAACACCTGAAAACGCGGCGGTTCTACGAGGTGGTGGAGCATCATCCCGATACCGGGATGCCGCCGCTGCCATACGCGGGCCGGCCGTGGAAACTGTCAGAGACGCCGGCGGGTCCACCCCAGGCGGCGCCAATTATGGGTCAACACAACCGGCAGGTACTGGCAGGGTTGCTGGGCAAAACCCATGAGGAAATCGCGGCGCTGGAAGAATCCAACGTGATCGGCTACGCGCCGTTGACCCCACGCGGCGTGCGCCGGCCGTCGCTGGATGAGCAGGTGCGGCAGGGCAGGATGCAGCGGTACGATACTAACTACGCCGAGCGGGTGCGGGAGTGGTTCGGGATTGACGGTTAACAAAATAGGGGCGGGTCCGCCTCAGGCGGATCCACCCCTGTACGTTGTTACGTTTGGAACTCGATTCAGCCCTGCCGCGTCTCGAAGGCAGCGATTGCGTCCTCGTGCTGTAGCGTCAGGCCGATGTCGTCCAGGCCGTTGAGCAGGCAGTAGCGGCGGAACTCGTCAACCTCGAAATCCACCACAATTTCCTCGTCGCCGTCGCGAACCTGCTTGCCTTCCAGATCCACGGTGATCTGGAAACCGGGGTTGTCCTTGGCCTTGTCCATGATCCGGCGCACGTCAGCTTCGGGCAGGATGAGCGGCAACACGCCGTTCTTGAAGCAGTTGTTGAAGAAGATGTCGGCGAAGCTGGGAGCGATGATGCAGCGGATTCCGTAGTCTTCCAACGCCCAGGGCGCGTGTTCTCGGGAAGACCCGCAACCGAAGTTGGGGCCGGACACCAGGATTTTGGCGCTGCGGTAGGCGTCCTGATTCAGCAGAAAATCGGGGTTCTCGGACCTGTCTTCGTTGTACCGGTAGCGGTCGAACAGGAACTGGCCGAAGCCGGTGCGCTCAATGCTCTTCAGATACACGGCGGGTATGATCATGTCGGTGTCAACATTGACGGCGTCCAGGGGAGCGACGACGCCTTCCAGAGAGACGAAAGGTTCCATTTTCTTCCTCGCGTTGTGGTCGCGGCGAGATTGCCGCGTCCGCCTCGGCGGACGCGCAATGACGGCGTGGTTTTTAGAAGTCGCGCACGTCCACGAAGTGGCCGGCGATGGCGGCGGCGGCAGCCATTTCAGGGCTGACCAGATGGGTGCGCCCGCCCTTGCCCTGGCGACCTTCAAAGTTGCGGTTGGAGGTGGAAGCGCAGCGCTGGCCGGGATCCAGGATGTCGGGGTTCATGCCCAGGCACATGGAGCAGCCCGCCACGCGCCAGTCGAAACCGGCGTCCTTGAATACCTGGTCCAGCCCTTCCGCCTCGGCTTGGGCCTTTACCCGAGCCGAACCGGGGACGACCATGGCATACACGTCGGAACTGACCTGGCGGCCGCGAATCACGTTGGCGGCGGCGCGCAGATCGTCGATGCGGGCGTTGGTGCACGCACCCAGGAACACGCGGTCGATTCTGATGTCTTCGATGCGCTGGTTGGGCTCCAGGCCCATATACTCCAGCGCGCGTTCGGCGGCCTCGCGCTCGGCGGTGGTCTCAAAGGACGCCGGGTCGGGCACGCGGTCGGTGATCTGCGCCACCATGTCGGGCTTGGTGCCCCAGGTCACGAAGGGGGCCAGGTCGGCGGCGTTGATGACGATGGTGCGGTCATAGGTCGCGCCGGAGTCGGTGGGCAGCGCACGCCACTCTTCGATCCTGGCCTCAAGCTCGGCGCCCTTGGGCGCGTAGGGCCGCGTGCGAACGTAATCAAAGGTGGTGTCGTCCGGCGCGATCATGCCGGCGCGGGCGCCGCCCTCGATGCTCATGTTGCAGACGGTCATGCGCCCGTCCATGGACAGGTTGCGGATGGCCTCGCCGGTGTACTCAATGACGTGGCCGGTGCCGCCGTTGACGCCCATGTGTCCGATGATGCCCAGGATGATGTCCTTGGCGGATACTCCGTTGGGGAGATCGCCGTCCACGCGCACTTCCATGGTGCGGGGCTTGAACTGCCGCAGGGTCTGGGTCGCCAGCACGTGCTCGACTTCCGACGTGCCAATGCCGACGGCGAAGCAGCCCAGCGCGCCGTGGGTGGAGGTGTGGCTATCGCCGCACACCACCGTCTTGCCGGGCAGCGTGTAACCCAGGTCCGGCCCGATGACGTGGACGATGCCCTGGTTCTCGCTGAACCGGTCGTAGTACATGGGCAAATCGAACTCGGCGGCGTTGCGGTCCAGCGCATCCAGTTGCGCCTTGGAAATCTGGTCTTCGATAGGGCGCGTAAGCTCCCAGGTTGGGGTGTTGTGGTCGGCGGTGGCAACGGTGAGGTCGGGCCGGCGTACCTTGCGGCCGGCCATGCGCAGGCCGTCAAAG
>JAJDWF010000093.1 GCA_022825745.1 Dehalococcoidia bacterium | reverse complement strand
GTTCGGCGTATTCCAACAGGGCAAGCGAGTTGCGGGTGGAGCGCGCCAGGGGAACGTTGCCGGCAGTGGTGGTCAACCCGACGATGTCGCACGTCGGGTCGGCCAACAACATGAGGATGGCAACGGCGTCATCGACTCCGGGGTCAGTATCGACGACGACCGTCATGGGGTCATTCTTGGTCTTGTCGGTCATGTCGTGGATCCGTCCCAAGCAAATATGAGTGACAATACGCGCGCGCGGCCTGCTCGGAAGAATAAGTGGCCTCAAACCGTGCTGCGTGCCTGAACTTGGTGTCGGAAATAATCAAGGGATGCTTGCCGGCGCCGCGAGTTCGGGATCCGGTGCGGTGTCCTGTCCGGTTTGCTTTGATTGCCATTCCCTGACGGCACATGTCCATCACCCTTTTTGATCCGATTACGCCCTTGCTGGCCACGTTATAGACGCCATGAAGTTGGTGAAAGAGGGCACACTGGGCGGCTCGCGCCAGGTCGTGCTGATGGACCAGCTGGATCGGGATGCTGCGGCCCCGACGGGATGCGACGGCGGGCCAAAACAACTCGTCGGTTGCCGGGCTGGACCCGCTGGGACCCGCCGCCATCGCGGACCGCAATACGGCGATTTTCAGGCTGTCGCCGGAAGCGGTTTCGCTGAAATTTTCCTGTAGCGGCAACTCGGCATCCAATAGAAACCGGTGTTCCGCCGACGGGTTTGGCTCGGTGCGCTCGGTGAGGGGGATGGGGTTTTCTCGCCTGATTCCGTAAACGCGGATATCGGATAAATAGACCAATTTACGAACGCCGGCCAGCCGGCAAGCTTGTACCCAATGTTCAGTACCGCCGATGAACTCTTCAGGGTTTGGCTGGTCGTACAGGCTGCCCACGTGGATCACGGAGTCCACGTTTTCAAGGTGGAAAACGTCCGGCACGTCGGCCATGGTAAGACGCCGATTGTCGAGGACCATGTCCCACGCTCTCGACTGCATGATCTCCGGGATGTCATCAATGGTCAGTATCGCCCCGCTGCGGTTGGGTTCCATGCGGTACGCCGATATCTGTTTGACCGGCTGGAGGAGGGGATGATTATCGATAGCCACCAGCTGGCAATGAGGCAGCGCGGTTTCCAGGTGCAGTAGCATCAAAGCGCCAAAGCTGCTGGAAGCGCCGACCACGGCGATCACTCGTGGGTGCGAATCCGGCGCCGGTGGTGCAGTGGACATGATCAGGCTGAGGCCGTGGCTGTGGTTTGCTGGCTGCGACGCTGGCGTACGCTTCAGGAACGACTATTGCGGAACATTTCCAGCTCCGTTGCTATGGCGTCGTCCGGCAGAGTCGTTGCGGCGCGCGGTCCGAAGTTACGGGCCAGCACGAATATCTGCGCGAGCCGCTCGACCAGGTCAGCGACCTCCAGGGCCTCCCAGATGTCGGGGCCGACGCTCACCACGCCGTGGTTTCGCAACAGGGCGGCGTTGCGGTCCCCCAGCGCCGCGTAGGCTTCTTCAGCCAACTGCTGGGTGCCGGGGAAGGCGTATTTGCTGACCTTGATCGGCCCGCCGATGGTAAGCAGCATTTCGTCAATCAACGCGGGAATGTCTCGCCCCACCACCGAGGTCACCGAAGCATAAACGGAGTGCGTGTGGACCACCGCCTGCACGTCGTCGCGTCTCCGGTATATCTCCAGGTGCAGGCGAGTCTCCGAAGACGGACGCATACCACCTCCGGCGACGGGTTCGCCGTCCAGGTCCACGACAACCAACTCGTCGGGTTGGAGCCGATAGTAAGGGTGATGAGTCGGGGTAACCAGCAACAGGCCGGCCTCTCCCGTCCCGGACAGTCTCATGCTGGTGTTGCCCGAATACGCTCCGACCAGCCCGCGACGGTACATCTCCCGGGTGGCTTCCGTCAGTTGCTGCCGCTGTTCAGACCATTGATCCGGCACCTTGATTCTCCGATTTGCTCCGGGACTGTTCGGATGACATAACTGCCTCGGCAGCATTATAACCACTGATTACCGCGCTCTCCATAGTGGACGGCCACCCGGTGTTGGTCCATTCGCCTGCTAGGAACAGGTTCGGGGATTCCGTGCGGGGGCCCGGCCGGAACCTGTTGGCTCCCGGCACGCATCTGAAGGTTGCGTTGCGTTGCTTCACTACCACCGCGTCCAGCAGTGTCGCATCGCGCGCTTTCGGGAATGCCTCCAGCATCTCATTGGCTATGGTATCGGCGAACCGAGGCCGTTCAATGTCGATGTATTCCCACGCCGCGCTGACCGACACGGACAGCGCTTGTTGATTTCCCTGGATCTCGTCTCCGTAGATGAGCGTCGAGTTGAAAACCCATTGCAACGGGCTATCCAGGACGTAGCAGAAATCGCCTGCCATCACCGGCCTGTCGTACAGGAGATAGGCGTTGACGATGGGGGAAGTTTCCAAATTGGACAACCGGCGCACGGTTGCCGTCTCCGCCATCGGACCCGAAAACAGTCTGGGGAGGGTCCAGAAGGGAACCGCGCTGACGTACACGTCGGCGTGCAAATTGCTGCCATCGCCGAGAGTGATGTTCTGGACGCGACAGTTCGAGTCGGTATTAACGCAGCGGACGGAACTGCCGGTAATGACTTTGGCCCCCAACTTTTCCAGGTAGGTTTGAGCGGGTCGAGCGAGAGCGTCATTCAGCGGCGCGGTGGGATACCCGACGTTTATGGTGCGCTGTCCGGCGAGGAGCCCGTCCTGGATTATCATCAATCCCATTGACGCGCTGACCTCTCTGATGTTGTCGTTCAAAGTCCCTTCTATCAACACGTTCCACAGGTTGGAAACTATCCGGTCCGGCTGGCCGCGGGATTTCAACCAGTCGTAGAACGTCATATTTTCAAGTTCGGGGTCCTGGCGGTTGACCCGCATCATCGAGATGATCGCCCGTGCTACTTTCGCCTTGTCCAGCCACCCCAGGTGGGAATACGACAAAAATGCCGGAAGCAGGTGTATCGGGTTGGGCGCGGATATGCCGTAAAGACGTCCCAGTCGCTGCCTGCGGTCGTACACCGCGACGTCCAGTTTCGGTTGCAGGTACCAGAGATGCCGGGCCTCTATCTCCTCCAGGAATGCAATCAAATTGGTACAGGCGCCGACGATTATGTGCTGCCCGTTGTCCAATATCCGCCCGCTCCGGGGTTCGGGGAAGGAGAATACCCGCCCGCCCAAAGCCGACCGGGCCTCCAGCAGCGTTACGTCCCACCCCGCTTCGGCGAGCCTGGCGGATGCGGCGATTCCGGCCAAACCACCGCCAAAGACAATGGCGGAACGCCGTTGCGCCGCTGGATGAAGTCCGACGGAACGGTCGGGGGCGGTTACTTCAGCCATGGGCCGATGAGCCAGGCCTTGGTCATCAACGCCACCTTGGCGCCCTTGCTTACCGTGATGCGGTCGCCAAACACATCGTATCCGGCGCGTTCGATTCGGTCCAATACGCCGCCGTAGATGAAGCCCAGGGCAGCCGGGCAGGCCCTCGAACTCTTGGGAAGATATGGCAGCAGAAGCCGGCCGCTGGCGAAATACCCGCGGGCCCGGTCGATCTGGAACTGAAGCAACTCGGCGAATGAGTCCGTAACGGCGCCGGCGGCCAGGTCTTCCTCGGTCACACCGTAACGGCGCATTTCATCCTGGGGCAGATACACCCGGCCAAATTCCCAGTCCTCGCGCACGTCCCGGCAAATGTTGGTCAGCTGCATGGCAAGTCCCAGGTCGATAGCGTGGCGCCGGGCGGTTTCCCCTCCGTGGTAGCCAAAGATGTGAATGCAGATGAGCCCCACCACGGATGCTACCTGGTAGCAGTAGCCGCGAAGTTCCTCGAAGTCGGAGTAGCGCGTCTTGACCAGGTCGGATTCGACGCCGTTCAGGACCTCATCGAAGTACTCCTGGGGGATTTGGTATCTGTCCGCGACGTCGGCCAGGCCGACAAACACGGGTTCCGTCGCGTGCCCGTCGTAGGCTTCGGCCAACATGCGGCGCAGCCTTGCGATCCGGACCAGCTTTTCATCGGTGGTTCCTTCGGCGTCAACCGAGTCATCGCAGTATCTACAGAAAGCGTAGGCGACGTAGATTGCGCGCCGGCGTTGCGCCGGAAGGGTGAGGAACGCAAAGTAGAAGTTCCTGGCTTCCTTTTTGGTCAGGAGGCGGCAGGTTTCGTAAGCATCGTCCAGATCGGCGGCCGACGAGGGCGATGTGGTGGGTTGGGGACTGGTCATGTCAGAGTTTCAAGCCGTCGGCAACCCGTAGCCCAGTCCCAGTTTACTGGCGAACCAAGTGGACAACAGTAGCCGGGCTTTCTGGCCTTTTGATAATGCGGGTCGTTCGCTCAGGACGTCGTAGTTGCGCTTTCTGATGGCGTCCAGGATGGAAACCCCGCCCCGTGTGAACAACGCCACCGGGAGCTTCGCCCCTCGGTCCAGGGAACTGACCAGGGGAACCCCTTCCCGGAACAACTGCATAGCATAATCGCATTCGTAGGCCAGCAACGCCCGGAACCCGTCGCTGGCGAAGCCGTGAGCGATGTCCGACTCAGAAACTCCGAAGCGCGCCATATCATCCTGCGGGAGATAGATGCGCCCCCGGTCGTGGTAGTCGCGGGAGACATCCTGCCAGAAATTGGTCAGTTGGAGCGCGGTGCAGGTGCAGTCGGCCATGCGCTGCCGTTCCGGGTCGGAATAGCCGAACAGGTACAGAAACAGGTGGCCCACCGGGTTGGCGGAATACGTGCAGTAGTCCAGCACGTCGTCAATGCTGGCGAACCTTCCCGTGCCCTGGTCAATCCGGTTGGCTTGGATCAAACGCAGGAAAGGCTCTTTAGGAATTTCAAACTTCCGGACGGTGTCCTGGATGGCTATCGCTATGGGATGGGTCGGTCGGCCGGAATACGCGAGGTCCAATTCGGCAGTCCACCAGTCGAGCCGGGCCAGGCGGTGCTCGGAAACCGCGGCGTCAATGCGTCCGCCGGTCGCCAGCGACGCCGTGTGCGCTTGCGGGCCGCCCTCGTCGCCCAGGTCGTCCACCATTCGGCACCAGGCGTAAACAGCGTACACGTGCGGCAGCTTTTCCCGCGGCGTGATCCACCCGCCGACGTTGAAGTTCTCGTAGTGGCTCCGGGCCAGGTCGGCGCAGAAGGCGTAGGCATCGTTCAACTCGGCGCCGGTAACGGGTTTCACTGCGCCGGCGTATGCCTCCGTGAGTGGGGTGTCAACGGGAGGGGGCATGCTGCACCGGATTGAATGGCCGACTACTCCCCGACGATTTGCACCATGACCTCTCTGGGTCGCGGGTGGTCAAGCTCGATGAAAAATATGCTTTGCCACTGGCCAAAGGGTATTTGACCGTCAATGAGAGGGATGGTTTCGCTGCATCCCAGCATCAGGTGCTGGAGATGGGCGTGGCCGTTTGGAGACTCATCCTCGGTCATGTTCACAGTGCGGATGGAGAAATCGTTGTGGCGATAGTAGGCGTCGCGGGGAGCGATGCGTTCAAGGAATTCGGCCATGTCCTCGATCAGCAACGGTTCGTTCTCGTTGATTTTCACCGCCGCGGTGGTGTGCCGTGAATACACGAGCACCATGCCGTTGCTGATGTGAGAGTCGGCAACGCAGCCCTTGACCCAATCGGTGATGTCGATCAGTTGGGGCGCGTCCTTGGTATCGACTTTGAGGGAGAAATTTTTAACTTTCATAAGTGGCACTCAGAAAACGCGTGAAGAACGGAAAGCGCGGTGAACTAGGTTCCACACAGTAGGAGCCAGTCACGCCGCCGCATGACCGTTCCGACGGGAGGCAAGTTCTTGTGATTGTGAGTACAGGCGGTTCCGATAACGACCAAGGGCCAGCAACGGCCACGTGTTGCGATACAGGTGGTAATTTATCATAAATCCGGCAGACAATTCCGTTCCCTGGAAGCCGCGTTCGCCGGGCTTTGGGATTCGCTCCACGCGCGCGCCTTTCATGTATCCGGGGAAACCCGTGCCCGTGTAATACGGTTCTTCCCACTGGCCGTCAGCCTGTTGGGTGCGCAGCAGGTACTCCACGCCGTTATGAGCCGCGGAAGAGTCGGCTTCGCCGGCCGCGATCAGGGCGATGATCGCCCAGGCGGTCTGCGAGGCGGTGCTGTGCCCGACGCCGTGTTGGGTGGAGTCAACGTACGAGGCACATGATTCGCCCCAGCCGCCGTCGGCGTTCTGGTGCGCGACCAGCCACTGGACTGCGCGGCGGACGTAAGGCTGGCGCATATCCTCGCCGATGGATTCCAGGGCCGGCAACACCGCGCCAAGCCCGTATATGTAGTTGACGCCCCAACGCCCGAACCAGCTCCCATCGTCTTCCTGTTCGGCTCGCAAATACCGATACGCCGCCTGAATCGAGGGCAAGTGTGTCTTGTATCCCAGCTTGCCGTACATCTCGAGCACGTGCGCGGTGACGTCGGCGCTGGACGGGTCCAGGACCTCCCCGAAGTCGCTGAACGTGATTGCCGTCACGTACCCGTGATTGTTGTTCTTGTCGAACGAAGCCCATCCGCCATCGCTGTTTTGCATGCCCTCGACCCATTCGGCCGCGCGCTCAATCGCCTGCTCGCGAAGGTAGTCGGCGCCGTCGGGCAGCCGGCCCAGCCGCAGCGCAAGGGCGACCTCGGCCGTATCGTCGATGTCGGGGTAGCAGTTGTTGTGGAACTCAAAGGCCCATCCCCCGGGTTGCAGCTGCGGCGCCTGCACCTGCCAGTCGCCGCCCACCAGGATCTGCTTGTCCACTAACCAGTGGATGGCGGCCGCCAGCATGGGGTCGTCGGGAGGCAATCCGCTCTCCGCGAGGGCCTGAACTGTGAGGCAGGTATCCCATACGGGGGAGATGCAGCCCTGTATGGTCCACTTATCTCCTTTCTGGATGCTGAACCCGTCCAGTCCTTCAAACCCCTTGACCATCGCCGGGTGCTCGTTGTCGAACCCGCACACGCTCAGGGCGATCAGGCTGTACACCCACGGCGGTTGGATGCCGCCCCAACTGCCGTCCGCTTCCTGGTGTTCCAGGATCCATCGGATGGCTTTCTGTTCGGCGATTTTGTGGAATGGATTGAAACTCGTCCGGTTGTAGATCGTGCCCACGGTTTGCTCGACGAGGTGGACCAGCCGCGCGAGGTTGAATCCCGGGGGAGTCGGCAACGAATAGTCGGTGCCTTCTCGACCGTTCGGGAGGAGCTCGTCGATGGCATGCTCCGGTGGGATGGCCCGTACCGGGTGCCTGGTGAGCACGATGGACAGCGGGACGATGCACCCGCGCGCCCAACTGGCGAAACGGTAGATACTGAACGGCGCCCAATCCGGCAGCAGGACCATTTCGGTGGGGAGGCGAGGCGTGCCTTCCCATTCCCATTGTCCGAACAGGGCAAGCCATATTCTGGTGAACATCCTCGCCCGGGGTATGCCGCCCCGCGCCAGGATAAACTCGCGGGCGCGTACCATGTGGTCCGCTGCCGGGTCTTCGCCGCAAAGTTTCAGGGCAAAGTAACACTCCACTGATGTTGACAGGTCGCCGGGCGCGCCGTAGTAGATTGGCCAGGAACCGTCATCGTGCTGCTTGCTGAGCAGGTAGTTCACGATGTGCCGTTCCCGGTCGGGATTGTGGTGCCCGAGAAAACGGCAGAGCATGACGTACTCCGCCTCCATCGTGTTGTTGGATTCCAGCTCGCCCCACCAATAGCCGGAATCGTCCTGTTCCCGACGGAAGTAATCGTGCAATCTGCCAATCGCAGAGTCGATAGCGGCAGGGAACGAGGCCGGCCGGCGCTGGTCGTCAGAGGTGGGCGAGTAGGTTTGCTGCTGCGTAATCATGGAAATTAAAGCTTGAGCGCTGCTCAATCGGGCAAATACCCGTAATCTGAAAACCACCGGATCGCTTTTTCCAAAGCCGTTTCAACCGGGCTTTGGGGAAATCCCAATTCGTTAATCGCCTTGCCCGAGCTGACATACATGGGATGACGAGTGATCTTGATCCCCTCGACCGGGATGGAAGGTTCCCGGCGCATCAAGTCGCTTTTCAACCACTGGTCGCAATAGGCGGCGCCCATAATGAGCCAGTATGGGAAACGGATTCGGGGCGGGCGCCGGCCGGTGATTTCGGCCAACATGCCGAACACTTCCAACAACGTAAGATTGCGGTTGCCGAGGATATAGCGTTCGCCGGGTTCCCCCCGCTCCATCGCCAGGATGTGGCCCTGGGCGACGTCGGACACATCAACCAGGTTCAAGCCGGTGTCCAGGTATCCGGGGATACGCCCGCGTGCGAAATCCAGGGGTATGCGCCCGGTAGGAGTGGGTTTGACGTCCCATTCGCCCACCGGAGCGCAGGGGTTGACCACCACCACGTGCAGGTCGTCGTCGTTGGCGGAGAGGGCAAGCTGTTCCGCCCGAAACTTGGACTGCTTGTAGTGGCCGATGAGATGGGAGGGTTCAGGGGGCATACCCTCGTCGCCCAGCGGGCCGTCGGGGTCGCCGCCGCCGCTTTGCGGCAGGCCGATGGTGGACACCGAACTGGTGAATACGACCTTGCGCACTCCCGCCTCGCGGGCCGCGTCCAGCAGGTTCTGTGTGCCCTGAACGTTGGTCTGATAGATGTCGTCGCCCTTGCGGGACCAGAACGAGTAGTTCGCGGCGCAGTGGTAAATCGTTTCGCAGCCTGATACGGCTCGCTGGAGCGATTCGGGATACAACAGGTCTCCGGTTACCCGGGACACGTTGACGTCTCGAATCGCCAGGTCGCTGGAGGTGGGCCTCACCAGGACGCGCACGTCATCCTTCCGTTCCGTCAGGGCCCGGGCCAGGTTGCCGCCGATGAACCCGGTCGCGCCGGTCACCAGTGTGGTCATCGCGGCACCGCCAAAAGCTCAGGCCGGGAAGACGTCAGGCAGTCAATCGCCTGCGGGGCGCAACGGGTGAGGCTGTTTCTGGCCGTGCGGGACAGGCGCGCCAGGTGCAGTACGCCGGGGATTCGTTCGGGGTGAACCGCCAAACCGGCCAACGTGCGCGTTACATTGTCCGGGTTCTCCGGGAGATGTTTGGGCAGTTCCGTGGCGGCGTCATCGAGCACGGCGCGAACCGACACGAACGGGATGCCCAAGGCCCGCGCCGTATCGGCGGCCCAGTAGTCTTCCATGTTCACTGACGCGACGCCGGCGGATCGGTGGAGCTGGGACTTGGCAGCGGCGCCGGCGACCGCATCGGTGGTTGCCGACGGACCGGACACCACCTTGGCCCCGCAGTTCCGCGCAGACGACAACCAAACCGACAGCAGTTCAGGATCGGCGGCGATTGAACCCGTTGCACCCGTAGCCTTGAAGCAGCTTGCGACGTGGAGGTCCCCCACCGCCAGGTCAGGGTCGGCGCCGCCGCAGAACCCCAGCATAATTATCGCTTCCGGCTGGGACTCCGCGACCTGTCGAATGCCCTGCTGAGCGCGGGCAGCCCCGATTCCGGTCAGGCCGAACGTAATGCCGCGCCTTTCCGGGTCGCGGATAGCCCGACGGATGCCGGATAGTTCGGTGGCCATTGGTGCAACTACGGCGAGCATCACGGTGGATGGGCAGGGTTTTGCCGTATCTGGTCTAACCCACGCTGATGCCGCCTTTGTGGGCAGCGCCAGACTTGACGAGGGTCACCCATTCTTTGGGTTTCCCGATGGCGTTGAAAATGGTGGCCGATTCAAACCCGCAGTGCATCATGCAGTTGTTGCAGCGGGGATCGCGGCCAACGCCGTACTGTTCTTCCCAGAGTTGGGGTTGATAGAGATCGTCGAGCTGCTCGGTGTGCTCGTCCGCCAGCGGGTAACAAGGCTTTCGCCAGCCCATAACCGTGTAAGTCGGGTTTGACCAGGCGGTGCATTGGTATTCGCGGTCGCCGCGCAGGAAATTCAGGTAAAGGGGATTGTTGTAGAACCGCATCCCGTCCATGTCTGCCGGGTTCAGCAGTTTGCGGAATACGTTGCGGGATTCCTGCCGTGTAAGGAACAGGTCCTGGTCCGGAGCGTCCTCGAAATCGTATCCGGGGGACAGCATGGAACCCTCGACGCCGAGATCGCTGACGTACCGGAACATTTCACGCAGGTCTTCCACGTCGCTGTTGCGGAACACCGTGGTGTTGGTGCACACCCGGTAGCCCCGGTCGATAGCCATGCGTATGCCGTCCGTGGCGCGCTTGAACACGCCGGC
This sequence comes from Dehalococcoidia bacterium, assembly GCA_022825745.1. Classification (GTDB taxonomy): domain Bacteria; phylum Chloroflexota; class Dehalococcoidia; order Lucifugimonadales; family UBA3495; genus Bin87. Next base: position 2,545 of record JAJDWF010000093.1, on the reverse strand, counting down.
GCGGGCCACCGACTCGTCGTGCTTTTCCTCCATGCCGTCCATGTGGATGACCCAGCAGAAATACTTAGACGGCGGGATTTTGTCCAGCATCCGGGGCAGCAGCAGGGCGTTGGTGCAGCAATAGACGAAGTACTTTTCGTCAACCAGGGTGTTGATAATCTCGTCAATGTGGGGGTGGATCGTCGGCTCCCCGCCGGCGATGGACACGATGGGCGCGCCCGACTTGTGCACGGCTTTCAGCGCTTCCTCCACCGGCATCATCTGGTCCAGCACGCCGCGATATTCCCGAATGCGGCCACAACCGATGCACGCGAGGTTGCACATTTCCAGCGGCTCAAGCATGGTCACCAGTGGGAACCGTTTGCGACCCCGCAGGCGTTTTTTGAGTATGTACCAACCCATGCGGACGCCGAGTTCCATGGGCCGCTTGGCCGGTTTGATGGTGGTGGGTGAATCTTTGTGGGTTTGCACCATGTTTATGGTCTCCCGCGCGTATAAAGGGGCGCCTTAGAACAGTCGGTACGCCATGAAGTCGATGAGATTTTCGGCGTCGTCGGTGGCCCAGGGTGGCAACTCCAGAGTTGCTAGAGCGGATCGGCCTTCCTGGGCGGTCGTTTCAGTGAGGGAGTCGGTTTGCCGGGCAGCGCCCAGATCTTCCAGGATCTGCATTACCTGGTCAACGTCCGACTCGTCCAGCGTTTCCTGGCCGTACAGGCGCAGCAGTTCGTTTCGGCTGGTGCCGGTCGCCTGCTGGAAAGCGTACACGATGGGATAGCTCTTTTTGCGCTGGACGATGTCGCTGTCGGTGGACTTGCCGGTGATGGCGTCGTCCCCCCAAATGCCGAGATAGTCGTCGCGGATCTGGAACAGGCGACCGATGGCGCGCCCGAACCGCGCGATCCCCTCGATGACGTCGGTATCATCGGTGGCTACAGTGGCGCCGATGACCAGGCTGCTGCGAATCAAAGCGCCCGTCTTGAGGGCGATCATGTCCAGGTACTCTTCGGCGCCGATGGTTTCCCGCTGCTCGAATTGCAGGTCGCGGCACTGTCCTTCGATCATCTCCAGGTAGCTTTCGGTAAGCAGGCCGGACACGCGAATGGCTGTTGAGGCCGGCACGGAATCCTCGAAGCTGATTGACGTGAAATCGCCCAGGGACTGCATGGCGTCTCCGGCCACCAGGGCGGGAGCGGTTCCCCACAGCGCCCAAACCGTCGGCTGGTGACGCCGTTCGTAGCCCCGGTCCTGGATATCGTCATGCACCAGGGAGAAGTTGTGAATCAACTCGAGAGAGGCCGCCGCTGGCGCCGCGAGGCGAGGGTCGCCATGCAATGCGTCGCAGGCGAACATGCAGAGGGTCGGGCGCAGGGCCTTGCCCTGGGATGCCGGAGTCGGTGACGGGTTGCCCTCTTGGTCGGACCAACCGAGATGGTAACGCAGCAGCGTATTAACGGGATGGTTTTCCAGCGGAGGTACGGCGTCGCTCATCGCCCCCTCCAGAAGCGTCCGATACCGGTCGAACATGGAGGGCAGGCTTGGCCCGACTTCCGCCGAAGTGCCGTTAACCGCGCCGTCCGTCTGACGGACTGCCGCAGAGGCGGTTGGTGTTGTGCCCATGTTAGGTAGCCTGCCGAGCGATAGAGGTAATAGGGACTAGCGCGGCGCGCTATTCATTGAACCGGGCCGGTCCATTCCAACGCCAAAAATTTAGCGAACTGTTGCGATACTGTCAAGCGAACCTGACACGGATGTACCGAGTCCACTCGCGTCAATGGCTGCCGATGAACGTTTGGCACACCCGCGCCCCGTCCAGAATCTCGCTGATGTTGGCGGTTTCCCTGGTGGTGTGGAAATCGCGGACACCGATGCCCACCGGCAGGGCAGTGATGCCGTGCTCGAAAAACACGTTGGCATCGGAGCCTCCGCCAGTGGTCTCCATCGTGGCGGTGAGGCCGACGGTCTGGACGGCGCGGGCGATGTCGGTCAGCGCGGGATGGCCTTCGGAGACGCTGTAAGCTTGGTACTGGTTGCGGATGTCCAGGTCGATGCGGGCCTGCGGGTACAGGGCGGCCACCTGATCGAATGCGCGTTGAAATTCGGCGGTGTAATTCTCAAGCTTGGTCTGGTTGCGAGAACGCAGTTCGCCGTCCAGGTAGGCGTGTTCGGGGACGATGTTGCGCTTGAGCCCGCCCTGCAGCAAGCCGATGTTGCTGGTGGTCTCGTGGTCGATGCGGCCCAGGGGCAGGCGAGTGAGAATATTCGCCGCGACCAGCAGAGCCGATACGCCGTTTTCCGGTTCCAAACCGGCATGGGCGGCCACACCAGAAATGTTGGCCTGGACGATGTTCTGGGCCGGCGCGCCGACGCAAATGCGGCTGACCGGCCCCTCGCCGTCAAAGACGATGCCGGTTTTGGCGTGCACCAGCGAAAAGTCCAGATTGCGCGCGCCGTTGAGTCCGCCCTCCTCGGCCCGGGAGAACACTACTTGCACGGGACGCATCGGGCCGCCGGCCTCAATGGCCGAGGTGAGTCCCTCAAGCACGAT
>JAJDWF010000116.1 GCA_022825745.1 Dehalococcoidia bacterium | reverse complement strand
CGGGCCGTGACGTGGTCATCCTGCTGGACAGCATCACCCGCCTGACCCGCGCCTACAACCTGGCGCTGCCCACCTCGGGTCGCACACTGTCGGGCGGCATCGACCCGGCGGCATTGTATCCGGCCAAGCGGTTCATTGGCGCGGCGCGCAACCTGGAGGAAGGCGGTTCATTGACGATCATCGCCACCTGCCTGCTGGACACGGGCAGCCGCATGGACGAGGTGATCTACGAGGAATTCAAGGGCACCGGCAACATGGAACTGCACCTCGACCGTCGCCTTGCGGATCAGCGATACTTCCCGGCCATCGACGTGGTGCGCAGCGGAACGCGCCGGGAGGAACTGCTTTACGACTCCGAGCAGGTGCCGCAGATCTGGCTGCTGCGCCGGATGGTCACGCTGGCGTCGGGAGGCGACCAGGCCAACATGGGCGACGCCACCAAGCGGGTCCTGGAGCGTCTGGCCCGTACCCGCACCAACTCCGAATTCCTCACCAACCTGACCAAGGACTCTTAGTAGGGCCAAACCCTGGTGACTGCGTGGGGCGACCGTTTGGTCGCCCCGTTGCGTAAGAGCATGCACGGGATGGCAACGACAAGGGCGGTCGAATAGCCTTATAATGGCCTCAGGTTAAGGAGCGATTGACCATGACTACGACAATCGAACCGCGAACGGGTATGCAGCTGTCCGTCGCCGAATTCATGGACCTGGACTTGCCGGAGCCTGATGACAAGCTCAAGCTGGAGCTGGACGACGGGAAACTCTATATCATGCCGAGACCGAGAATTGCCCATCAACGAACGCAGGGCAAGCTGATTCAACATTTCTTCAACTTCCAGGACTCATTTGAGGAACCGCCCTGCGAAGTGCACCTTGACGTCATCGTCGCGCTCCCCTCGGAGTTGCCTCGCCTGTTCGCTCCCGACCTTTCAGTGATCCTGCGCGGCAACGACGTAGGCATCAGTGATCGAATGATTGAAGGCGCGCCCGACATCGTAGTAGAAATCCTGTCATCCGACCGCAATCGCGACCTGGTTCGCAAGCGGCAGGTGTACGCCGAGGCCGGCATCCCGGAATATTGGATTTTCGACGAACGGAACGAGACCGCTACCCTGTTGGATCTACGCGATGGCCAGTACGTGGAACGCACGCGCTTGACGGCCGAAGATACGCTGACCACGCCGCTGCTGCCCGGCCTTGAAATTCCGCTGGCCGACGTATTCCAGCACCGCAGCCAGCCGGCGCGGTGACTCTTGAGATTGCCATGCCCCCGCGTTCCGGAAATATCCTGATCGTTGACGACGAGGCGACTTCCGCGATCGTCCGGGCGGTGTGCCGGCGGTTGGAGGATGAAGGGTGGAGCACCCAGGTGGTGAGCAAGGAAGAACACGGTTCGGCCGACGATATGCTTTGGGCTGCCGTGGCCGTGATTGAGGACGCAGCGCCGGACGGCGTAATCCTGGACGTGCGCCTGGGCGAATATCGCGACGACCAGTTCAAAGGACTGGACCTGCTGAAGCGCATCGTTGCCGAGCGCCCTCGCCTGCCCGTGCTGATGTTCACGCAGTACAGCCAGGGCGTGGAGCGCGACACAGTGGCCCGCAGCGCGCTGCAAGTGGACGCGCCGGTCGAGTTCATCGACAAGCTGGCCTCCCCGGAAGAAGTGGCGCTCCGGATGCGGAGATTGGTCGGGGCGGAGCCTGAGACTATCGCCATCGGCAGCCGAATTGTGATGGACAATGACGCGAGAGCGGTGCTGGTTGTCAACGAAAATGGCGAGATGGAGCCGGTGGCCGACATCAGCGGCCGGCGTTTTGACATACTACGCGAACTGACACAAGCCTGGTATCGCAGCCCGGGCAATGTGGTGCCCTTTGGCCGCCTGGAGCGTTACCTTGAAGGCGACGATACCCGTGCGTCGTTGAGGGTTCGCATCCGGGAGATCAAGGTGTCCATGGGACGCGCGCTGGGGCAAGCTCTGGGCGCCAACGATTTTATCGTCAGCGTTCGAGAGCGAGGTTATAGATTACTGCCCCCGCGTGAGCAGGTTTGACGTATGGCGACGTTGCCGTCTCGACGAGTGGGAGGACATCCCTTTTTCGCCTACGCCGGAATTACCGTGGCGATAGGCGGCTTGGCGGCGATGGTGGTTTCGCTGTTTCTTCCGCTGACCTGGCTGTTTCCGAAGCCTTGGTCGGTCGAGCCCCTGTCCTACGTGGGCATTGCCGCAGTTGTGGTGGGGCTTGCGGTTGCGGTTGGCGGGTACGCGGGCGCCGGCGGCAGGCGCGGCAAAGGCAACGGGCTCAACGGTATGGATGATTGGAGCCGGCTGACGGAGCAGCAGTTTGAGACCTACCAGCACGACCTGGGCCGTCCCATGCGTCGCATCCTGGGCAAGTGCCGGGAAGTACGGGGCGTGCTGGCGGCTACGGGAGAAGACGTGTCCATCGTGGTCCACGAGTTGCTGGACGAAATTGAGGAGCAGGCGCCGTCTTTCCGGCTGATGATGGCCAACATGCAGGTGATGATCAACCTGGAAACGCCGGACGCTCCGATTGAACGCTATCCGGTAGAGCCCACTGCCGTGGTCAGTCGCATCGTGGAACGTTACACCGGACAGGCTGCGGAACAGGGCAAGGATATTGCCTGGTGGTCCGAACCGGCGGAGTTTGGGCTGGTATATTCCGACGCCGCCGCGTTGGAGCACATCATAGCCAATCTGGTGGACAACGCCCTTCGTTATGGAGGGGACTACATCGAGATTACCGCCACGCGACACCCGGATGAGTTCACGGTCTGCGTAACCGACAACGGCCCGGGCATCCCTGACCACTACCGGGCGCATCTGTTCACTCGCGGTTGGACGCCGGAGATGGGGCGGAGCGAAGAAAAGACTTCATCAGGCCTGGGCTTGTACATCAGCCGCACGCTGGCCCACCGCTACGGCGGGGATTTATCGGTAGCGTCCGTGGTCGCGCCTCAGCCCGATCACCACACCGTGTTCACTCTAACCCTTCCGATAGGCTCGCCTGGAGCCTGATCCCCGGCAGGATGGCGACCCGTCCAGCTGAGGAATTTCTCGATACACTTCGCGGGCCAAGCTGTGCAGCAACGTATCCTAGCAGCGAGCCTGGCATTCATTCTGATTGCTGTGTTCATGGCCGCGTGGGTCTTCGCGCTGCCGGGCTTACCCGATACTCCCGCCAGCCTTCGCGACCATCCCACACCAGTGCCGACGCCAGTCCAGCCGACCGCGCCCACGCCCACGCCTATGCCCACGCCCACGCCCACGCCCACGCCGGTTCCCACGCCTACACCGGTTCCCACACCCACGCCGGCTCCTACGCCCACGCTGGTTCCCACACCCACGCCGGCTCCTACCCCAACCCCGGCACGACCCACTCCCACACCTCCCACGCATTTCCTGACGGTTCACCATCCGGAAAATTTCGACACGATCAGGGGTAAACCAGAGGTTGATGTTTTCGGCACGACGCTCCCCGGGTCAATACTGGAGGTTACGTACGACAACAGGGAAGATGATAAACGGGCTGTGACTGAGCAGGCCGATGGTGAAGGCAACTTCCTCGCAACGATTCCGTTGGCCGAAGGGTTCAACATCCTGGAGGTGATTAGCCACAACAGCGCGTCGCCAGAGCCGAAACGCCAGTTGTTGCAGTTGACGTACGACAGCACGCCCTTAGTGCTGTTCGTAAATATCACGCAACCGGAAGACGGGGTGACGGCGCCAAATCGTGTGCTGCGGTTGTCGGGGGAAACGTTGCCGGGCGCTCAGGTAGTGGTGAACGAAATTATCCCGGCAAACCCGGACTCGGCGGGCCTGTGGCAAGCCGACATTGTTCTCCAGCCCGGAGTAAACGAGATCAGCGTGCGGGCCACACATGAAGGAAAAACGGCGACCAGCTCGATTACGGTAACGCACGAACCGTAAGCAGAGGGGGGAGCGGGGCCGGACAGGTTCTGTTCGCTGTCCCGGTATTCTGATATAATCTCCGCGCAACCGTGATGACTTTATCGTACCAGGTATAGTAGCCGCCGCAATCTTGTTCTGCGGGGGCGATTTTTCGGTTAGTTCGGAGCTTTCTGGAGCGGAGCACAATGCCGGCTTATGCCGTAATCGGAGGACAATGGGGCGACGAGGGTAAGGGCAAGGTGATCGATTACCTTGCCGGTGAATCCGATTGCGTTGTCCGCTACGCCGGCGGCAACAACGCCGGTCACACGGTGGTGAATGAACGCGGCGAATTCCAGCTGCACCTGGTGCCGTCGGGAATCTGCTGGCCGGGAGTAACCGGCATCATCGGCAATGGGGTAGTGGTGAATCCCGACGTTCTGCTGGGGGAAATGGCCGGATTGCAGGAGCGGGGTATTGATACCAGCCGGCTTTACGTCAGCGACCGCGCCCACGTAATCATGCCCTATCACATCCTGCTGGACGAGTTGCAGGAGAAAGCCCGCGGCAGTGGCGCCATCGGCACTACCGGTCAGGGCATTGGTCCGGCCTACATTGACAAAGTCTCCCGCGACGGCATTCGGGTAGGGGACCTGTTGGACGGTGAGCATCTGCCCGACCGCCTGATCGCCGCCGTGGAGATGAAAAACCGGGTCATCACCGGAGTTTACGGCGGTGAGCCGATAGACGTGCACGAAGTGCTGTCCCGCTGCCGCGAATGGGGAGAACAGCTGCGGCCCCAGGTGCGTCCCACGGAGCAAATGGTGCAGGACCTCCTGGAGCAGGGCAAGCGTGTTCTGCTAGAGGGAGCGCAGGGCACGCTCCTGGACGTTGACCACGGTTCGTACCCTTACGTTACATCATCTTCTCCGTCAATCGGGGGCGCCATCACCGGACTGGGCATCGATCCCCAATCCATTCAGGGCGTGGTCGGCGTCTTCAAGGCGTATTCAACACGGGTCGGCGGCGGTCCCATGCCCACGGAGATGCTTGACCACGCCGGCGAAGAGCTTCGCGAGAAGGCCCACGAATACGGAACCACCACCGGGCGGGCTCGACGGGTTGGTTGGTTTGACGCCGTTGCCGCCCGATACAGCCGTCAGATTAACGGCTTTACCGGCATAGTCCTGACCCGCCTGGACATCCTGGACGGGATGGAAAACGTGAAAATCTGCGTGGGCTACCGGGCCGACGGCAAGGAAGTCAACCGCTTTCCCGCCAACACCTCCCTGCTGGAACGCTGCGAGCCGGTGTACGAAAAGATGCCCGGTTGGTCGGAACCGACGGCCCGCGCAACCCGCACCGAGCAGTTGCCCGAAAACGCCCTGGCTTACGTGCGGCGGATCGAGGAATTGGTGGGCTGCGAGGCGCAGATCATTTCCACCGGGCCGAGCCGAGACGAAACTATCGCCATCGAACCGGTAATTCACTAGCGGCGCAGGCCCGCGTGTAATATATTACCGCCACAGTTGTGCCGGTCCGAGACCGCGCATAAATCTCAACTGTGGGAGAGATCGCAATGGCCACAAATGCATCTCAAGCCGGGGAGCAGGACAAGCCCGTTTTCGGGCAGTTCCTGGCCCGGTACACCGACGAGTTTTACCTGGTTTTCCGCCTGCTCTTTGCCTTCATCGTAGCGCTGCACGGCGCGCAGAAGGCTTTTCTGATGTGGGGTTTTCCCTCCGCCCACCCGCTGGGCTGGAAGGTCGATGTGGCCGGATGGGTTGAGTTCATCGCGGCGCTGCTCATCGCCTCCGGCATTTTCACCCGGTTGGGAGCCGGCGCCCTGTGCGTGGTGATGGTAGTTGCCTACTTCGACGTGCACTTTGGCAACGGAGCCGGCGCACCGCATCTATTCCCGGCCATGGGCGGCTTCGGCGCTCATGGCGGCGAAGTGCCCATCCTATGGTTTACCATCGCCGGCATCATCGGCGTGATGGGCAGCCGCAAATACGGCCTCGAGCGCCTGATCTTGAAAAAGGAAATTCTGTGATGCAACAGCAAGCAGCCCGGTTCGGCATTTATTTCAATGCCGAACAAAACCAGGTCGTCCGAATCAACTCGCCTTACTGGTTCCCGCCGGAACCCGAATGGCAGAAAGTTACCGGGGAAGTCAACGCGACCCTGCTGGACCTGCGGCGCATGGTCGGAGAGCAGGGCCTCTCGACCGATCCTGATGCGGTGACCTGGACTACGCTGCCGCTGCTGGACGAAGACGCATAAGCAGGTTATTTGCAGCCACGCCAGCCCAGGCCCGGCGGTGGATGCGCTGGGGCTGGCTGGCGGCATTGGCCTGGTGGGTGTGGAACACCGGCCTGTTGCTGGTGTGGCTGGTCGCGTCGGTAATTCCGCCCGAGGTGAGCGGCGCCGGAGAGGCAGACCCGCCGATTCCCGCCCGCATCATCATCTACCACGGCGTAGAAGGGTTCCTGATCGGGATGCTGGGGCTGGGGCTGAACTTCCGCCTGCGGCTGGCGGGGATGCTGCTGCCAACGGTGTTCCTGTTGGCCCGTATCATCGCGTTGACCCGGCTGGAGCCGTTCCATCCCGACGTCAGGGGGCTGGTATGGGCAGGGGTGTACCTGCTGCTGCTGTTCCTGTTCGTTCGCGGCGCGCAGGGCGCGTGGAGTTACCACAGGTTCACGCGCCCGTAGTCGCTTATTTGTCGTTGAAGGCGGGCATGACGTCCTGGGCGAACCGCGCCAGCTGGTCCTTGAAGACCTCCCGAGGCATACCCATGACGGAACCCAGGTTGATTCGCTCCACACCGGGATACCGCGCCTCGTCCTCTTTCAGGCTGTTGATGATGTCGTCGGGCGAGCCGCAGAGCCAGGCGCCGCTCTCCACCGCGCCCTCCAGCGTGGGCAACTGGACGCCGCGGCGCAGGCCGGGGTTTGCCACCGCTTCAATCTGCTCCGGCTGAAGCGCCATCAGGCCCAGCGGCGCGGCGAACTTCATGGCTTCCTCAAAGTAAGGACGGGCTTCCTTGATAGCCTCCTCGCGGTTCTTGCCCAGGAAGAACCGGTAACCCAGGGCAATGTCCTCGCCCAGCGCCAGCTCACGGCCATAGTTGGCGGCCGCCTGCTGGTACATGGTCAGCCGCTCGTGCCGGGCCGGCTCCGGCGTGTTGGCCACCATGGCCTTGATGCCGATGCGGGCCATGAAGTCCACGCCCTTGGGGTTGCCGGACACCAGCGGCTGCCAGATCTCCACCGGGTTCTGCATGGGACGCGGCACCAGGCTCAGCTTTTCCAGCGTGTAGCCCCGGTATGGGACCTTGGCCGGAATCTGGTAGTGCTTGCCCTCGTGGGAGAAGGACTCCTCGCTGAAGGCTTTGACCATCACCTCGACCTGCTCCTCGAACATTTCGCGGTTGGCGTCGCCGTCGAACATGGGGGAGCCAAAGGTTTCCACTTCCCGGGAGTGATAGCCGCGCCCGACGCCGAAGATGATGCGCCCGCCGGACAGGATATCGGCCATGGCGAAGTCCTCGGCCAGCCGCAGCGGGTGCCACATGGGGGTGATGTTGAACCCGCAACCGTACTTCAGCCGCTGAGTGTTGCAGGCCAGGTACAGGCCCAGCATGATCAGGTTGGGGATGCACTCGTAGCCCTCGGGCTGGAAGTGGTGCTCGGCCATCCAGAACTCGTCGTAGCCGTGGGCCTCCAGGTGCTTGGAGATGTCCAGGGCCCAATCGAATGCGCCGGCCAACTCATCGTTGGAATACCAACGGTCATTGGCCGGAGTACCCTCCAGGCCTAGATTGTCGTCCACGACGTGGCCGGCGTATGAAGCGCTGAAACTTTTAAACATGGCTGGTGTCCTTATGGTGGATTGCTGTTTGCGCGGAAATGACAGTTGGCAAAGGCGCGCTAGGCAGTAGGCGGCGGTGCGGGAGCCGGGTTGTACAGTTCGATGCCGATGGTGGCGGGGAACACGCCGGCCAGTTCATCGACGGTCCAGCGACCCTGCTTGCGGATGGACTTCACCGGCTCCGGCTCGTTGAGCAGCGTCACCAGCCCGCCGGTCACATGGAACACGTGGCCGTTGACGTGGGCCGCCTCGTCGGAAGCCAGCCACGTGACCATCGGGGCCACGTCCTCAGCATCGCCGCGCAAGCCGCCGCCGGCCGCGATGCCACGGGCCGAGCGGAGCGCACGCGCCTCATCGGGCACGCTGGTGGTCATGCGGGTGCTGGCGGACGGGGAAATGGAGTTCGCCGTCACCCCGTAGCGTCCCAGGTCGCGGGCGCAGACACGGGTGAAGCCGGCGATGCCGTCCTTGGCCGCGCCGTAATTCGCCTGGCCGCTGTTGCCGTAGAGGCCGGAGGTGCTGCTGAAGGTGATGATGCGGCCCGAGCGTTGCTGCCGGAACAGGATGCTGGCGTGCTTGACCACGGTGAACGTGCCCTTGAGGTGCACGGCGATCACGTCGTCCCACTCCTGCTCGGTCATGTTGAAGACCATGCGGTCGCGCAGGATGCCGGCCACGGTGACCACGATGTCGAGCTTGCCGAAGTTATCGACGGCGGTCTGGACGATTTTCTCGCCGCCGTCCATGGTAGCAACGGACTCGGTGCAGGCGACGGCGTTGCCACCGTCCTCCTTGATCTCGTTGACCACCTGCTGGGCGACGGAAATGTCCGCGCCGGTGCCGTCCACGTTCACGCCGAGGTCGCAGACGACAACGCTGGCGCCCTCCTGGGCCATCAACTTGGCGACGCCGCGTCCGATGCCACGCCCGGCGCCCGTTACGATGGCTACCTTGTCTTGTAGTAGGGGCATTATCGTTCAGTCCTTTGTGTAGTGTAGGGACGAATAGGTATTCGCCCTTACGGGAATAGCGCTACTGGGCCGGCGCGGGGTTTGGGATGCCCGCCGTCAGGTAGTTGCGAGCGCGCTCGGAAATCTCGTCCATTTCCCAATGGCCGGTTTCATTCCAGATGGCGCGCTCCGGGCGGGGCTGGGAAACCAGGGAGATGGTGTCGCCATAGACCAGGAACGTCTGCCCGTTGATGTTGCCGGCATAGTCGGTGGCCAGATAGCAGACGAAGGGGGCAACGCCGTCCGGGTCCAGATCGCGGATGTTTCCGGCCTCGGCGCCTTCGCCCGACAGGGAGGCCACTCCGCCTCGCGCGCGGATTTCCGCCGCCGAGTCCGGTATCGAGCCGATCATGCGGGTGGTAGCTCTCGGCGCGATTGAATTGGCGGTGACGCCGTACCGACCCATATCCTTGGCGACCACCTTGGTAAAGCCGGCGATGCCGCTCTTGGCCGCGCCGTAGTTGGCCTGACCGCTGTTGCCGATCAGCCCGGACTCGCTGCTGAACGTGATGATCCGGCCCGACCGCTGCTGGCGGAACAGGATGCAGGCGTGCTTGACCACGGTGAACGTGCCCTTGAGGTGGACGGCGATCACGTCGTCCCATTCCTGCTCGGTCATGTTGAACACCATCCGGTCGCGCAGGATTCCGGCGCAGGTCACCACAATGTCCAGCCGACCGAAATTGTCGATGGCGGTCTGGACGATTTTTTCGCCGCCATCCATTGACACCACCGATTCGGTGCAGGCTACCGCCTTGCCGCCGGCCTCGGTGATCTCGTTGACCACCTGCTGCGCCACCGATATGTCCTCGCCGGTGCCGTCCACGTTGCCGCCCAGGTCGCAGACAACGACGCTGGCGCCCTCTTCCGCCATCAGTTTGGCCACGCCGCGGCCGATGCCACGGCCGGCTCCGGTTACGATGGCTACCTTTCCTTCCAGATTATTGGGCATTGTGATTGAGTCCTTTGGTTTGATGCTTGCGGGTTTTAGTCGGAGCGGCTGGGCAGATGGACCGTCGCCGTTCCCGGGGTGGTCTGCTGTCCCTCGGGGTTTTCCAGCCAGACGGTGCAGTCCACCAGGTTTGACTGGCCTTCCTGGTACACGCGCGAAACGTGTCCCTTGGCGGTGATGGGTTCGTCGGGGTAGTCCATGCCGCGATACTGCACCGTCAGGCGGCGCAGTTCACCGGCGGGGCCGGCCCATCCCGTCACGTACGCGCCCAGCATGGCGTTCTTCAGAGCGCCGTGGATGATGATGTCCTTCAGGCCGGTGCTCTGGGCGAAATTCCTGTCGTAATGGATTTCGTAAAAGTCGCCGGATGCGCCGGCATACTGGACCAGTTGGCGTGGCGTGGGGTTGCGTACCTCGACGGGCAGCTCCATTCCCTCGCTGACGTCCTCAAAATAAATCTGTTCCGACATGATTTGCCTCAAACTGCGGTGTGATCAGTAACGGATCGACGTGCTGGTCTGGGTGGCGACCACGGCGTCGTGCTGGTTGCGATACGTGATCTTGATGGTGGCGATGAGCATCTGGCCGATGCTGCCGGTGCGCTCACGGATGTCCTCGACGCGACCCACCGCCGTGATGGTGTCGCCCGGTCGGACGTGTCCAAAGTATTCCCAATCGCTGCCGCCGTCGAGCAGGCGCGTGAACGGGGCGTCAAAGGGCAGTTCCGGGCGAATGCCCCGCATGGCGCGCAGAAAGGTCGGAGGCGCGATGATGCCGCCGGTTTCGGGCGTGCCCACGGTGTACGCCGGGTTATCGTCGCCGATCGCCTCGGCGAAACGCGCGACGTGTCCCTGCTCAATCGCCATGGAGACCGGCTCACTTTCAACGCCGATGGACTGTTCGCGCATTTCATCGGTAAGAGTGAACGAATTGGTGGACAAAATGGGCCTCCGGCAGGCGGACCGTATGGAACGGCGTTATTGAAAATCGCGCATTCAGGCGTAGGGATTATGTTACGAGGCCGGGCGGGTGTCAAGAAAGGAGAGAGGGCAGTAGGTACTCGGCCCAGGGGTCCACGATGTCGGCGTTCCTGATGCCGTCCACCAGTTGCGCGACCTCCGCGCCGTGCTGCGCGGCGAGTTGATGGGCCGAAAAGTCGCCGGCCAGGGCCGTAATAGCGGCCCGAAGCCGGTCCACGTACTGGATCGTTTCTTTCGTGGCCGACTCCTTATCCTGCCTGGCTCTGATGCTTTCGAGCCTCTCGATCCAGTCTATGCCCTGCTCAACTCTCTCAAAGTCGTCATCGCTGGCTTGCGTGGTCATTGTAGTCATTGCGCAGCGCGCCTCCAGTCTGTATGCACTCTTGCTATCATTAGGTTAGAAGATTCTAGCATACTGACGAGTTCATACTACGTTGCGTTTCAAGATTTGCGTTTGGTTCCTGCTGGGGCTGGCGCTGCTTTCAGTTCACGATTTTCGCCCGAGCGCCGTCGCCCTCGCCATCTCACCCTATGAGTTCCGCGTGGTGGGTTGGGAATTGGGCAACCTGCCCGACAAGTGGGTGCATCGCGCGGTCAATGGCGCCCGCTCATTACTCGATAGCCCCGAGCATAGCCCTGAACCGGGCCAGCAGGCGGCTCAAGTGCAACATTACTTCCAGCTTGGAGAACGGGTGCAGGAAATCAACCGGCAAGTCATCACTCTTCAAGCCAGCGCGCAACCCGCCGCAGCAACGAGCCGCCAAATTGCGGAACTGCGGCGCGAACGGGAGGACCTGACCGATATGCGGGGCGCCCTCCGTCCCGAGGTAGAAGAAACCCTGGAGTCGGCGGTGGCAGACACCCTCCAGGACTTGGGGTTCAAAGCGTGGACCGGCGTGTTCCCGCCCGTTGACACGGCGCTGACCGGCTCGCCCACGGTCTTGATACTTTCACCCCGGGAGCGGATCGAGCGAATCGAAGGCGGCCTGATGCGCACCGGGATCGATAACGACGCCCGGGAACGGATTGAGGCGCAGGTGGAAACCGATACCGAATTGTCGGCACTGGTGGCGAATACCGGGGGCATCGCCCTGTATCCGTCCATCGTCTCCGACGGCACACAGCTGGAATACGCCCTGGAGGTCATCGCCCATGAGTGGGTACATCAATGGCTGTGGTTCCGACCGCTGGGACGCCGCTACTTTGAAAGCGGCGAGCTGACCGCGCTGAACGAGACGGTGGCCACCATCGCCGGTATCGAAATCGGACAACTGGCCCGTCACCGGCTGGAAGGGACGGAACCTCAGTCACTGGCGCACCCCTACCACGCGCCCACTACTGGTGAGCATACCGCCCCCAACAATCCGGTCCGGTTCGATTTCCAGGCCGAGATGCGAGCCACCAGGGTTCGGGTGGACGAACTGCTGGCATCCGGCGACGTTGACGGCGCGGAGGCGTACATGGAAGCGCGCCGCCGGATTTTCGTATCCGAAGGCTACCCGATCCGAAAGCTCAACCAGGCGTATTTCGCGTTCCACGGGGCCTACGGCACCACCGGGGCCGCCGGCATCAGCATAATCGGCGAGCAGGTGCTGGAGCTACGTCGCCGGAGCCCTTCCCTGGCGGAGTTTCTCCGTACCGCCGCCCAATTCACCAGCGCCGCAGAGTTGGCCGACCACGTGGAGCGCGTGCAACCGTAAGGACCGGCCCTCGCGGCAGCCAACCGGATGCCCAACTCAGGCGGATCTGATGGCATCCTCCAGCAGCGCCAGCGCGGTGCGGGCGAACACCCACATGTTGCCCTCCCGGTCCGGGCTGCCGGTCTCCAGCGTCTGCGACCGCTCGACCGGCCCGGCGACGCCGAAACAGGCGTGGCCGTAGTTGTCGCCGTAGCGGTTGCCCGTTGGCCCGCTGGCACCGGTTTCGGCCAGCGCCCACGTGGTGCCCATGATTTCACGAGACGTGCGCGCGTTGAGCAGGGCGTAGTATTCCGTGCTGGCCCGGTGGCCTTCCATCGCCGAGTCGGGAACCTGGAGCAACCCCTTCTGCGCCGTGCGCGTGTACACCACCGAACCGCCCACGTAGTAGTCCGACGCCCCCGGAATCGACACCAGCGCCGCCGAAATCAACCCGCCGCACGAGGATTCCGATACTGCCAGGCTGTCGCCTCGCTCCTTCAGCAAAGCGGCCACCGATGCCGCCAAATCGTTCAACTCACCCATCGTTTTACCTCTCCGTATGTGTTTATCGCCGGCGCTTGCCCCTACAGCCAGGGCAGCCGCTTGGATACCGTCTTGGCTGACTCCGGGGTTGGCAGGCCATTTTGTTCCATGAGCATTAGCGCCAGCTTGCGAAACTCTTCCCGGTCCCGGCCGGAGACCACCGCCTGTTCGTGGGCTTCGGAAATCACCACCGGGTAGCCTAGCCCCAACTCGCACTGCTTGGCCAGCATGGCGTGGCTCAGCGCCAACAAGCGCGGGTCGTCGGCCACCCAGGCGGGGACCTCCACCCGGCCGATCTCGGTTCCGCTGTGCAGGTAGTAGAAGTGGCTCCATTCCTCGCCCAGGGCCAACCCAACGGCGAACCGCGAGGCGAGCCGTCCAGACTGGTACAGTGGGGAACGCTGTCCCGGCTCAAGCAACGCTTCAAACAATTCCCGGTCGTCGAAGCCTGCCGCGCCGTCGCACTGCATCAGGTCGGAACGCCGGGCGCTGCAACGGCGGGTACACTCGGCGTCCCCGCTGCCGCAGAGCGCGACGCGAACCGCCCCGGCGACTTCGGCGGTTTGCGGCCTGGACGTGTAGGCGGCCACTGCCACCGGACGGCCGGGCCGGGCCGCCGCCCGCAGCCGCCCAAGGGCGGGTCGCAGCCGTTGGTTGATCAGGTAGTCCACCACGTAGCCGGGATAGTTCCCGCGCTGCACATCCCAGAACGCCAGCGTGCCATCCAGCAGCGCCAGCACCGGATTCTCGGCGGCCAAATCGTCCACCGATTCCGCCAGGCGCTCCACTTCACGCACCGTGCGCAACGCTCCCAGCAACTGGCCGGCGATCAGCGTTTCGTCCAGCGACTCCTCATCGGGCCGCAGATAAAGGTCAGCGTCTTCGATGGCCAGGGCTGGCTCGCTGAACAGATCGCACGACGGTTGCTCGCCGTAGGTGATCGCGCAGCCGCCCAGGTTAATCAGATGGCAGCGCAAGGGCAGATGGCGGTCAACGTCAATGTGGGAACCGTCCACCGACACGGCTACCCAATCGGCGGGAGCGGGCCGAGGCTCCCGGCTGCCGAGCAGGCCCTCCGGGCCGGTGCGGGAGAAAACGAACGGTCGGCGGCCCGAGGCGGCGGTGCGGTCGGCGGCCTCAGCCGGCGAGATTGCCAACGCCCGGTCCAGGGTATCCGCGAACCGTTGGCGACGGCTCCGCCGCGAACCGGCGACCCCGTCCATAGCCGCCATCAGCTGGCGAGTGGTTTGACCAAAGTCCAGGGCCATGCTGACTGAATCGCGCCAGGTCGCCGCGCTTACCGCAGCACCCGCTCGTCGCCCACGCGCCGGGTGACGCGCTGCTGGTCCAGGTATTCCAGCAGCGGCAGCACGTACTTGCGGCTGGTGCCGAACAGCTCACGGGCCGCGGCCACCGTAACGCTGCCGTTCTGTTCCAGGTGAGCGACGATGCGACTAACCATGTCGTCGTAAGCCTCGGTGGTGAACACCACGGTTTCGTTGACCCTTACCACATCGCCCTTTTCCTGCAAGTACGCCAGCAGTTCCGGGTCAACGGGCTTGTCCGTGGGCGGCGACCAGGGTTCGCCGGCCAGTTCGGACAGGTACGTGGCCACGTCCGCCTGCTGCCGCTCGCTCAGCTCCACATTATGGTCCGGCGCGCGCACCAAGCCGTTATGATCGACCACCACGCCCTCTTCCACCAGGCGAGCCGCCGCTCGGAGATAAACGGGCTGAGATACCCGGAGACGGCTGCGCAGTTCCTGCGGGGGCGCGCCCCGCCGCAACGGATACTGGTTGTGGTAGGCCTGCAACGCAATCTGCGCCTGGTTGCGCAGGATGTCCCAGCCGCGCCGGGAGTACACCACCGCGTCGTTCTGGGCGCCCATCTCGCCCAACGCCACCACGTCGCCGGATTCCACCAGCGCACCCAGCCGCTCCAGCACTTCCCCGTCGGCAAGGTTGGACCGCTGCGACAGGGTACGGAGGTCGCACGGCCCCATCTGGTCGGCGACGGTGAATATCACATCCTCGCTGGCGCCGGCGTCCAGCATGGTCAGCCGCTCCAGCACGTCGGGAGCGAACCGGCGATGCCGTCGCGTCGGGTTGGGGTCGGCGATCTGACCGCCGCCCAGCGTATCCTCCGACGAGCGCAGCACGAAAAAGTCGCCCTTCACCATGGGAATCGGCTCGTCCAGCAACACCTGCACCCATCCTTCGGCGCCGGGTTGCAGCCGGTCGGCGTCCAGCAACCGCACCCGCCCGGTGGTCTCGCTGGTGAAGAGATGGAACGTGACGCCTTCGTTGTGCTTCAGCGCGTGGGGCGCGCCTTTCACCATGCGCAGGTTGGCGTCGAAGCGACGGGTGGGGCGCAGCCAGCCGGGGTTGGTCAGCACCTCGCCGCGCAACACCTCGTCGCGCGACACTCCGGACAGGTTCAGCGCCAGCCGCACGCCCGGCGCGGCGGCATCCATGCGCGACTTGTGGCTCTGCAAACCTCGGATGCGGGCGCGCGTGCCGGATGGGGCCAGCTCAATCTGCTGTCCCACGGCAACGGAACCGTCGATCAAGGTACCCGTCACCACCGTGCCGAACCCGCTCACGGTGAAGCAGCGGTCCACGGGCAAGCGGGGCCGGCCCAAATCGCGGCGCGATTCGGTGTCGTTCAAAATGTCGTCGATGGTAGCCTTCAGCTCATCCATGCCGTCGCCGGTATAGGCCGACACCGCCGCCATCTGGCACCCGGCGAAGGCCGTATCATCCAGCACGTCTTCAACCTCGGCCTTGACCAGTTCAACCAGTTCCTCATCGACCAAATCGGTCTTGGTGATCACGACCAGCCCGCGGCGGATGCGGAGCAGGTCCAGGATCGCCAGGTGCTCCCTGGTCTGGGGCATCACGCTCTCGTCGGCGGCTACGATCAGCAGCGCCAGGTCAATCGCCCCGACGCCGGCCAGCATGTTCTTGATGAATCGCTCGTGCCCGGGAACATCGACAATGCTGACTTCGCGGCCGCTGGGCAGCGTCATCCAGGCGAAGCCCAGGTCAACGGTCATCTCCCGCTCTTTTTCCTCGGGGAGACGGTCGGGGTCAATGTCGGTGAGGGCCTTGACCAGCGTGGATTTCCCGTGGTCCACGTGGCCGGCCGTTCCAATTACGTACATTTCGACTGAAAAGCAGGGGTGATGTTCTACCGAATGGTGTCCAAACGATACCATACCCCAGTGGCGGCTACCATCTAAATGGTCTGGAAATGGGCCTCGGTGGGCACGCAATCGGCGCCGTTGATGGGAACCATGTCCTGCGGGCACGCCGAGAATGCGACGATGCAGTCCATTTCGGCCCGCAGCGTCACGTAGTCTCCGGGATTGCACACCGGAGGCTCGAATCCGACGGAGCCGTCCGCCCCCACCGGAATGTTCATGAACAGGTTCCACGGGCTGGGTGTTTCCGGCGGCGTCATGCCCAGTTCCGCCAGCGCCGCCGCCAGGTTGTCGGTGCAGTTGTCGTGGTATCCCTCGCATCCCAGCAGTTCGTAGCGGTAGCGGTCGCACGCCGCCAGCAGGGTATCGTGAATCCCGCCGGAGGTATCCTCCGCCAGCGTCAGGATGGGCCGGCGGCGGTTGGTTGTCATGGACTGCCCCAGCTCCGGCATGATGCGCCCTAACGACGTCCGCGAATGCTCCATGGACATGAACTCGGTCAGGTCGTCGCGGCGGAACGCCCAGGTGTCCACCACCTGCTGCCCATGGGTGTTGATGACCCGCACGCTCCGGCCTCGACCGAGGAAAGCGGCCTTGCCCCGTCGGGCGGGAATGGCAATCAGAGTAGATGAAACCATATTGAACCTCCGTATTCCAAGTACGTTTGACAACGTGGCGTACTTGACGTAGCCGGCCCGCGATAGTAGGTTATCGCATCCGACGGCCAGCATTGGCAACCGTTTTGCGCGCAGTTCCCCAGTACCTATTATGACAACTATTGACGACACAACCATAGTCGATCCTGACGGCGAGTTGCCTCCGGCTCCGGCGGAACGCCGGGTTGTAACCGATGCGACCCCGATGGTCGCCATTATCGGAAGGCCCAACGTCGGCAAGTCTTCGTTGTTCAACCGGATCCTATCCCGGCGGCACGCTATAGTGTCCGAGGTCGCCGGCACCACCCGCGACCGGTTGATTTCCCGCGCCTCCTGGAAAGGCCGGCCGTTCCTGCTGGTGGACACCGGCGGGCTGGAAGACGACCCCGAGGGCAACATTCCGCAGCGCGTTCAGCAGCAGGCGGACATGGCCATGGGCGCCGCCGACCTCATCGTGTTCCTCACCGACGCGATCCAGGGCCTCACCGCCACCGACGAGGCCGTGGCCCAGCGGCTCCGCCGCACCGACAAGCCGGTGATCCTGGCCGTCAACAAGGTGGACAACGACAACCGCGAGTTGGCGGCCAGCGAATTCTACGCGCTGGGCCTGACCGACACAGCCTTCATCTCCGCCTACCACAACTACGGCATCTACGACCTGCTGGACCGTGTCGTCGAACTATTGCCCGCGCCCGAACTGGTTGACCTGTGGGATTACGAAAACGACGTTGCGGAAGAACCCGTTGCAGGTTGGGAGGATGACGAGGATTCGGACAGCGCCGAAACGGACACAGAGCCGGAGTACGTTCCGCCGACCGAAATGCGCCTCGCCATCGTCGGGCGCACCAACGTGGGCAAGTCGCTGCTCACCAACACCATAATCGGCGAGGAGCGCAGCATCGTCAGCCCGGTGGCAGGAACCACCCGCGACGCGCTGGACACCGAGGTTGCCTATAAGGACCACCTGATCACCCTCGTTGACACGGCGGGGATCCGCAGGCCGGGCCAGGTGCAGCGCGGCATCGAACGATACAGCGTGCTGCGCGCGGTCAACGCGGTGCGGCGCAGTGACATCACGCTCCTGATCACCGATGCCACCGAACTGGCCACCGCACAGGACGCACACATCGCCGGCCTGGCCTGGGACACCAACCGCGGCCTCATCGTGGTGGTGAACAAGTGGGACCTGGTGAACCGCAACCGTTTCCGCATGGAGCGCGTCCTGCACCGCGTCCAGGAACGCCTGCACTTCATGTCCTACGTACCGGTGTGCTTTACCTCGGCGCTGACCGGCGAGGGCATTGAGGAATTGCTGGACACGGCGCTGTCTCTCTGGGAGGAACGCCAGAAGCGAGTGCCCTACCGCGAGTTGCAGTACCTGTTGGCCGACGCCGTTTCCGCGCATACGCCCCCGTCGCAGCGGGGCAACATACGCAACCGCCTGCGCATCCGACGGGTGCGCCAGGTTGGCGTCAACCCGCCGACCTTTGCCATCAGCGTGAACGACCCCAAGCTGGTGCATTTCTCGTACCGGCGTTATCTGGAAAATCAGATACGCGATCGGTTCGGGTTCGACCGCACCCACCTGCGTTTGATCTTTAGACCCGACCGCGACGAACGCACGCCCCGTTCGGGTATCCGTTCGCCAGGGGCAAACCCGGCCCGAAGGGCCAGCGCCCGGCGATGACCATACTCCAACGCGCGAGCCGTGCTACGTGGGCGATGCTCGTGGCGACGCCCATACTGGTCGGGGCCGGCGTAGTTCTCCTGGTATTCGCTCCGCAACTGTCGCCGGTCCTACGGTACACGGCGGTTTGTGTATTGGCGTACCTGATTGGGTCGCTGTCGTGGGGCTACATGCTGGTTGACCTGGCGATGGGCGAGGACATCCGGCATTTCGGCAGCGGGCGCACCGGAATGTCCAACATCCTGCGCACGGCCGGCGGAAAGGCGGCGGCTCTGGTGTTCGTGCTTGACGCCGGCAAGGCCGTCCTGGTGGTACTGTTGGCGCGCGGCGTCGCCGGGTCCGTTGCAGCCCCGTCTGTTGAAACCGAAGTAACCGCCGCGCTGGTTGCCTTGTGCGGGCATAACTGGCCGATATACCTGGGATTCCGCGGCGGCCGCGGCATCATGCCCGGATTCGGCGGCCTGTCGGTAATGGCGCCCTGGGTGGCGATAGCCGGCGGAGCGCTGTTCCTGGTCGTAACCCTGTCCAGCCGCATACTGTCCCTGGGCAGCATAGTGGGTACTTTGTCCGTCGCGCTGATCAGCCTGGCACTGACCTTTGTGATCGGACACCACCAACTGTACACGCTGTATGCTTTCGTAGGCGGCGCGCTCATCATCTGGCAGCACCGGGACAACATTCGGCGCATCGCCAACGGCACGGAGCGGAAACTCGGGTTGCCAGGTCTCCGCAATCGCTAGGCTTGACGGGTTCCATGACGGGAATCCTATGCTAAACTGCGCTTAACGCTCAGAATTGGCAGGTGCAGGCCGGTGCAGCAAACTATTGAGACCCCCACCGCCGGAGTTTCTCCGGCCATCGTTGACGCGGCCGCCGTCGCCCGTCGCATCGCGGACAACGTTGCCAACGTCATCATCGGCAAAAACGACGTCATCGAGCAGGCTCTCGCCGCCCTGATCGCCGACGGACACATACTGGTTGAGGACGTTCCCGGCGTGGGCAAAACCATGCTGGCGCGTTCTCTGGCGGTGTCCATCGGCGGCACCTTCTCGCGCATCCAGTTCACCCCCGACCTACTGCCCAGCGACGTTACCGGAGTTTCCGTGTACAACCAGGGAACGGGAGATTTCAGCTTCCGTTCCGGCCCCATCGCCGCGCAGCTGGTGCTGGCGGACGAGATCAACCGCGCCACCCCAAAGACGCAGTCGGCCCTGCTGGAGGCCATGGAGGAGCGACAGGTTACGGTGGACGGCGTCACTCACCCGCTGCCGGCTCCATTTTTGGTCATCGCCACTCAGAACTCCATTGAGTATGAGGGAACGTTCCCGCTTCCCGAAGCACAACTCGACCGGTTCCTTTTGCGGGTTAACGTCGGTTACCCGCAGTTCGACGAAGAGATAACCATCATCGCGCAGCAGGAGTTCTCCCACCCGATCCAGGAATTGCAGCCGGTGGCGACCCCCGAAGACGTGATCCAGCTGCAGCAGGCCGCTCAGGGCGTTTACGTTGACAGCCTGGTGCGCGAGTATCTCGTGTCCCTGTCCGAGGCCACGCGCTCTCACCAGGACGCCGCCCTGGGCGCGTCTCCCCGGGCGTCCCTGGGACTGTTCCGCACCGGGCGCGCCCTGGCCTTGATCCGCGGTCGCGACTACGTGCTGCCCGACGACATCAAGGAACTGGCCGTCGCCGTATTGTCCCACCGCATCGTGTTGACTCCGGCCGCCCGCATGCGCGGCATCCGACCCGAGCGACTGGTATCCGAAGTGCTCAATACCGTGGCGGTGCCGGGAGCGGGGTAGAGCAGAATCTGAACTTACTTTCACAATTCTGGGCAGGACAGCAATCTACCGTTCCCACGAGGTTTGATGATGCACACTTTCGACGTTATTGTTTGGGCCGGCCCCCTTTCTGACGGCTCTATTTCCTACTCCTGTTGGTGCTCGTATGTTGTGGGCGTTTGGGGACATGGCGAAACTGAAGAGAAAGCGCTGGCTGACATCGTCTCCGCAATGACAGACGTCATCCACTATCCCTGGGATGATGGAGTCAGTCTGGCTGACTTCGAAACCGCCGCCGCCGAGATGGCTGACCTGATGCGAGAACTTTCCGACGAAGGCATTGACTATAAGGTTCATCAGGTCTCCATCCCAGCCAAAGAGCCGGCTGGCGTCTAATGCCGCGCTTTGCCAATGTTCGACCACGCAGGTTGCGTCGCGTGCTGCTTCAAATGGGATTTATCGAAACTATCCATAACGATCACTGGCGTTACCACCATCCCGGACTTGGTTTGCGCACTCACGTATCCTTCAGCAACAAGGAAGTCAGAGCCGAATTGATGGGAACGATTATCGCCAAGCAGCTACGAATGAGCGTTGACGAATTTCGTTCCGCCATGGACGGCGAAATACCGGAGCGTTTCACCAATCCCGAATTCTGGACCAACTGACGTATCCGACGATGATTAAACAGATCATCAGCCAGCACCGGCGCAAGCTTCTTTTCGGCCTGCTGATCCTGGTCGTAATGTTCTATGCCCTGGGCACCGGCTTCCCGTTCTTTTACCGGCTGCTGTTCACGTTGATCGCGCTGGTCTGCATCGGCTACGGGTGGGCGTGGCTCAATTTGCGCGGCCTAGAGGTGCGGCTGTTCCGTATCGGCACGCGGGGGCATATCGGCGAGTACCTGGACGGGCAGGTCCAACTGGTGAACCACACCAGGATGCCCAAGTCGTGGCTGGAAGTCGTCGAAGACACCGATCTGCCGCAGCCGGGCGGTCGTACGGTAGCGCTGGTCAAGGGCCAGTTGCGGTCCTTCCGCATCGCCACCTACCTGTCCCGGCGGGGCATCTATCGCACCGGCCAGTTGCGCGTAACGGCCCGCGACCCGTTCGGCCTTTTCCGGCTGACCCGAACCTTTCTTGACGGACAGCCTTTCACCGTGCTTCCGCAAACGGTGCCGCTGCCGGACCTCGATCAGCGTTTCGCCAACCTGCCCAGCGACAGCGTGTTCTCTCGCCGCACGCCGGCCATCACGCCGGAGTCGTCCACCGTCCGCGATTACGCTCACGGCGACAGCCTGCGACGAATCCACTGGCCCTACACCGCGCGTATGAATCGCCTGATGGTCAAGGAGTTTGACATCGGCGTTTCCGCCCAGGCGTGGGCCGTGCTCGACATGGAGCGGCGTTCTCACGTCGGCGAGCCGCCGGACAACACGGAAGAACTCGCCGTTACCATCGCCGCATCCCTGGTGAGACACTGGGACGAAACGGCAACCCCGGCAGGTTTGGCCGCCAACGGCTCCGAGCCCTGGATTCTGAAGCCCGACCGCCGGCCGGCCCAGTTGGGAGTCCTGATGGAAGCTTTGGCCGGCATCCGTTCCGACGGAGTCTTGCCGATGGAAAGGTTCCTTCAGGACCTGCGGCCACACCTTTCCGGCTTCAACACCCTGATGGTCATCACCCCGTCGCGCCGGCCGGAATGGGCCTCCATCCTGGTCGGTATGCGCCGGCAGGGCGTCAACGTCGCCGTG
>JAJDWF010000040.1 GCA_022825745.1 Dehalococcoidia bacterium | reverse complement strand
CCTACGTGGTGAACAGTGTCGGCTCAGGATGAGCGAGGTTGTGGCTAGTCGAGGGTGAAGCCTTCGTAGCCGTTGTTGGCTACTTCGGCGCGCTTGGCTCGCATGACGGGGGCGGTGTCGGGGGCGGTGAGCAGGACGCGGGCCTTGCCGGGGATGTTGGCGCCGACGAACCAGGAATCGGCCTGGGTTCGCAGGATATTTTCGCCGTCTTCCCGCATGTGGCGCACCCACGCTTCCTCGGCCTCCGGGGTGGCCATGATGCGTTGACGTCCGCTGTCGCGGACGTGGGCGATGGCCTCGGTGACCCATTCGACCAGCGGCTCGGCGGAGCGGGGGAAATTGCCCACGGAGGCGGCGTTGATGGTGAACAGGTTGGGGAAGTTGTAGCTGGACATGCCCATGTAGGTGCGGGGGCCGTTGGCGAACTTCTCCTTGAGGACCTCGCCGCCGATACCCTGGATGTGAATCAGGTTGAGAGGGCCGGTGACGGCGTCGTAGCCGGTGGCGAAGATGAGGACGTCGAAGTCGAAGTCCTCGCCGCCGTTGAGCCGGAGGCCCCGCGGGGTGATGCGGGCGATGGGATCCTGGCGGACGTCAACGAGGCGGACGTTGTCCTGGTTATAGACCTCGTAGTAGCCGCTCTCGCAGGGCAGGCGCTTGGAGCCGAACATGTGGTTCTTGGGAACGAGCATTTCGGCGACCTCGGGGTCGTGTACGCGCTCGCGAATCTTGTTGCGGACGAACTCGGCGTAGTCCTCGTTGGCCTGGCCGGGCATCATGATGTCGTAGAAGTTGGAGAGCCACTTCTTGAAGCCGGGCTCGGCCCAGAGGCGCTCGTACTGCTCCAGTTTTTCCTCCTCCGAGACAGAGAGGGCAGAGCGGGTATCGAACATGTGCATGAAGGACCCAGGGGTTGCCATGCACTGCTCGAAGATCTCGGGGTAGTGGGTCTTGATGTACTCCTGCGTTTCGTCGTCGATGACCGAGTTGCGGAGAGGCACGCAGAAATTGGGGGTGCGCTGGAACACGGTGAGGTGGCCGACGTCCCTGGCGATTTCGGGGATGAGCTGGACGGCGGTGGCGCCGGTGCCGATGATGCCAACCTTTTTGCCGACCATGTCGATGCCTTCCTTGGGCCAGCGGTTGGTGTGGGTCCAGACGCCTTCGTAGCTTTCGAGACCCTCGAAGTCGGGGATGTAGCGGGCGGAGAGGATGCCGATGGCGGTGATGACGTACTGGGCGCGGGCCTGGTAGCCGTCATCGGTGGTGGCGGTCCAGCGGTTGGCGGCCTCGTCGTACACGAGAGAGGCGACGCGGGAGTTGAAGCGGATGAACGGGCGCAGGTCGAACTTGTCGGCGACGTAGTTGAGGTAACGCTCGTTTTCGGGCTGGGCGGAGTAGTGTTCCTTCCACTCCCATTCCTGGAGGAGTTCCTTGGAGAAGGAATAGCCGTAGGTGTAGCTTTCGGAGTCAAAGCGCGCGCCGGGGTAGCGGTTCCAGTACCAGGTGCCGCCGACGCCGTCGCCCTCCTCAAAGGAGCAGACGGAGAAGCCGAGATTGCGGAGGCGGTAGAGGGAATAGAGTCCCGTAACGCCGGCGCCGAGGACGATGACCTCGAACTCGTCAATCCCCGCTCCGGATTGAATGGCAGCGTCTGTAGATTCCTGCGCGGAAATAACCATACCTTGCTCCTTTGGCCCCCTGGCGTGTTCGGGCGGCGACGAAAACGGTGGGCGTATTATGCCATAGATTGGGGGTTGGCATGGACGCACCGGGTATAATTCGGCAGGACTGGCAGGATTCTGCGAGAACGGAGGACTTTGATGGCTTTTGCGGGTTTGGATTTGACGGGGCGGAAGGCTTTGGTGACCGGGGCGGCGCGGGGGATTGGGGCGACGCTGGCGGTGGGGTTGGCGCAGGCCGGGGCGGACGTGGCGGTTTGCGATTTGGGGTCGGATGAGTCGTGGGAGGGTTTGGCGAATACGGTGTGGCGGATACGGAATGAGGGGAAGGTGGGTATTGCCGTGGACCTGGACGTCCAGGAGGTGGAGGAAATCCGGCCGACGATCCGGCAGGTGGAACGGGACCTGGGCGGGCTGGACATATTGGTGAACAACGCGGGGATACGGCGGCGGGCGCCGGCGCTGGAGGTGACCGAGGAGGACTGGGACGCGGTGATGGACACGAACCTGAAGGGGGCGTTTTTCTGCGCGCAGGCGGCGGCGCGGCTGATGATTCCGCAGGGGTATGGGCGCATCATCAATGTGGCGTCGCAGTTCGCGCTGGTGGGAGCGGCTAATCGAGCAGCGTACTGCGCCAGCAAGGGCGGGCTGCTGAATCTGACGCGGGCATTGTCGCTGGAGTGGGCGCGGTATGGGATTACGGTGAACGCCATCGGGCCGGGGCCGACGCTGACGCCGGGGGTGCTGGAGGCAGAGGAGCTAGAGGCGGCTTTCGCCGACGCGGGGAGAGGCGGGTTGAGCCGGGACGAGGAGCTGCTGGTGAAAATGCCGCTGGGCCGGCGGATGGACCCCGAGGAACTGGTGGGGGCGGCGATTTACCTGGCGAGCGAGTCGGCGGGAGCGACGACGGGGCAGATGCTGGTTGTTGATGGGGGTTGGACTGCGATGTGAGGGAGGATATCTGGTGATATGATTTTTCTGGATTCCCGCTTTCGCGGGAATGACGGCGTTTGTTGGAGATGCGAGCTATGAAGTTTGGGATGTTTTATGAGTTGCAGATGCCGCGGCCGTGGACGGATTCGGCGGAATACGACACGCTGTGGGACGCGGTGCGACAGGTGCAGTACGCGGAGGAAATGGGGTTCGAGCGGGTCTGGCTGGTGGAGCACCACTTCCTGACCGAGTTCGCGCATTCGTCGGCGCCGGAGGTCACGCTGGCGGTGATGGCGCAGCACACCAAGAAGATGCGGCTGGGGTTCGGCGTGGTGCTGGCGCCGGTGCACCATCCGCTGCACGTGGCGGCGCGGGCATCGACGCTGGACATCCTGAGCGACGGGCGTGTGGACGTCGGCGTCGGGCGGACCAAGGGGCCGTACCAGCTGACGCCGTTCGGGACGGACGTGGCGCAGACGCAGAGCATGATGGTGGAAACGCTGGAGTGCCTGCCGCGGATGTGGTGCGACGAGGTGTTCAGCCACGACGGTGAGAACTGGACGATTCCACCGCGCGAGGTGATACCGCGTCCGTTGCAGAAGCCGCATCCGCCGCTGTGGATGGCCTGCACCCAGGAGGACACGTTCCGGCTGGCCGGCCAGTTGGGCGTCGGGTGCCTGGTGAACACGCTGGGCGGCACGGACAAGACGCGGGGGTTGGTGAACGCCTACTTCGAGAGCATCGAGAACGCCAATCCGGTGGGTCGATTCACGAATCGGCAGGTGGTGGCATCGACCATCGGGTTCTGCGACGAGGACGACGCGAAGGCGCGGCAGAAGGGCGCGGAAGTTGCCGCGTGGTACCTGGAGCAGAGCCGGCAGCGGTTCGTGCTGGAGTGGGCCGGAGTGGACCAGGACGCGGTGCCGGATGAGTATAAGTTCTATGTGCAGGGCGGCGCGGTGCGCGGGGGCGGGCCGTCGCGTCCGTCGGAGGACCCGCAGCAGCAGGCGCCGCCAACGCCGGAGGAATTGTTGGCCGGCGGCGGGTACTGCGTGGGGGATCCGGACGCGTGCATCCGGGTGATCGAGGAGTTCGAGTCGATGGGTGTGGACGAGATCATGCCGATATTCCAGGCGGGGTATGCGACGCATGAGGAAGTGATGAACTCGATACGGCTGTTCGGGGAGTACGTGATACCGCACTTCCGGGCGAAGGAAGGACGCTAGGTTTCAGGAGATTTTGATGACTACTGTTGAGCGGTTGGGGACTGCGCCGGAATCGGCGGGCGCGCGGCGGGTTGGGTCGCCGGTGGTGGCGGTGGTAGCGACGACGCCGGAGACGGTGCTGGCGGACGTGGAGCGGGCGATGCGGCTGGCGGGGGCGGAGCAGGTATTGTCCACCGACGTGGAGACGCTGCTGAAGATCAACATCTCGTGGCAGCACTGGTATCCGGGGTGCTCGACGACGCCGTGGCAGCTGGAGGGGGTGATTCGCGGGTTGCGGAACATGGGGCACGACGACGGCGGGTTGATTGCGGCGCATAACGGGACGGTGGTGGTGGACTCGTTTGAGGGCGAGGCGAACAACAAGCACAAGCCGGTGCAGGACAAGTACGGGCTGCGCACGGTGCACCTGGACACGCCGCCGGAGCCGTGGGTGCGGTACGAGCCGAAGGCGCAGATGATGGTGCTGCACGACATCTATCCCGAAGGCATCGACATACCGGCGCTGTTTGAGGGTAAGAACATCGTGCATCTGCCGACGATGAAGACGCACGTGTTCACGACGATGACGGGAGCGATGAAGAACGCTTTTGGGGGATTGCTGCACCGCAAGCGGCACTGGACGCACTCGGTGATTCACGAGACGCTGGTGGACTTGCTGGCGATTCAGCAGGAGATACACCCGGGCATCTTTGCGGTTACGGACGGGACGTTTGCCGGCGACGGGCCGGGTCCGCGGGCGATGCGGTGGCACATCAAGAACCGGATCGTGGCGGGGGCCGACCAGGTGGCCGTCGATGCCGTGGTGGCGTCGATGATGGGGTTTGATCCGCTGTCGCTGCGGTTCATCCGGCTGGCGCACGAGCGCGGGCTGGGTGTGGGCGATATGCGGGCTATCGAGGTGGTGGGCGACGAGCCGGATATCAGCCGGGTGAACTGGGGGTTCGCCGACAACGAGAATACGTTTGCGAGCCGGGGGCAGAAGATGATCTATTGGGGTCCGCTGAAGCCGCTGGAGAACGCGCTGCTACGGTCGCCGTTGGCCGGCTGGGCGTATGCGGCGAGCAACCTGTACCACAACGGATACTGGCTGAATACGATTGGCAAGGGTCGGGTGCGGAAGGCGCTGCGGACGGAGTGGGGGCGGTTATGGAGCGAGGGGTACTAGATTGATGGCTTTGCGATGGGGTAAAATGCCCACAGGGAGGATGATCATGTATATCAAAGGAATGACGATTGGCGGTATCCCGCCATTCACAGAGTTGGTTGAGTTTGAATTCGATAAGCGAGTGAATGTCTTCATCGGGCCTAATACTGCAGGCAAAACCAGCGTCCTCCGTGAGATGCACGTTCCCGACAAAGCGTCGCTGAAAGCGACGGGGAACCGGCAAATCCTCAGGATCGCCAATCAAGACGACGAACAAAATGGTGTATTCCAACTGGAGTTTAGCGACGACTGGCCCGGTCAGGAAACGGACACCATCGAATCTCTCAAGGAGGAATTGGATGAATCCTTAAGATTGGTGTGGGAACGTTTACACTTCTGGACTCGGGGGCGTGAAGTTCCATGGATTTACGTGCCCGCGATCCGTCAACATCTGCCTCTCAGCATAGATGCTGAAAGAATGCACGACCTTGCAGCAAAATTGCAGGGCCCTGACACTTTATCGGAGATATTGGCTGAAGACACACGCTACGTCTTCGACTGTTCGACCGTACTGAGATTGAATCACGCATATCACGAAGGATTCCGTTCTCGCCTCTACAGCGCGGAGGAAATCATTAAATTCGAAGGTGCGAAAGAGTTGGCTTGGAAGTGTTCAACTGATATATGCCGGGAAATCATAGATGGCGGTGATTTGCCGAACGACTACGTGCACATGCTGAGGTCAGAGGGGATGTCTATGCCCGTTGCGTTTTACAACATGCAGATTCAACAAAAACGGCATGGCCAAAGTCGGATTTTTGCGGGCGACTTGAGCGCGGGTACACAGGGAACTATTATGTGGCTGTGGTATGTCGCGATAAAAATCGCACATTTTTATGATTTCCAAGACAAATGGTCTGACAACCCTGCAGTACTTTTAATTGACGAGCTCGAAAATCAACTACATCCGGCGTGGCAGCGTCGGGTGATTCCGGCTCTGCTCAAACACTTCCCCGGCTTGCAAATATTTGCGACGACACACTCCCCATTCGTCGTCGCTGGAAGGGAAACCGGTCAAGTGCATAAGATGCACGTTGACCAATTTGGAGTAATTAAAGTGTCCTCTAACGCCCATAACTACGTAGGTTGGACGGTGGAAGAGGTCTTGCGAGAATCTATGGGCATTGGGGATCCTACTGATGACCGTACGGCCGAAGCGGCCGCGATTCTACGATGGCTCCGTTTCGAGAAACCTTCAGATGAGCCTTGGCAGCGGTGGCGAGAACACAAACTGGCGGAACTCAATGGCTCGGATACTCTAACCGATGATCAGGCGATTGCTGCCAGTTGGTTGGAGCATTTGGAAACGGAACACGAAATGGCCTTAGAAGTTTGGGCTCACGAAATGGACAAATTGCGCTCGACGATTAGCCACAATTTAGAATCAGGAGGTCCAGACGAAGCTCAGCGCGAACTGTTTATGGCTCAACTCGCTGAACTGCTTGATGAGGAGGAACAATAATGCACTCGGTCGTCGGCAATCCTGTGCCACCATTTCTAGATCGTGGTGGCAATAGGCTAAACGATTTTGAGAAAAAGTATCAAGATCTACACCAAAACTTTACCTGGAACCTCGAAACGAGTGATCATGTTAAGTTGATGGAGGCTCTGGTTGAACAATTCGGCCCCCAAGTGAAACTGCCACCTGTTAGAGGAGACAGGGACTACTCCAGTGTCGGGATTTGCGCGTATTGCGAACGGGACTGCGACGTTAGCGGTGGCGAAGCACGAAATGAGATTGACCATTTCCTGCCGCGGGAGCGCTTTAACGTACTCACCTTTGAATGGCAAAATTTAATGTATTCGTGCCATCGTTGCAATGACAAAAAGGGTGATAAAGCGCCCAATGAAGGGTACGTGAATCCACGCGAGCCTGATGCCCAAATGATGTTCGACTACGACCTTAATGATGGTGCCATTGGAGTGAATATAGATCTTCCTCATCATCTCCAAGCGAAAGCGCGGAAAACCATCGAGGATTTAGATCTCCACGCGACTCACCTAAACGCGATGCGCATTGGACAATACAAGATATTCGTAGAAGAATTTGTCAAGGCAGATCCTAAGAACAAACCGCGAATATTGAATAGATTTCAAAGCCCTGGGGCTCCGTTTTCTAGTTTCATCAAAGCGAAAGTAAAGGCAGAATACGCACAACAAACAAGACGCAATGATCCCTGACCTCATGGGTGTGTGCGTGTGGGGATATCTAACCAAGATCATAAACAGTTCCAATGATGGAGCTCAACACGGTTTGCCAGGGGAGGTTGTGGGTTTGGGCGGCTTTGGCGATGTCGTCGTGTTCGGGGGATTGGCTGACGATTTGGCCGGAGAGGTATTTGCGCTTGAGGCGGATGGGGCCGTATTCGGTTTCTACTGTGATGGTGTCGCGGTGGGCTACGTAGCGGGTGATGGGGCGGACGCGGACGCCCAGGGTGGGGGTGTGTCGCAGGATGGCTTCAGCCAGTTGGGTTTCGAGTTCGGCAGGGCCCAGGGCAGAGAGCAGGATGGCCGGGCGGTTCTTTTTCATCTGGATGGGAGTGTGCCAGACGTCGAGGGCGCCGGCGTTGAAGAGCTGTTCCATGGCGTAGCCGAGCTGTTCGCCGGTGGCGTTGTCGAGGTTGGTTTCGAGGAGGATCACGTTGTCCTGCCAGTGGGCGAAGGGCTGTCCTTCGACGGGATCAGGATGAGCCGCAGTTTGTCCGAGCCAGAGGCGGATTACGTTGGGGAAGGCTGGCGGGTTTTTGCCGCCGATGCCTACGCCGATGTGGTTTAGGGTCATGGCCGGTTGGCGGTATTCGTCGGCCAGGGTGGTGATGAGTGCTGCGCCGGTGGGTGTGGTAAGTTCGCCGACGTTGGCGTGGAAGGGCCGTTCGGGCGCGACGGGGGCGTTGGCGGTGGCGATGATTTCCAGGGTGGCCGGCGCCGGGTTGCTGTAGCCGTTGGGCCGGCGCGGGCCAGTGGCTTCGCCGAGGACCAGGGGGGATGCGTAGATGCGGTCAATGCCGAGTTGTTCGAGGCCGTGGACTACTCCCACGACGTCAACGAGGGTGTCGGCGGTGCCGAGTTCGTGGAGGTGGATTTCGTCGGGGTTGCCGCCGTGGACGCGTGCTTCGGCGGCGAACAGGGCGTTGAGAACGGCGGTAGCGCGGGTGCGGGTCTGGTCGGACAGGGCGGTTGCGTTGGCTACGGCGTCGAGCATCTGCTGCGGCGAGTAGCGTGGCGCGTTGGATGTGTCCACCAGGGTACGGGAGCCGCGGACTTCGCAGCGGGTTTCGTCGGCTACGGCGATGCTGACGTTGGGAATTTTGAGGGCGGCAATGGCGTCGTGGATGGCGTCTAGGGGGACGCCGGCGTCGAGGAGGGCGCCGAGGAGCATGTCGCCGCTGGCGCCGCCGACGGACTGGATGTAGGCGGCTTTCATGGGGTGCGGGAAAGACGGGACTATTTCAGGACGTCGTTGAGGCTGCCGGAGCGTAGGGGGTTGAGGTCGAGGGAGACCCAGAGGTAGCCGAGGGTTTTGAGGCGGGTGGCGATTTCGTCGCGGTGGGTGAAGGCGCGTTCCATGTCGTTGGCGGCGACTTCGATGCGGCAGAGCTTGTCGTGGTGGCGGGCGCGGACTTCGCGGAGGCCGAGGTCGCGCAGGATGTCCTCGGCGGCCTCGATGCGGCGCAGGGACTCGACGGTTACGGTCGTGCCGTAGGGGATGCGGGAGGACAGGCACGGCTGGGCCGGCTTGTCCCACAGGGGGACGCCGAGCCATTGGGCGGCGGCGCGTACCTGGGCCTTGTCCATTTCGGCTTCGACCATGGGGCTGCGGACTTTATGCTCGGCGGCAGCGGTCATGCCGGGGCGGTAGTCGCCGAGGTCGTCGGTGTTGGCGCCGTTGGCGATCCAGGCGTAGCCCTCGGCGGCGGCCAAATCGGATAGCTGGTCGTAGAGTTCGGTTTTGCAGAAGTAGCAGCGTTGGGGGCTGTTGGCGACGTAGCCCGCGCGCTGGAGTTCGTCGGTGTTGATGATGCGGTGGTTGAGGTTGAATTGGGTCGCGATGGCCTCGGCGTCGGCGAGGTCGCGGGCGGCCAGTGCGGGAGAGACGGCGGTGACGGCCAGGGCGCGGCTACCCAGCGCGAGTTGGGCGGCCACCGCCAGGAGGGTGCTATCGACGCCGCCGGAGCAGGCGACGATGACGGAGTCCATTTCGCGGAGGATGGACTCGAGGCGGGGTAGGCAAGCGGGGGGGAGTGTGTTTTTCATGGATGCACAGGACAGACAGGATTTTGGGTTTGAGATGATGAGGCTGATGCGCATCAGTTTCCGGCTTCGATGAATTCGAGGAAGCGCGCAGTGTGCTGGTCGAGTTTCGAGATGTCGGGGTGGTTCGGTTTGCCGCGGGCGATTTCATCTAGGAACCGCAGCAGGCTGTTGGCATTGTGCGTGTGGTTGTCTTTCCACCATTGCGAACAGACAAAGAATCTGCCTGCGTACAGGTCTTTCCAATACCTGCTATGGCCATTAACGCTTCTTCCGTGCTGTTGCTCCCTGAGGAGGGCATGGTTGCCAATCTTGAGGGATAGACGGTTAGCGCAATAATGGTAGTCCATGAGGTTGCGCAAGTCATCGTCATCAAGAATGGTTGGAGATTCTTCAAGCAGGGTTCTCATCAGACTGCGCACCTCGTTCTGCAACGATGTTCCGGTGGCTGAGAACCGTGGACTAGAAGGAAGGTTGCCGAATCTATCGGATGGATTCCCGACTTCGTGGGAATGACGGTCGGGTTGGGAAAGGGATGGTTGGGGTTGCGTTGCTGATATGCCGGAGAGGTTGAGGAGTTTGGAGGCGCGCACGAATAGCTCGGCGGTGTCAGCTACGGAGTCAGCCTTAGCCAGGGTGGGTTGGACGATTTGGGTGTGGCAGTCTTCGTTGGTAATCAGATGCCATTCGGTTTCCGGGTACTGCTCACTCAGGTCGGCAAAAGTGCTTTCTAAATCGGCCTGAACTCTCTTGTGCACCTTTGGCGAAACGAAGTAAATTTGCAACTTGCTTCCCGGTGGGTTATACGCGGCTAGCAGGAGGTGGGCACGCAGCATTTTCTTGAGTATTCGGTTAGCAACGCCACCGCCGTAGTTCAAGCCGTTCTCATGGAAAGCGACATCCATAGCGTGGATACTGCCAGCTTGGTCAATGCCAATCACGTCGATTTCGGCTTGCTGCATGAATTGCCCCACGCCAGCGGTCTTCTTGAAAACGCTGCCGTCCGTTTCAAAACGCCGGCGCATTTGCTGGAACATGGCCTCCAGTTCGGCGTCGGTTATCTGCTTCGTCCAGTGCTCGGAGGCCTTCCAGTTGGTTTGCACCAGCCAGCAGCCTTTGACGTGTCGCAGGTAGGAATAGCAGAGGGATTCGCCGATTTCGATTTTCATGGGTGTATCTTTATAATCAGTTGTTCGGTACGCTGGATTCCCGCTTTCGCGGGAATGACGAAGGGGAAATTTGCATGACGGTGCAGAGTATTAGCGCGGTTACGTTGGCGGTGCGGGACATGGCGCGGTCGGTGGCATTTTATCACGATGGGGCGGGCATTCCGATTTTGTACGGCGGGCCGGAGGCGGGGTTTACGTCGCTGGCGGTTGGCGACGGGTATTTGAATTTGATCCTGGTTGAGGATGCGGACGTGCGCTGGTGGGGTAGGTGCATTCTGTACGTGGACGACGTGGACGCGCATCACCGGCGGATGGTGGAGGCCGGGCACTCGCCGGACGGTGAGCCGGCGGATGCGCCGTGGCGCGAGCGGTACTATCACATCACGGACCCGGACGGGCATGAGATCAGTTTTGCGCGGCCGCTGGGGTGAGTCTAGCATCGATACATAGGATGGAAAGGATATACGGCTTGATATAATCAGCGGCCACGCTTTGGAATCAGGTTACGAATGATAAGTTTTTCGGATAGATTGCTTGCCGCCAGCCGGGCCACTGAGAGCCTGGTGTGCGTGGGGTTGGATGTTGATCCTGCGCGGATGCCGGAGGGGATCCTTCGACAGGCTCAGGATGAGCGGGGTGCGTGTGATGATCGGGCGGTGGTTGAGTTTAACCGGGCGATTGTGGATGCTACGGCGGATTTGGTTTGCGCTTACAAGCCGAATATCGCTTTTTACGAGGCGTTGGGGTTGCCGGGGTTGCGGGCGCTGGAGGCTACGGTTTCGCATATACGGGACGCGGCGCCGGGTTGCGTGATTATCATTGACGCCAAGCGGGGCGACATTGGGAACACGGTTGAGGCTTATGCGACGGCGATGTTTGACGTTTGGGGGGTTGATGCCGTCACCGTGAATCCGTGGGGCGGGATGGAGACCGTTGAGCCGTGGCTGGGCCGGCCGGACCGCGGGGTTTTCGTGTGGTGCCGGGGATCGAACCCGGGGTCATCGGACCTGCAGGACCTGGTGGTTGAAGGCGGAGAGCCGGTGTACATGCGGCTGGTGCGGGATTTGTCGGCGCTGCCGGCTCAGGGCAACCTGGGGCTGGTAGTGGGCGCGACGGCGCCGGAGCAGTTGGCGGCGGTACGGGAGGTCTGCCCGGATATGCCGATTTTGATTCCGGGGGTTGGAGCGCAGGGCGGCGACCTGGAGGCGAGCGTGCGGAATGGCGTGGACGCCAACGGCAGGCTGGCGATTATCAACTCCGGGCGGGGGATAATTTACGCATCGTCGGGGGCGGATTTTGCGGAAGCGGCGCGGAAGGCGGCCAGTGAATTGCGGGACGGGATTAATGGGACGCTGGAGGGGATGGGAGTAGGATGGACCGTCAAAGGCGGAGCGGGAACATGAGCAGCCGGCCTCGGGTTGGGGACTTGAGGGTGGGGGATGTGGTGCGGCTGAAGAAGGCGCATCCTTGCGGAGGGTTTTTGTGGCTGGTGAACCGGGTGGGCGGCGACATCGGGCTGCGGTGCGAGACTTGCGGCCATTACGTGATGATGCCGCGGTTTCGGATTGAGCGGCGAATACGGGAGATTTTAGGCGGCGGCGCGGACGGGCGGATTACGTGACGACCGGTGGCTTGCGGGCGTCTCTGCTGGGCCGCTACCGGGGGGTCTCGGTGCTGTGCGTGGTGGTGGCGCTGAATAGCTTCGGGATGGGCGCGATTGCGCCGGTGCTGCCGCTGTTTCTGGAGCAGGAGTACGGGGTCAGCGCCGCTGAGATCGGCATCACCATTGGGCTGTTTGGGTTCGGGCGGCTGGTGACCAGCCTGCCGGCGGGATACCTGGCGCAGCGGTACGGGCGCAAGGGCGTGCTGGGCCTGGGCGCGGCGATCAACGTGGTGGGCGCGGCGATGGTGTCGGTGTCGTTCAGCTATGCCTGGCTGACGGGCTGGCGGTTCGTGTCGGGTTTTGGAGGCAGCATTTTCCTGACGGTGGCGACGATTTATCTGCGGGACGAGGCGACGCCGGAGACGCGGGGGCGGCTGCTGAGCTTGCAGGAGCTGAGCATCCTGGCGGGGCAGACGCTGGGGCCGGTGCTGGGCGGATATATGGCGGACTTTTTCGGGTTGCGGGTCCCGCTGTACGTGCAGGCGGCGCTGATGGCGGCATCGCTGGGGGTAATCGTGCTGGCATTGCCGGAATCGCAGTGGCGTGAAGAGGCGGCGCGGCGGGCATCGCGGCCGGTTGCCGGAGCGTCGAGAGGCGGGTCAGTTGCAGGCGGAGATGCGCCGGCGGAATCCGCGAGAGGCGGACGGGGAGCGATGTGGAGGCTGATGTTGAGCCCGGCGTTCATCTTTGTGGGGATGTTTGCGCTGATGATAGTGGCCAACCGGCAGGGAGCGCGGTTCAGCGTGATGCCGCTGTTCGGGCGAGAGAAGGGGTTTGAGCCGGACGCGCTGGGGCTGTGGATCAGCATCACGCACTTTCCGCAGTTTTTCACGACGCTGGCGTCGGGTTACCTTTCGGACCGGTTCGGCAGGAAGACGCCGATCATTCCCGCGATTACCCTGCTGGCGCTGGGCATTGGAACGTTTATCTGGGCGGACAATCTGTGGCAGCTGCTGCTGTCGGGCGTGCTGCTGGGCATGGGTGAAGGCCTGGGCAGCCCGGCGGGCACGGTGTTCTTTGCCGACATCGCGCCGCCGGGGATGGAAGGCGTGACCATAGGGCTGCTGCGGACGTTCGGCGGCGTGGGGACGATAGTGGGGGCGCTGGCGCTGGGGGCCATCGCCGACTGGGCGGGATTCTCGTGGGCGCTGTGGATTGACGCGGCGATACTGGCGGCGTCGGCGCTGGGGCTGATGATCTTCGTGAGGGAGACGTACCGGGCGCGGCGGGGGTAGTCGGACTATTCGGCGGCCGCGTTGTCGGGGTCTGCTTCCTCGACTTCCGGGGTTTCCGGTTGGGCGGCACGGCGGCGGGCCAGCAGCAGGAGAACGGCGGCGATGATGGCGGCCAACGCGATGACGCTCACGGCAATCAGCAGGACCAACAGCAGCGTGGGGTCGCCACCGACGAAACCGCCGGGCCGGTCAACCGAGCCGCCGGACGCGGGGTCAGGGGTAGGGGTAGCGATGGCGGCCATGACGGCGCTGACGATGGCGTCCCGGTCGATGGTTGCCGGCGGCACGGGCGTGTCGGTGGGAACCGGCGTGGGCGTGGGTGTTGGAGTGGGCAGAGGCGTTTGGGTTGGCGTGGGCGTTGGAGTGCGATACAGGCCGGGCAGCATGGTCACGGTGGCGTAAATCCCGGGTATGAGGGTGTTGCCCTGGTAGAGGTCCAGGGACACGGTGGCTTCGCCGCCGCTGAAGGAGTAGGGTTCGAAATCGGGGAAAGTGGTGCGCGCGGTGAAAGAGCCGTCGCGGTCGGATTGGAACGTGCTCACGCCGTTGAAATTAAAGAAGGGGCCGTTGCGGATGCGAATCCCGTAGCCGCCAATATAGCGGTCCAGGCCGGTCACGGTGACGGTG
Source organism: Dehalococcoidia bacterium (assembly GCA_022825745.1). Classification (GTDB taxonomy): domain Bacteria; phylum Chloroflexota; class Dehalococcoidia; order Lucifugimonadales; family UBA3495; genus Bin87. Next base: position 15,796 of record JAJDWF010000040.1, on the reverse strand, counting down.
ACGGGGGTGTTGACGCGGACGGCCGAAGGTGTAACCGCCACGCCCACGGAGGCGGCCCTGATGTCGAGGTCGGAGGTCAGTTCCCGGAGGCGGTAGTTGTCTAGATAGACCTCCAGGCGGATGCGCTGGCCGGGGTCGAGACGGTCGGTACGGTCGTATTCGTACTGCCACCGGCCATCCGCGGATGGATAGACGCTGCCGGCGCGGCGGCCGTTGACGGTAATCCTGACCTGTGGGGCGTTGTAGTAGTCGGAGGTCTCCGGCGGGAAATTTTCGCCGCGTATCAGCAGGGTCTCACCCCGGTTGATGACGCCGCGGTCGGGATGGAAGGTGATGCGAGGGATGGCGATGGTGACGTCGGCAGTGGCCTTGACGCCGGCATCGTCGGTGATTTCCAGTTCGAGCTTGTCGCCGTCCTTGAGGGAGATTACCTCGTCAATGAGTTCGCTGGAAATGTCGCCGTCGGGGTCTGCCAGCAGGACGGTGGCGTCGAAGCGGCCTCCGCTGCGGATTGGCACGCAATCGGCAAGGTCGCGCGAGTCGTCAAGCAGGGCAACGGGGATGTCGGCGAGCCGGGCGCGGCAGACTTCGGAGCCGGCCAATTGCCGGGCGGAAACCAGCAGCGTTTGGCCCAGGCCCACACCATCGCCGACGACGGTGAAGTCAAGCTCAGCGTCGGAGATGGTGATGTTGGTGGTCGCGCTGCTGTCGTTGTGGAATTCGGCGCGTATGGACACGGTTCCCGATAGCGACGAAGGCAGGGTGACATACAGGTTGTCGGATGAAACGCGCCATTGGGCGGCGCGGCCACCGGCGTACACGTAGCGGATGCCCGGATTGCCGCCGACGATGCGCAGCCTGATCTCTTCGCCGGGGCTGATGGAGCCGGAACCGGAGACGATGAGTCCGGTGGCCACGGTGATGCTGATGGAGCCGGAGAGCCGGCGGCCGGCGCCGTCCAGAGCGCAGACCTGGTACGTGCCGGCGCGGCGGAACTCGCTGGTGTCGATGAATACCTCGGCGGTAAAGCGGTAGTCGGAGCCGACGGTAGCCGAGCCAATTTCGCGCCAATCGCTGACGGCAGAAGAGTTGCAGATGCTGGACCCGCCCTGCTGGTTGGCGTAGAGGTTGGCGGTGACGTCCCTGGTAAAGCCGATGCCGGTAAAGGTGACGGTTTCGCCATAGTTAACCGTTTCATCATCATCGTGGTCATCGATTACCAGCGTGGGGTCAACGCGCAGCGGGAAAGTCAGCTTTTCGCCACTCTCCCACTGGACGGAAACGGTGTAGGTCTCGTCTTCCGGCGGCGGATGGGCAGGAAGGCGGAGGTCATTCAGCCTGATGCGGACGGCGGTCAGGTTGACCTCGGCGCAATCGACGTCGGCTCCGTAGAATTTCCATTCGTTGCAGCCGGGCAGCGTGATTTCGTGGGGGCCACTGTCGCCGGAATAATAGTCCATCCAGTTGGGCTGGTAGCGGGAGGGGGCGCGGAGCACGACGTCCTCTACGTCGTAACCGGAGGGTACGTTCATCTCCTCGGGCAGCTCGATGGTGATTTCGTCCGTTGGCAGGCCGGGGATACAGTTGCGGTTGTCGTTCGCGTCGGTAAAGGTCAGCTCGAGGTCAACCCTGGCGCCGGGGGTGTAATCGTCATCCTGGTCGATGACGAGAATGGCGCATTCGGCCGGCTGGGATTGGCCCACGACTGAGGCGGCCGCGTGGTTTTCGGAGACGGCCGACGCGACCAGAGCGGTTACTGCCAGGACGAGGACGGCCAACAAGGTAAGCCACGGCCATGGGCGGAACGAAGCAGGGCGGTTATTCAGGTTGGGCGGCATGGGCTAGAAGGCGGGCTGATGCAATCGGGCGGGATGGTTGAGGCGGACTTTGACAATCAGCGCGCCGCCGATGATGAACAGCAAGGCGCTGGCGCCCAGCAGGGCGGTGTAGCCGTAGCCGGGGCCGAACCAGACGGCGACCAGGTCGGGGAGCGGCCCGATGGCCTTGGCGCCGCCGGCTCCGAACACGGTGCCCAGGTTCACGATGCCCATGTGCTGCGCTTCGCGGCCGGGCGTGCCGATGTCGTTGGCCATAGCCCAGTGGGTAGTGAGTATTATACCAACCGCGCCGCCGATGACGCTGGCGACTACGACTGCGAGAAAGTAGGAACTGACCCACATCATGGCGACGGTGGAGGCCACGGCGACGACCACGCCGACGGCCAGCACGGGCTTGCGTCCGAGGCGGTCCGACAGCCAGCCGGAGGGGTAGGTGGTGAGGACCAGCGCGCCGCCGATGCCGATGATGGCCAGACCCAGGGCCTGAGCCGGGTTGTCCACCTGGACCTTGTCGCGCAGGAAGAAGAGGCCATAGGTGGTGAAAATGACGACGGCGGCCATGAAAGCGCCGCGTGAGACCAGGAACCAGCCCAGGTCCGGATGGAGGCGCGCCATGCTGGTGGACTCCGGGAAGGTCATGGCCGCGCGGTGGAAAGTGGCGGCAGCGGCGCCGCCGGCCTGCCGCATCCGGCCGAATATGGTGAAGGAGCTGATGCCGGAGGTAATGACGAGCACGCCGGCGAACATGGCCAGGGTGGCCCAAAGCCACCCCACGCCGTCGGGTCGGGCGTAGTGGGCGACCATCAGGGCGGCGAGGCAGAGCAGGGACGCGCCACCGAGGGCTTCGAGCAGGGTCTTGATGGACGCGGCCACGCCCATGCGGTTGGCGGGCACCAGTTCGCGCACGCTGGCGAGATAGGGAGAGTAGCCGATGCCGGAGTTAATCTGGATGAACATCCAAATGACCAGGAGGCTGACGTAGTTCAGCGGCATGGCCAGGCCGGCCAGGCCCACCGGGATGCACAAGCAGGTCCAGAGCATGTACGGGAGGCGGCGACCCAGACGGGACCGGGTGCGGTCGCTGGCCCAGCCGACGGGAACCTGCACCAGGGCGGTTGCCAGGAGACCGGCCAGGCCGACAATGCCGAGCAGGGTGTTCTTGGCGGCGTGGGGCGCCACTTCCAGCACCAGGATGGGCAGCACCGCCGTGTCCATCGCCAGGATGAAGCCGGCGATGCCGAAGCTGTAGGCGTTGAGTCCCACCAGGGCGCGCTTGCCCCAGGCTTGGGTCGCCACGGTGGACGATGGGAGTGTTGTCGTAGCGTTCATAGTGGCCGGCATGAACCGCGCGTGGCGACAAGCTATGCTGAGAGTATATGCTACAATCCGGGCGAAAACCACGCGACCGAGTTATGAGAGGGCACCGAGCCGTGCAAATCTGCTCACTGCTGCCCAGCGGCACCGAAATACTGTTCGCCCTGGGGTTGGGAGAGCGGATTATTGGGGTTACCGACCTCTGCGACTATCCGCCGGCGGCTGCCGACATACGGGTGGTATGCCGGAGCCGGATTGATCCGTCTGTGATGTCCAGCGAAGAGGTTGAGGCGGAGATGAGCCGGATCCTGTCGGCGGGTGAAAGTCCGTACGACCTGGACGCGGAGTGGCTGATGCAGGCGGCGCCGGACGTGGTTTTGACGCAGGACCTGTGCTACTTCTGCGAGGTGGACGCCGGGACGGTGCACCAGGCGGTAAAACCGATACCGATGCCGCCGGAAGTTCTGACGCTGAACCCGCGCACGCTGGACGAGATACTCGCGAGTTTTGCGGAAGTGGGTGAAGCGTGTGGGTCACCCGAAGCAGCGGCGAAATTGGTGGCCGGCCTGAAAAAGCGGATTGCGGCGGTGGCGGAGGGGATCGACGGAGTGGAATACCGCCCGAGGGTGTTTTCCCTGGAAGGGGTGAATCCGCTGGTGATTGGCGGGCACTGGGTAACCGACCTGGTGGCACGAGCCGGCGGGGTGTTGCCGGCGCGATTTGCGGCGGGATGCCCGGCGGAGCGGATCGAGTGGAGCGAGGTGGTGTCCGCCGCGCCGGAGAAGCTGTACGTTGACTTGTGCTCGTCGGACCTGGCAAGGAGCGTGCGAGAGATTCCGTGGCTGGCGGCGCAGCCCGGCTGGAGCGAGTTGCCGGCGGTGCGGTCGGGCGAGGTGTACCTGATCGACCACAGCACGCTAAGCCGGCCGGGGCCGAGGGTGGTGGACGGGCTGGAGTTGCTGGCTGAGCTGACGCATCCGGGACTGTTTGAAGGGCAGGTTCCGGCAGGCTCGGTACTGAAGCTGGACGCGGGATGCGCGGCCGGGTTGCCGGCGGAGCGGATTGGCGAGGCGTTTTCGCCGTGGCCGGCAACTGGCAATAGTGATATTGGCCGGGTATAATCATCGCCAAATTATCGGGGGTAAGCGCGCAGTGGTTAGTCAGAATGACTTTCGGCAGGCAATGTCAAAGTTCGCAACCGGGGTTACGGTGATAACTACGTTGGACCCGGACGGGAATCCCCACGCGATGACGGCGAACGCGTTCACTTCGGTGTGCCTGGACCCGCCGACGCTGCTGGTGTGCGTGGCGCACAACACCATCACCTATGGGTACGTGGAAGAGCAGAAGCGGATTGGGGTCAACGTGCTGCGGGAGGAGCAGGAAGAGCTGGGGCGCTATTTCGCGCGCCGGCCGGAGCAGCGGGAAGGCAACCCGGAATACTCGTACACCATGGGGGAACGCGACGTGCCGGAGCTGGACGGCTCCATGGTGTTCTTCAACTGCGACATTGTGGGTTCGCACGTTTACGGCGACCACACCATCTACGTGGGCGAAGTGAAGCAGATGCACAGCAGCGACGAAGAAGCCAACCCGCTGATGTTCTACGACAGCCACTGGTACCATCCGATGCACTAGCGGGACGTTGGTCCCGCCGCTATTCCCAGGGGGCCGGTTGCCAGTAAAGCCGGCCTCTGGCACAATACGTACCTGTTGCTCAGAAGATCGCTCCAGCGCAGAGCGCGCGAATTGACCTCGAAGTGAGTCCGTAACCAACGGAGGTAGCATCCGGTGGCTTTCATCAAAGGATTGAAGTGTCGGGAGTGCGGCCGGGAATACCCGGGCGACCCCCTGAACGTTTGTGATTTTTGCTTTGGCCCGTTGGAGGTCATATACGACTACGTGACCATCTCCGAGGTGATCGGCCACGAACGAATCGCGGAAGGGCCGCTGAGCATCTGGCGCTATGAGGACCTGCTGCCGGCGTCGGCGGACGACCCGGTGGACATAATGGCGGGCTACACGCCGTTGATGAAGGCGAAGAACCTGGGCAAGCGCCTGGGGCTGAACAACCTGTACATCAAGAACGACAGCGTGAACCCGTCGTTTTCGTTCAAGGACCGGGTGGTATCGGTGGCCGCGACCAAGGCGGTGGAGTTCGGGTATGAGACGCTGGCGTGCGCCAGCACCGGGAACCTGGCGTGCAGCGTGGCAGCCCATGCGGCGCGGGCCGGCGTTGACGCGGTGGTGTTCATCCCGGCAGACCTGGAGCGCGGGAAAGTGATCGGCGCGGCGGTGTACAACCCGACGCTGGTGGCGGTTGACGGCACCTACGACGAAGTGAACCGGCTGTGCAGTGAGATCAGCGACAACTACCACTGGGCGTTCGTCAACATCAACATGCGTCCCTACTACGCCGAGGGCAGCAAGACGCTGGGCTACGAGGTGGCGGAGCAGTTGGGCTGGCGGATACCGGACCACGTGGTAGTGCCGTCGGCGTCCGGGGCGATGTTCACCAAGATCTGGAAAGGGTTCAACGAACTGGCGTGCCTGGGTTTGCTGGACGGAGTGGACCCGATGCCGTTCGGCGCGGACCAGAACACGGTGCATCATCCGGCGGTGACGACGCGGATGCACATGGCGCAGGCGGCGGGATGCTCGCCCATCGTCACGGCGTGGGAGAATCATCGGAACCAGATCCGGCCGGTGCGCCCGGATAGCATCGCCAAGTCGCTGGCCATCGGAAACCCCGCCGACGGCATCTACGCGCTGCGGGTGATCCGGGAGTCGGAAGGCAGCGGTTACGCCGTGCCCGAGAACCAGGTGGTGGAGGGCATCAAGCTGCTGGCCGAGACCGAGGGGGTGTTCACGGAAACGGCGGGCGGCGTGACGGTATCCACGTTGAAGTACCTGGCCGAGACCGGAGCCATCGGGCCGGACGAATTGACCGTGGCGTACATCACCGGCAACGGATTGAAGACCCAGGAAGCGGTGGAAGAGGTGGTGAATCCGCTGGTGGTGAAGCCAATGATGGGGTCATTCGAAGCGGCGTTGGAAAGCCGGGTCGCGGCCGGCGTGTAGGGCGACATGGCCAGGCAGAGGGTGCGTTTCACCTTTTCGGCGGACATGGTGCGGGAGCCGATCATCTACCGGCTCGGCCATGATTTCGACGTGGTCACCAACATCCGGCGGGCGGACGTGCGCGCCGATATGGGCTGGGTGATCCTGGAACTGGACGGCACGGACGACGAGATTCAGCGGGGATTGACGTGGGTTGCCGATTCAGGCGTCCGCGTTGACCCGATCGCCGGAGACGTAATCGAAGGCTGACCCCGGCGACTGCTGACGCCCCGGGGCTTGCAGAACAACAGGAGGAGAATCCCCAATGGGCGTTATGGTTCGCATACCCACACCGCTGCGACGGATGACCGGCGGAGCAGACAAGGTCGAGCTTGAGGTAGCCGACCTCTCGCAGATGATCGAGCAACTGGAGTCCGACTACCCCGGGTTCAAGGAACGGCTGCTGGACGAAGAGGGCGAGTTGCGCTACTTCGTGAACATCTACGTGAACGGCGAGGACATCCGGTTTGACGCGGGATTGAAGACGTCGATCAAATCGGGCGACGAGGTGAGCATTGTGCCGGCGGTGGCCGGGGGCTGAGGCGACGGCGCATCCTTTAACGGGCCCAGGATGAGCGGTCGGCTGAGGATGAACGGTCAGGGGCGGGTTTCAAACCCGCCCCTGCTTGATTCTGGAGTCGCCGGGGGTTAGTTGCGCGCGTATTTGTCCACGGCTTTGTCGCCGGTTAGGGCTAGGAAGATGTCGCCGTGGGCGTCGCACCAGATGCCGTGGGCTGAGCGGCTGTCCCAGCGGGCCAGGACGTTGCCGTCGCGGTCGAAGATGCTGACGCGGGGGCTGGCGGAGTTGTCCAGGGTAGCCAGTTCGCTGACGACGAAATCACCTTCGGGTGTTTCCGCGATGTCGGTGGGACGCTGGGCGTCGGTCCACATGGCCAGGAAGTCGCCGGAAGTGTTGAACACCTGGACGCGGCTGTTCTCGCGGTCGCAGACGTACACGCGGTCGTCGCGGGTCACCAGCAGGCTGTGGGGCAGGTGGAACTCGTAGGGGTGTTCCTTGCCGGGCTTGCCCCATGAATACTTGTGATTGCCGTCGTTGTCGAAGCGGTGGACGCGGGCGTTGCGGTAGCCGTCGGCGACGTAGAGGTCTCCGCTGGGCGACGGCACCAGTTCGGCGGGGTAGTTGAACGGGCCGGCGGCGCGGGGGACCAACTGGCCGGCCACCTCGGCGCCGGTGTCGGAGTGGACCATGTAGCGACCCAGCATCTGGATGAGCTTGCCGTCCAGGGTGTACATCATGCAGGTGGACGTGTCCCGGTCGGTCAGGTACACGACATCGTCCTCGATGTAGAAGCCGTGGGCATAGACATAGCCGCCGTTGCCCCAGCCGCTCTTGAAGGCGCCGGTTTCCCGCTCAAAGATGGCGATGGGAGGGTCGGCGCGGTGGAAGGCGTAGATGTCGCCGGCGGAGTCGCTGGCCAGGGCGCTGACCGCGCCCAGAGGGTGGGCGTCGGGCATCTTGGCCCAGTCGGAGGTGAGGGTGTAGGTGTGCTTGCCGGTTCCGACGGTGGTCATGTTTGGCCTCCTCAGGACATCAGGCGGCGGGCGGCGGTTACCACTCGCTCGGCGTTGGGGACGTAGAGGTTTTCCAGGGCGCGGCTGTAGGGCACGGGGGTGTGGGGCGGCGTGACGCGTGACGGGGGAGCGTCCAGGTAGTCGAAGGCTTCCTCGGCGACGCGGGCGCAGATGTCCGACGAAATGCTGCACACCGGCGTGTCCTCGTCCACCACCAGCAGGCGGTGAGTGCGGCGCACGGAGTCCAGCACGTGGTCGTAGTCGATGGGGGACACGCTGAGCAGGTCGATGACCTCGGCGTTGACGCCCTCCTTGGCCAGCTCTTCGGCGGCTTCCACGGCGACCCAAGTCATCTTGCTGATGCCGACCATGGTGATGTCGGAGCCGGGGCGGACGGTGCGGGCCTTGCCCAGCGGCAGAGTGTACATTTCCTCGGGCACGGGACAGGTTTCACCGTAGAGTCCCTTGTGCTCGAAGAAGACCACCGGGTCGTCGTCGCGGATGGCGGAGAGGAGCAGGCCCTTGGCGGTGTAAGCGTCGGACGGGCAGACACCCTTGAGTCCGGGGATGTGGCTGAACAGCGAGTAGAAGGACTCGGAGTGCTGGGCGGCACTGCCGAAACCAGCGCCGATGCGGGTGAGCATGACGAATGGGACCTTGACCTGGCCGCCGAACATGTAGCGCATCTTGGCGGCGTTGTTCAGCAGTTGGTCCATGCAGACGCCGACGAAATCGACGAACATCAACTCGGCGACGGCGCGCATGCCAGTGGAGGCCGCGCCGATGGCGGTGCCCACAAAGGCCGCCTCAGACAAGGGAGTGTCGAGGACACGCTCGTTGCCAAACTCCTGGATCAGGCCGCGGGTGGTGCGGAAAGCGCCGCCCCAGGCGTCCACGATACCCAGGTGCTCGCGGCCGGCGCCGCCGGCGATTTCCTCGCCCATGATGATGACGGTTTCGTCGCGGCGCATCTCCTGGGCCAGCGCTTCGTTGATGGCCTCGCGGGTCTGAATCTCGCGGGTTTCGCCCGGCGGGGGCAGCATGGGGGTTTCAACCATGGTGGTCATTTTTTCAGCCTCCAATGGGAGTGATGGCTATGGCGTTGGCGTCGATGGGTTATACACTCATGTTGGCGCCGCGACGCATCATGTCCACGGGGTAGTCGGCGTACACGTCCTCGTAGATTTCGTGAGGTTCGGGGAGCGGGCTGGCGTCGGCGAAGGCTACGGCCTCTTCCATGAGGACGCGGGCTTCCTCGTCCATCTGGTCCAGCTCTTCGGCGGTGATGACGTTGCCCTGGGCGATCATGTGGTTGCGGAAGGTGAGCAGGGGGTCGCGGGCGCGCCAGTGGTCCTCTTCCTCCTTGGTGCGGTAGGTCAGGGGGTTGTCGAAGACGGTGTGGCCGTAGTAGCGGTAGGTGCGGGCTTCGAGCAGGGCGGGGCCGTCGCCGGCGCGGGCGCGGGAAACGGCTTCGCCGGCGGCTTCGTACACGGCGAACACGTCCATGCCGTCCACGTGGAAGCCGGGCATGTCATAGCCGGCGGCGCGGTCGGCGACGTTGGCAACGGACAGGCCATACTCCACCGGGGTGGACTCGGCGTAGCCGTTGTTCTCGCAGCAGAAGATGACGGGGAGTTTCCACACGGAGGCCAGGTTCATGCACTCATGCAGCACGCCCTGGTTGGCTCCGCCGTCGCCGAAGAAGGCCACGGCGACGCGGCCCAGGCGCTGGATCTTGGAGGTGAGGGCGGCGCCGACGGCCAGGGGGACGCTGCCGGCGACGATGCCGTTGGTGCCCAGCATGCCCTTGCTCATGTCGGCGATGTGCATGGAGCCGCCCTTGCCCTTGTTGGGGCCGTGGCTGCGACCGAAGAGTTCGGCCATCATCAGCTTGGGATCGACGCCCTTGGCGATGCAGTGGCCGTGGCCGCGGTGGGTGCTGCCGATGTAGTCGTCGTCGGTGAGGTGGGCGCAGACGCCGGTGGGCACGGCTTCCTGGCCGACGGAGGAGTGGACGGAGGCGGACATGCCGCGCTGTCCGGTTTCGGGGACGCCGCGCTCCTCGAAATGGCGGATGGTGGTCATGGTGCGGTAGAGTTCTAAAAGGGTGTCGCGGTCGGGCGCCATGGGTGCACGCTCCTTGTGGGGGTTGGTAGGTGGGGCAATTATACGAAAAACCGGCGGGTAGTGCGCCGGTTTGGGGATAGGGCAATGGTAGCATTCGGCAAGGCAGTGTCAAGGCGAGCGGTCATCGGACAGTGTTTGAGGATCGGCGGTGATCAGGACAGAAAGACCGGGCATTGCTCCCAGCGTTGCGGCGGCGCTGCCGTCCACGAGGGCGATTTCGAGGCGGCCGTGGCTGCCGATCAGGGCGCGGAGGCCGTGGCCGGGTGGGTCGTGGAAGGTGCGAGAGAGGCCGGTGATGGTGTGGCCGGCGATGGTGACGGTTACGTTGGGGCTGTTGGCGGCTACGCCGATTTGGTCGAGGAGGTCGGCGGTGATGTCGGTGACGAGGTTGCCGAAGGCGTCGGCGAAGATGACCTGGCCGGTGATGGTGTTGCCGTCGGGTTGAGGGATGGGCAGGGAGAGGGTGGTGATGGTCGGCGTGGGTTCGCCGAGGGCGTCGGGGGTTGCGCCGGCGGACAGGTGGGCGGCCACGGGCGCGAACACGTCGCGGCCATGGAAGGTGGTGCTCACCGGATGTTGCCAGTAGTCGGGGTTGGTGAGACGCCAGGCGCGGCAGGCGGCGGGTACGGACACATTCGGGTGCGCAACATCGTTTGCGGAACCAGCGGCGGGTACGGACGCGAGGCCGGGTTGGGTGGTGTGGCCGAAGGATGGGTCGTGTTGGCGGCAGACCAGGGTGAGCAGGCCGTTGTCGGGGGCGACGAACCGGGCGTCGGGGGTTTCCAGCAGGATGGCGGCGCGGTCGGTGCCGACGCCGGGATCGACGACGGCGACGAAAATGCTGCCGGTGGGGAAGTAGCGGTATGAATCGGCGAGGACGACGGCGCCGTGGCGCACGTCCTGGGGGCCGATGCCGTGGGTGAGGTCGATGACGTGGGCGGCCGGGTTGATGCCGTGGATGACGCCGCGCATCATGCCGACGTAGGCGTCGGACAGGCCGAAATCGGTGAGCAGGACGATGGGCGGCGCGGTCATGCCGGCCACGGAGGATATGCTAGCTGGGGAAGCGTGCGCTGACGGTGGATACGACCAGGAAGATCACGATGAGGACGATGGTGAGCTGGAACAGGGTGCGCTCCAGGCCGCGACGGGTGCGGACGGTGTTCTGGGCGCTGCCGAACATTCCGCTGCCGGCCTCGCGCACCTGGGACAGGATGATGAGGACGAGGACGACGGACGCGATGATCTGGGCGATGTTGAGGAAGGTCATTATGTGTCTCCGTGGCTAATGATTGTACCACGTCAGCCTTTCTGCGCTTCCAGCCCTTCCTGGACGAGGCGGAGGGCGAGTTCGGGCTGGGCCTGGCCCTTGGTGATGCGCATGACCTGGCCCATGAGGAAACGGGCGGCGTTCTCCTTGCCGTCGAGGTAGTCGGCGACGGCCTTGGGGTTGGCGGCGATGGCCTCGGCGACGGCGGTTTCGATGGCGCCGGTGTCGCTGATTTGGGCGAGTCCCTTTTCTTCTACAACGTCGGCGGCGTTACCGCCGGTGGCGTACATCTCTTCCAGCACCGTCTTGGCGAGAGAGGTGGACAGGGTGCCGTCGGATATCAGGGACAGCAGGTCGGACAGGCCGGCAGGCGTTACCGGAGAAGTGGCGATGTCCCGGTGGTCCTGATTAAGCAGGCGAGAGAGGTCGCCCAGGATCCAGTTGGCGACTTCTTTAGCCGCGTCCGGTGATGCGTCCGGGTTCAGTTCGGACAGGGCGGACTCGAAGTAGTCGGCCATGGCGCGGGAGCCGGTGAGCAGGTCGGCGTCGTAGTCGGACAGGCCGTAGTCGGCCATGAAACGGGCCTTGCGTTGGGGGGCGAGTTCCGGCAGCGCGGTCTGGAGTTGGGCGACCCAATCCCGACCAATGTTCAGCGGGGGCAGGTCCGGTTCCGGGAAGTAGCGGTAGTCGTGGGCGTACTCCTTGCTGCGCTGGGAGACGGTGACCTCGCGGTCGTCCACCCAGCCGCGGGTTTCCTGCACAACCTGTCCGCCGTCCTCGATGACACGGCGCTGGCGTTCCACCTCGTACTCCAGGGCCTGAAAGACGGAACGGAAGCTGTTCATGTTCTTGACTTCGGTGCGGGTGCCGAAAGTGTCGCTGCCCATGGGGCGGATGCTGACGTTGGCGTCGCAGCGGAAGTTGCCGTCCTGCATGTTGGCGGTGGACACGCCGAGGTACTGCACCAGGGAATGCAGCGAGGTTAGGTACTGGCGGGCCTCCTCGGGGGAGCGCAGGTCGGGCTTGCTGACGACTTCCATGAGGGGCACGCCGGAGCGATTCACGTCCACCAGGGAGTAGCCCTCGCCGCCGTCGCCGTCGGGGAAGTGCTGCATCTTGGCAACGTCTTCCTCCAGGTGGACACGCTCGACGCCGATGCGTCGCCGGTCGTGGCCGATGCCGGGGTCGCCGTCGATTTCCAGGTAACCGTCCAGCGCCAGGGGCAGGTCGTACTGGGAAATCTGGTAGCCCTTCATCAGGTCGGGGTAGGGGTAGTTTTTGCGGTCGAACTTGGTGAAGTCGGGGATGCTGCAGTGCAGGGCCAGGCCGGTCATCATGGTGTACTCGACGGCGCGGCGGTTGATGACGGGCAGCGCGCCGGGCAGGCCCAGGCAGACCGGGCAGGTGCGCGTATTAGGCTCGGCGTCCTGGTAATCGGCGGGACACCCGCAGAACATCTTGCTGCGGGTGTCGAGCTGGACGTGGACTTCGAGGCCGATGACGGTTTCGTATTGCATGGACGCCCCGCTAATCCTCATCCCCGTACTGTTCTTTCAGCATCTCCACGACCGCCGGGTCGGCAAGGGTGGTGGTGTCGCCGAGGGCGCGGCCTTCGGCTACGTCGCGGAGCAGGCGGCGCATGATCTTGCCGCTGCGGGTCTTGGGAAGCTCGGCGGCGAAGTAGATGTCGTCGGGGCGAGCCATGGGACCGATCTTGCCGGCGACGTGCTGCTTGAGTTCGTTGATCACGTCGTCGGAGCTGGCCACCTGGTCTTTGAGAGTTACGAAGGCGACGATGGCCTGGCCCTTGACCTCGTGGCTGCGGCCGATGCAGGCGGCCTCGGCGACCTTGAGGTTGTCCACCAGGGCGGACTCGACTTCCATGGTGCTGATGCGGTGGGCGGACACGTTAATCACGTCGTCCACGCGGCCCAGCAGCCAGAAGTAGGACTCCTCGTCCAGCTTGGCGCCGTCGCTGGTGAAGTAGATGCCGTCGTAGTTGGACCAGTACTGCTGGACGAACCGTTCGGGGTCGCCGTAGATGCCGCGCAGCATGCTGGGCCAGGGCTTGCGGACTACCAGGTAACCGCCCCCGCCGGGGCCGATCTCGTTGCCCTGCTCGTCCAGGATGGCGGCGTCGATGCCGGGGAACGGCTGCGTGGCCGAGCCGGGCTTGAGGGTGGTGATGCCGGGCAGCGCGGAAATCATGATCGCGCCGGTTTCGGTCTGCCACCAGGTATCCACCACGGGGCAGCGTCCGCCGCCGATGTGCTGCCAGTACCAGACCCACGCCTCCGGGTTGATGGGTTCGCCCACGCTGCCCAGCAGGCGCAGAGAGGACATGTCGTGCTTGTTGGGGTATTCCTCGCCCCAGCGCATGAAGGTGCGGATGGCGGTGGGCGCGGTGTAGCAGATGGTGCAGGCGTACTTTTCGACGATAGCCCAGAAGCGATCGCGGTCGGGGTAGTCGGGCGAGCCCTCGTACATCACGGTGGTTGCGCCGTTGGCCAGGGGGCCGTAGATGATGTAGCTGTGTCCGGTGACCCAGCCGATATCGGCGGTGCACCAGTACACATCCTCCTCCTTGAGGTCGAAGATCCACTTGCTGGTGGCATAGGTGCCGGTCATGTAGCCGCCGGTGGTGTGGACGATGCCCTTGGGCTTGCCGGTGGTGCCGCTGGTGTAGAGCATGAACAGCATGTCCTCGCTGTCCATCTGCTCCGGCTCGCAGGTGAGGGGCTGATCGGCGACGAGATCGTGCCACCAGACATCGCGTCCCTCGACGATGGGCACGTCGTGGCCGGTGCGCTTGACGACGACCACCTTCTCCACGGGCGTGTCGCCCTCGATGGAGGCGTCGGCGTTCTGCTTGAGCTGGATGATGCCGCCGCGCCGCCAGCCGCCGTCGGCGGTGATCATGACCTTGGACTGGGAGTCCTCGATCCGGTCGCGCAGGGACTCGGCGCTGAACCCGCCGAAGACGATGCTGTGGGGCGCGCCGATGCGGGCGCAGGCCAGCATGGCGATGGCAAGCTCGGGCACCATGGGCAGGTACAGGGTGACGCGGTCGCCCTTCTGCACGCCGAGGCTCTTGAGGCCGTTGGCGAACTTGCAAACCTCGCGGTAGAGGTCGCGGTAGGTATATACCTGCCAGTCGCCGGGTTCGCCCTCCCAGATGATGGCGGCCTTGTTCTTGCGGGGGCCGTTGAGGTGGCGGTCGATGCAGTTGTAGGCGGCGTTGAGCTTGCCGCCGACGAACCACTTGGCGAAGGGAGCGTCGGACCAGTCCAGCACAGTGTCCCACGGCTTGAACCAGTCAAGTTCGCCGGCAAAGCGGGCCCAGAACGCCTCGGGGTCGCGGCGCGCCTCGTCGTACACGGCGGGGTCGGCGATGTTGGCGTTGGCGACGAATTCGGCCGGCGGCGGGTAGGTGCGGTCTTCCTGGAGCAGGGCCTCGAAAGCGCCGGTGTTTTGCGTCCCGTTGCTCTGAGTCATAGCGGTGAACCTCCGGGGCAGGAAATATCGATGGTGATGTGCGGAGATATTAGCATATCGCTGTTGGGCATGGCCGGCATGATAAAATCCGCATACCGTCAGTTCCCTTGCCCCGAGGGCGATACAACGCGGAGGAACCGCTGATGACCACAACATTGACGACGACCGCGATGCCGCCGGCGCGGCCTTTCAGCGTGGAGGAATGCGCCGCCCTGGCGCAGGCGGGCATCATCGATGCCGGCGAGCAGGCCGATGTGCTGGCCGGCCGGCGCCGTTTCACCGTGGACGAGTACCTGGCCATGGGCGAGGCCGGCATCCTGTACAAGGAAGACCGCGTTGAACTGATTGATGGAGTGATAATCATTATGCCGCCGATAGGCGATTCACATGAGGCTAGCACCGACTGGCTGACCCGACTGATCGTTCCACCCTTGATTGGGCTGGCAATCGTGCGTGTTCAGGGTTCAATTCGCCTGAACGACCGTAGTGCCCCACAACCGGATATTGCTGTGTTGCGGGAACGCCCTTTGAGCGCGTTCGGGCCATATTACCCCCAGGATGTGTACCTGGTCATAGAAGTTGCCGACACTTCGCTGTCCTTTGACGAGGGGCCTAAGCTGGCACGGTACGCCGCCGCCGGCATCCCTGAGGTGTGGGTCGCCAACCTGCGGGCGCGGGAGGTGACGGCCTACGCGGAGCCGTCAGGTTCGGAGTACGCCAGCGTCCGTACTTACCGAGTTGGTGAGAGCATCAGCCCTCGTGCGTTCCCTGACGTGGTACTGGCGGTGGCCGACTTTATGCCGCCGGTTGGTGAGGAGAGCGAGGAGCCGCTTTAGACTACGGGTCGGGAGCCGGCATGGTTAGGGCAAAGGCCCATACCGACGGCTCAAAATCTCGTCCACCTGTTCCGCGACCTCCTCTGACACGCCGGATTTGAACGCGGCGGCCACGTGGCAAATGCCGAGTCGGGTTCCCTTGCAATCGTCATTGGTGTCATCCTGCAATGATTTCTGGTACATATTACGGAAACCTTGCTGGAAAATTTCATCACCCAAGGTGCCGTGTAGCTCCACAAACAATTGCACTCCAAGCTCGTAAT
>JAJDWF010000026.1 GCA_022825745.1 Dehalococcoidia bacterium | reverse complement strand
TTCGTGGTTGCCGCGCCGGGCGCCGAATGAATTGAAATCCGTCGGCTCGACGCCCTGCTCGATCAAGTGGCGGCCGGCGGGGCCGCTCGCCGGAATGGAGCCGGCCGGCGAGATGTGATCCGTGGTGACGGAATCACCGAGCAGCGCCAGCACGCGCGCTCCGGTGATGCCGGCCACCGGTGGCACCTCGGGCGTCAGGTCGGCGAAGAACGGCGGCTCCTGAACGTAGGTCGAGGCTCGATCCCAGGCGTACAGTTCCCCTTCCGGCACCGCGAGCCTGCCCCAGGCGTCGCTGCCCTCAAAGACGGCGTCGTAAGCGGTCTCGAACAGTTCCGGGCTCAGCGCCCCCTGCATGGCGGTGCGGACTTCGGTCTGCGAGGGCCAAACATCGCGCAGGTAGACGGGATCGCCGAGGGCGTCGTGGCCCAGCGGGTCGGTCTGCGGGTCGAAATCAACCGTGCCGGCCAGCGCGTATGCCACCACCAGCGGCGGCGAGGCCAGATAATTCGCCTTGGCGGCGGCGTGCACGCGGCCCTCGAAATTCCGGTTGCCGCTCAGGACGGCGGCGGCCACCAAGTCATTGTCCGCAATGGCGTTGTGGACACTTTCCAGAATCGGGCCGCTGTTGCCGATGCAGGTGGTGCAGCCGTAGCCGATAGCGTGGAATCCCAGGGCCTGCAGGTACGGGGTCAGGCCCGCCTCCTCCAGGTATCGCGTGACCACCCGCGACCCTGGCGCCAGGCTGGTCTTCACGTACGCCGGCACCCGCAGGCCGCGTTCGACGGCCTTCTTGGCCAGCAGGCCGGCGCCGATCATGACGGAAGGATTGGAAGTGTTGGTGCAGCTTGTGATCGCCGCGATGATGACCGAACCATGCGTGATCGAGGTCGCCTCGCCGCGCGCCTCGACCGGCACGCGGTAGCCGCTGTAGAGATCGCGGCGTTTCGCCACAGGCTCCTGCCACGCTGCCGGCGCTTCCGCGTCGCCGTCCAGCCAGTTCCGGTAGTCCGGCGGCGCATCGACTTCGACCTGCGTGTTGTAGCCAGACGGCAGCGCCTGCCGGAACGTGCGGCGCCCCTCGCGCAGCGGCACGCGGTCCTGCGGTCGCTTCGGGCCGGCAATGCTCGGCTCAATCGTCCCCAGGTCGAGATCAACCGTATCGCTGAATTCCGGCTGCGGGCTGTCGTCGGTACGGAATAGCCCCTGCTCCTTGGTGTATCGTTCGACAAGCTCCACGTGTGCCGCGCTGCGTCCGGTTGCCCTCAAGTACTTGAGCGTTTCCTCATCCACGGGGAAGAAGCCAATCGTCGCGCCGTATTCGGGCGACATGTTGGCGATGGTGGCGCGGTCCGCCAGACTCAGCTTGCTGATGCCCGGCCCGTAGTATTCGACGAATTTATCGACCACTCCTTTGGCGCGCAACAGTTGCGTCACGGTGAGCACCAGGTCCGTTGCCGTGGCGCCCTCCGGTAATTCGCCGCTCAGCTTGACCCCGACAACCTGCGGCGCCAGCATGTACAGCGGCTGCCCCAGCACCACCGCCTCCGCCTCGATGCCGCCGACCCCCCAGCCGACGACGCCCAACCCGTTGATCATCGTCGTGTGGGAATCCGTGCCGACCAACGAGTCGGGAAGCGCCATCGTATCGCCGCCGTCTTGCTGCGTCTGCACGACGGAGGCGAGGTATTCGAGATTCACCTGATGGACGATGCCGGTGGACGGCGGGATGACCCTGAAGTTGTCAAACGCCTTCTGTCCCCAGCGCAGGAACTCGTAGCGTTCGCGGTTGCGCTCGAATTCGCGCTCGGTGTTGAACGCGAAGGCCGGCAACGAGCCGAAGCGATCCACCTGCACCGAGTGATCGACGACCAGATCGACTTGGGTAATCGGATTGATACGCTTGGGGTCGCCGCCAAGCCGGTGCATGGCCGAGCGCAAGGCGGCGAGGTCGGCAACCGCCGGCAGGCCCGTGTAATCCTGCAGCAGCACCCGCGACGGCACGAAAGGGAGTTCGCGCGCGCTTGGTTGCGTGGCCTGCCATTGCACCAGGTCGCTCACGTCGTCGGTGGAAGCGCCAAGCCCGTCGCAACGCCGCAGGATGGCCTCGAGGATCACCTTGAGGGAATAGGGCAGGCGCGATACGGCGCCGATTCCTCCCTCTTCCAGCCGGTTGAGGCGGTACATGACCGCCGTTCCGCTTCCGGTTTCGAAGGCGGCGCGCGAGCCGAAGGGGTCCTGATGGGGTTGGATCATGGAGCAAACCTCGCTGGCGTTAAAGATGTTCGGGCGCTTGCCGGAACCTATGTCTTCTGGCGTCGCTGACGTGAAGCCTGGGCCAGAAGCTCCAGCATCGGTTCGGTCGTGTCCCAAGACATGCAGGCGTCGGTGATGCTCTGCCCGTAGGTCAGTGCTTGCAGGTCGTCCCCAAGAGACTGGTTGCCCTCGACCAAATGGCTTTCCATCATGAAGCCGAAGACGTGTGAGGACCCGGAGCTGACCTGTTCGGCAAGGGACTCCACCACAGCAGGTTGATTGGCGTGCTTCTTGCGGCTGTTGCCATGGCTGCAATCGACCATGACGCGGCTTGCCAGGCCGACCGCATCGAGCTTGTCCGCCACACGTTCGACGTTTTCCCGGTCGAAGTTGGTGCCGGCGTTGGAGCCGCGCAGAATCACATGGCAGTTATTGTTGCCGCCCGTTTCGACGATGGCCGCGACGCCTTGCTTGCTGACGCCGAGGAAGTGGTGTGGGCGTTGGGCGGCGCCAATAGCGTCGATGGCGATCTGGATGTTGCCGTCCGTGCCGTTCTTGAAGCCGACCGGCATGGACAGCCCGGAGGCCAGTTCCCGGTGCACTTGGCTTTCGGTGGTGCGGGCACCAATGGCGCCCCAGGAAATGAGGTCGGCGGTGAACTGCGGGCTGATGGTATCGAGAAATTCCGAACCCGCCGGCACGCCCATGTTTCCAAGGTCAAGCAGCAGGCGCCGGGCTTTGCGCAGCCCCTGGTTGATGGCGAAGCTGCCGTTGAGGTTCGGATCGTTGATCAGGCCCTTCCAACCCACCGTGGTGCGGGGTTTCTCGAAGTAGACCCGCATGATCACGCACAGGTCATCGCTGAGGCGATCGGCGCATTTGGACAGCAGGCCAGCGTATTCGATGGCCGCCTCGGTGTCGTGGATGGAGCAGGGACCAACGATGGCCAGGAGCCGGTCATCCTCACCGGTCACGATGGCGGCGGCCTCTTGGCGCGCCCTGGTCACCGTTTCGGATGCCTTTTCCGTGATGGGCAACTCTTCCTCGACCAGCACCGCCGGTGGGATCAGAGGCCGTAGATTGGCGATTCGAAGATCGTCCGTGCGCTGGAGCATGGGGATGGTTTTCCTCTGCTGAGGTCAAACAAATTGCGTGCCGTGCAATGGCAGTCAGGACATAAGAAGGCGCTATGCTAAGTCCGAATCCGCCAACGGTCAAGGCACGACGCGGGTGAAACGATTGATTCAACGATGCTTGTAACCACCGGAAGGGAACGGGGCGTTAGCGGCGAGCCGCGGTCACGCCCCTTGCAGACTTGTGGATTACTTGATCGCCCCTGCCGTCAGGCCGGAGACGTAGTAATCCATGAAGAACGCATAGATCACGATGACGGGTAGGGAACCCACCAGGCAGGCGGCCATCAGCGAGCCCCAGAAGTAGATGTCGCCGCGCACCAGTTCCGTGAGCACGCCGACCGACAGGGTTTTCTGAATCTCGTCCTGGATGAACACGAGGGTGTAGAGGAACTCGTTCCAGCATAAGGTGAACGAGAACAACACCGCGCAGGCCACCCCTGGCAGGGCCATGGGCAGCACGATGGTAAGCAGCGTGCGCA
The DNA here is from genome assembly GCA_022825745.1 of Dehalococcoidia bacterium. Taxonomy (GTDB): domain Bacteria; phylum Chloroflexota; class Dehalococcoidia; order Lucifugimonadales; family UBA3495; genus Bin87. The sequence continues at coordinate 6,893 of JAJDWF010000026.1, read as the reverse complement.
TGCGGCTGGCGCCGTCGATGTAGGCGCACTCCTCGACCTCGAACGGCACGGTGCGGAAGTAGCCCATCAGCAGCCAGGTGACGAACGGAATCAGGAACGTCGGGTAGGTGAGGATCAGCGACCAATAGGTGTCGCGGATGGGTATGAAGTCGTCGATGAAATTGATCACGTTGATGAGCGGCAGGAACAACAGCGCCTGCGGCACCAGGTAGGTGACGAACACCGCCAGCCCGAACGCCTCGACGCCGCGGAAGCGCAGCCGGGCGAGGGCGTAGGCCGCCAGGATGCCGATCGCCACCGAGATGGCCGTCGAGACCGCGGTGACGATAAAGGTGTTCAGCAGCCAGTGGTCGAAGAAATGGGTGTTCTCGGCCAGATAGACGTAATTCTCCAGCGTAATGCCGGTGGCCCAGAACGGCGAGGCGCCGAGGTTGTTGATTTCCTGCTTCGACTTCAGGGAGGTGATGAACATGATGTACAGGGGGAAGAGCGAAAAGGCGATGTAAGGGATGAGACTGGCATACGTCACCACCTCCTTACGGATGCGCCACATGGGCGTTTTGGCTTTCGCTCCCAATCCCACCGTGCTGATTGCGCTAGACGCCATAGCCTGTCTCCTTTCGTACCATCTTGAGCTGGAATATCACCACCAGCAGCAGGATGGGAAACAAGAACAGAGATATGGCCGCGCCGAGGCCGATCTCCTGATTGAGAATGCCGACCGTGAACGAATAGGTGGCAAAGAGGTGGGTGTAGTTCATCGGTCCCCCGCGCGTCAGCACGTACACGATGCCGAAATCGGCCAAGGTGAAAATGGTGGAAAAGAGAATGACTACGGCCATGACCGGCCGCAGCAGCGGCAGCGTCACGTGCCAGAATTTGCGCAGCGTGGAGGCGCCGTCCGTTTCCGCCGCTTCGTAAAGCTGGTCCGGAATGGCCACCAGGCCCGCGAAGATGGTGACGGCAAAGAACGGCATGCCGCGCCAGAAATTCACGAAGATGACGGAACTCAATGCTAAGTTGGGATTGCCGAGCCATTGGAAGGGCCCCAGGCCGAGCAGGTTGAGCGGCCAGAGGTTCGCAAATAGCCAGTTGATGTGGCTGTACGTCGGGTCGAAGATCAGCCACCAGCCGAGGGTCGTGAGCACGGTGGGGGCGACGAACGGCACCAGAATCGAGCCTCGAACGAAACGCCTCATTCGGGTCGCCCGCTGCATCAGCAGGGCGGCCCCGAGTCCGAAAACGCCCTTCAGAACGACCGAAATGGTGGCGAACAGGAGGGTGTTGCGCAGCGTCATCAGGAAGATGTCATCGGCCAGCGACAGGTCCCAGGAGAAGCCTGTGAACTTGAGATACCAGGGAAGATCCTGGCCATCGTACATGATGCCGAAGAGGTACATGAAATTTTCCAGGCCGACCCACCGGCCCGGTTCGCCAATCACGGCGTCACTCAGGCTGAACCATATAGCCAGAAAGAAGGGATAAACAACCAGGCAGACCATGATGATGACAGCGGGCAAAATGAAGCCGAAGCCGTCAAGGTCAGGTCCGAACGAGCGGCGCCAGCGTTGTCGGCTTGCCGCCGTCAAGTCTCGGCCGACAAGAACCTGTTCTTTTGTATTGGAGATCGCCATGCTTTGACCTCTCTTGGGAGTTGAAGAACGTCCTTGGGCAGGAAGGAAAAATAACCGGCGCTGGTGGCGTCGCCGCCAGCGCCGGGCAACGTGTCGCGACCTGTTGTCGGCTAGCTGTGCCGCCGGTAGAGCCGCTTCATCTGCATTTCCGCCTTCTTCACCGCCTGCTCAGCCGTCAACCGGTCCGTAGCGCACTCTGCCGCGGTATCCGGGATGATGAACTGCCGCCACACGGTCTCGGAAGCGGCGTTCGGGGTTCCCGGCCAGCCCGGGGCGTGCGTGTACCAGCCGATATACGGGGCGAAGTAGTACTTGGAATTCGACGCGTAGATCGGGTGCATGGAGAAGGCGCGCATCAGCGGTTGGTTGTAGCCCTCGCTGGCGGTCAGGTGTTTCTCCTGCTGATCCTTCTGGAAGTGGAAGTCCAGAAACTCCTTGGCGAGTTCCTGATTCTGAGAGAACTTCCAGACGCCGATGGTGTTGTAGGCTGCCGACATGTGGCGTCCGGCAGGCCCGGCGGGCGGCATGATGTGATTGATGACCTGGTGGACCGGGCGCTCGGTGCCTGGAATCAGCGCATTATCGGTGCGTGCCGAGTTGTAAGCGCTGATCGGGTTGAGGATCATGCTGCACTTGCCCGAATTGAGGCACACGTTGTTGTTGCGGTCGTCCCAGGCCAGTACTTCCTCTTCCATGGCGTCGGTGTAAAGGGCCTTGATGAACTTGTAAGCCTCGACCGTCTCCGGCGAATTGACCGCCACGGTCTTGCCGTCCGCCTCCACCAGTTTGCCGCCCCAACTCCAGATGATGCCGCGCAGGATGTGATTGGCGTCTTCCGAGTGGCTCAACTGGATGCCGACGGGATGTCCCTTGGCTTTCAACTGCATGCCGATGCGGCGAACGTCTTCCCAGGTGTCCGGCATCGTCTCGCCGATCTCGGCGATGAGGTCGGTGCGGATGGCGATGGGGAAGGAAATGAAGAACCACGGCATCGCCCGGTAGTGACCCTCGCCGTCGCGCCCAACGATGTTGTCCGTCAATCCGCCGGCGCGCCGGCCCACCTTTTCGACCAAGTCGTCGAGGTTGACCAGGTGTTTCTTGTACAAGTCTGGCATGCCGACCCACAGGGAAGTGAGGTCGTGCCCCTTTTGTCCCTGCACCTCACTGGCCAGCACCGCCGGGAGCTGTAGGTGCGCCACGCGGTCCATGCGTACCTTGACGCCGGCCATTTGGCCGAACTCTTCGAGTTGGCGCTTGAGTTCTTCGTCGGAGGTGGGCACGAAGTGCGAGAACGTGATCAGCCGGAGCTCGCGGTCCTGCCCCATGGCCGGAGGCGTCTTGGCGAGCAGCATGCCAGCGACCCCGGCAGAAGTTGCCAGTGATGAGCGCAGGAAGCTGCGCCGAGAGGCGGGGCCAGCCAAGCTGGTTGTTTTCTCGTAGGGCGTTACCATACGACGTCTCCACAAAATTTGAGGATGTTGGCTCGGATTGGGGAATCTCACTTCTATAGCACGGTGTCTTTGCGTGTGTCAATCGCTATCCGGCGGCGGTTGCGGCCTCCCGGTAGCGTCGAGCTACGCCTCTGCTTGAAGCCGTCCGCCTCGAACATGGCGCTCCACGATGTTCATGCGGCGGTCGAATCCCAAGGTGACGCTGATGCGCTGGAAGCAGCGGTCGCCGACCACGTCCTTGTGCACGGTGTAAGCGGGTCCTTCCTCACCGGGGTCGAGCAGGTTGCTGGCCACGTCGTAACGGCGGTCAATACGCACCCGGATGGCCTCGCCGCAGCGGTCGCAGGTCAGATGCAGCCACAGGGCGTTGTCCGCTTCTGGGCGCGCGGACCGTGCAAACAGGCGTCGCAACCACCACATCGCGTCACCTCTTATGGATGTCGCCAGACAACATTAATTGACCGTGACGCCGTATCCGGCCGCCGACGACTTGATCTGGCTCCACGTCTCGTCGTCAATCACGATGCCGTTGGCGCGGCGAGTCCGTTCCTGGCGGCTTTCAATCTCGCCGGGCAGCAGGATTTCGCTGAACCCTTCCATCGGCTTGGCGCTCTTGACGTACGCCGTGAAACTGTCCACCTCGCGGATAAAGTCCTCCAGCGGGGTGAACGCCGAGATGTTGAGTACCAGCATGAACACACCGTTGCCGCTGCGCGTCGGGTCGGGATGGGCGCAGCCGGCCCGCGTCAACGCACCGCTGAGGATTTCGATGATGAGCGCCAAACCATAGCCCTTATGCCCTTCGGTCAGTCCGCCCAGGGGCAGAATGGCACCGCGCGGCGTGGTGTAGAGATCGTTCGGGTCCGTGGTCGGGACACCCTGATTGTTGACCAGCCAGCCCATGGGCGTGGGCTGTCCTTGGTTGCGCTTCACCCGCACCTTGCCTTCCGCCGCCACGCTGGTAGCAATATCGAGGATGATCGGCCCGCCCTGTCCGGTGGGAATGCCAACGGAGATGGGATTCGTCACCATCCGGCCCTCGGCGCCGCCGAAGGGTGCGACGATGGCGCCGGCGCCGTGGCCGTTGACCATGGTGATGCCGACCATGCCGCGCGCCGCGGCCATGGCGGGATACTCGCCCAGGCGTCCAATGTGATTGCAGTTGTGAATCCCCACCGAACTCACCGCCTGATTTTCGGCCTTGTCCATGGCCATTTCCATGGCTCGCGTCCCGGCCGTCTGGCCGTAGCCCCAATTGGCGTTCAGAACTACTGTCGCAGGGGTTTCCTGTACCACGTCCAAGGCCGCGTCGGGCACGCAATTGCCCTTTTTGACGTCGCCCAGATATTGCGGGATGCGAATGACGCCGTGAGAGTCGTGCCCCATCAGATTGGCCGTCACCAGATAGCGGCTGATCAGGCCCGCTTCCTCGTCCGAGGAGCCAGCGCCCTGGAAAATTCGTTTGCTCGTTGCTTCGAGTTCGTCCGCCTGCAAAGTTGGCATGCGTGGGTCCTTCCTGAATACGCCGTGGGGAACAAGAATTGTGCGGGGTAATGTGCGGGCAGTGTAGCAGGGCGATCCCGGCGCGGCAACAGCCCGGCACCGGCTTTGCGCAGCTCAGAAAAAGTCCCGCACGGCTTCCCGTAGCCATACGTAACTTTTGTATCCGAAGAAAATGATCACCAAGGAGATGAAGAGCGCCAGCAGGCTGCACAGAATCCCGGCGAGCAGCAGCACGCCGTCGTCCTCCAGCAGCGAGAAGCCGATGAGAAAAATGCCGAATGCCGGTGCGGTGTTGGTCCCCGGAATTGGCAGCAGCATGGAGCACGCCAGCGCGCAGATGACGAGGCCGATGAGGACGCGCATCACCGGCGTCCGTACCAGCCCTGTGAGGCGGGGGCTGGAGAACCGCTCGACAGCCTGTACGAGGCGCAGCATCGCATCCACCAAACGGCGGTTGAAGCGAGCGGTGTTGAAGGGTCTTTGTCGCAGCCTGACGGGCAGCCACAGGTTGTCGTACCCCGCCAGCAGGCGCAGGCCGATGATCAGGAGTGGAATCGACAGCAGCGTAGAGTACCCGGCCGCCGGTACGGGCAGCGCCGCCGGGATGGAGAACAGGACTAGAATGACGGCCATGCCGTGGCGGTCGAGCTCGTCAACCAGTTCGCCGCAGGTGATGGGGTCCCGGCCGGGTTCAAAGACGTGCTGGATGAGGCTGGAGAGGGCTGGTTTCACGTTACGGTCCTGTTGATGATTGAACGAAAATCGAATGTTGCAGGGGCGGGGCTGCATGGCAGGGCCGTTTGCCCCGATCAGGCGCTTCGTGTATAGTCCGCCCATGGACCGAAACACCCGACAACGCCAAGCGATACGCAGAATTTTTCAAGAAGCCGACCGGCCTCTGAGCCCCCAAGAAGTGCTACCGGCCGCCCAATCTTACGTGCCGGGGCTGGGCATCGCCACGGTGTACCGCAACGTCAAAGCGCTGGTTCAAGACGGCTGGCTGGAGTCGGTCGCCCTGCCCGGTGAACCACCGCGCTACGAAGTGGCGGGCAAGCGGCACCACCACCATTTCCGCTGCCGCACCTGCGACCGCGTTTTCGAGATCGACGGGTGTTCCACGAACCTCACACAGCTCACCCCGCGTGGCTTTCGCCTTGAAGGGCACGAAGTTGTGCTTTACGGCCTCTGTACCGTCTGCGCCAAGATGGCGTAAGGCCAGCAGCGGCGCCGTCTCAAGCCGAAGTCCGAAAAGCGTTGGTCGCGGTAACCAGGGCTGGCGTCCCGCCGAACAGGTAGGCTACTTCCACCGTTTCCGTTATTTCCGCCTCAGAAGCCCCGGCCGCCCGGGCACGATTGGCGATGGTGGCGACTCCTTCCGGGTGCGCCATCAGGGCGTCAACGAGCATGGTCATGAGGATTTTGTACTTGGCCGGGATGGCCCCGTCAGCAAGTATCTGCTGCCGCTGGGCAAGATACGTGCCGCTGAATTCGGGGGCGCGCTGCTGCAGGCCGGCAATCCATTGCGGTAGAGCATTTTGGTCCATCGTCAATTGTCCTATGGATGTGGGGATGAGTCGTTGGATACGCCAAAGGCCCCGAACCTAGGGAGTTCCCCAGCCGAAGTCAAGCTCGGGGAACGCTACGGGTGGTCCGCAGCCATTGGCTTGGAGCCCGGCGACGGTTGGGTCGCTGAAGCGCCGCTCGACTGGCAACGACTGATCCCGGAAAAATTGCTGCACTGCCTCTGGTTCGATTCCCGTTGGCGTCCCGCCGCCTTGCGCACCCTGGACGGCCAGTCCATCACCGTGCACTCCCCTGGACGCTGGAACGTCCACCCCGGCCCCGACTTTCAGCAAGCCGCCATCACCTTCGGCGATGGCGAGCGATGCCGCGGCGACGTGGAAATCCATCGCTACGCCTCCGGCTGGACGGCGCACCGGCATCACAGCGACCCGCGATACAACAACGTCATATTGCACGTATTTCTGTGGAACGACCGCAAGGATCAGGCGGCCATTCGGGCCGACGGGCAGCCCATCCCCCAGATTGCCTTGGAGCATTGCCTGCCACGCCCCCTGCTGACGTACCGCACCGATGTCGTTCTGGAAGACTATCCGCGCAAGAACGTGCCCGTTCCTGGTCGCTGCTACGAGGCCTTGCGGCGTCTGGACCCCGAGCAGGTGCGCGCCTTTCTGGACCGCGCCGGCGACGTGCGCCTGAGGCAACGCATGTGGCGCTGGGCGCCGCGGGCGTCACAATCGGGCCTGGAACAGGCGGCGTATGAGGCGGTGATGCGGGGACTGGG
>JAJDWF010000128.1 GCA_022825745.1 Dehalococcoidia bacterium | reverse complement strand
GGAATCAGGGCGTTGCGCAGGGCGTGTTTCCACACCACCATCCCGTCTTTCAACCCCTTGATTCGCGCGAACCGCACGTAGTCGCTGTCCAGCACCTCCAGCATGCTGGAACGTCCCAGCCGCATGATTCCCGCCATGATCGACCAGGCCAGCACGAATGAGGGCAGAATGAAGTTCTCCGGCCCCTCGCGCCCGTAGGTTGGCAGCAGCTTGAGGATGGCCCCGAACAGCAGGATCAGCATGATGGCCACCCAGAATTGGGGCGCCGCCATGCCCAGCACGGCGAATAACTTGCCTCCCTTGTCGAAAATCGAGTCGCGTTTCACCGCAGACAGGATTCCCAACGGGACCCCAATTATGATCGCCAGCGCCATCCCCGCCATAGCCAGTTGCAGGGTAGCGGGCAGCCGCTCCAGCAGCAGGTCGCGGGTGGGCCTTCGGTCACGAATCGACAAGCCGAAGTCGCCCTGGACCGCCCCTCTCAGGAAAATGAAGTACTGCTCGGGAAGGGATTTATCCAGGCCCAACTGCTTACGCACTCGCTCGTAGTCGGCCTTGCTCGACGCCTCGGGCGGCAGCAGAACCAGCGCGGGGTCTCCGGTCAGGCGGGTCGCCAGGAACACCAGCAGGCTGATGACCAGCAGGGTGAAGATGCCCTGAAGGACCCTTATTCCGATGAATTGCCACATTCCCTATGTTCCCGACCGTCAATCCCGCATTTCCCCGCCGTCGTTCCCGCGAAAGGTACGTCTGCGCCTTTCGCGGGAATCCCAACGCGCCTAGTTCAGCTTCATCGTCCAGATGGCGGTTTGATACGCCACCACGGGCCACGGTTCCCACTCGGCGATGCGGGGGCCGACGCCCCACGGCAGGTTCACGTAGCCGGTGCCGAACTCGTAGTGCTCCTCCCGCAGTATCTTGTAAGCCTTGTTGAAGGCTTCCTGCCGCAGCGCGGGATCCACCACCGCCAGCGCCTCCTTGGCCACCGCTATCAGGTCGTCGCGGCGACCTCCCAGGTGCGCGCTGCCTTCGGGGTCTCCGTAGATGGCGTTGGTGATGCTTCCGCCGTCCCACCGGGTTTCGTTGGCGCGCACGATCACTTTGCCGTCCAGTTGCCGGCCGAACCAGCGCTCGCGGACGGTTGCGGCCTCACCCACGATTACCTCAACGTCGATGCCCAGGTTCTTTTCCCACATATCCGCGATGAGCTGGGCCTGTTCCGGCAGGAACGGCACGTCGCCGGCTTTCCACGTGTGGATTTCCAGCGTCCCGAATCCCTCTCCCTCGGGGTATCCAGCGTCAGCCATCAGTTGTTGGGCTTTGTCCGGATCGTACGGGAACGGGTCCAGGTCCTCGCTGTATCCCAGGGCGTTCGGGGTCGCCCAGTTCCAGCCTTTGGAGACTGCGGCTTCTGGGCCGTAAAGTGAGTTGATGATCGTGTCTTTGTCGATGGCGTAGTCCAAAGCCTGGCGGACTTCCTTCTTGTTGCAGGGGAACTGGACTTCCCAGCAACCCGGCAGCAGAATCCATATGTAGGAGGATTCCTGGGCCCAAATCATGCGGCCACCGCCGTCCTCCACTTGTTCTTTGACCGCCAGGTTCGCCTCGATCACGTCCGCGTCACCGGCGCGCAGCGCCGCGACGCGAGTCGCCACTTCCGGCACCAGGCGCATGTCCAGGGTCTGGAAAGACGGGCCGCGTTCGGGATCGAAGTAGTCCTCGTAACGCTCCAGCAGAATCTGCTCGCTGATTACGTGCTTCTCCAACCGGAAAGGCCCGGCTCCGATTGGCGCGTCGTTGTAGCCGTCTTGGCCCAGGCTCTCGAAGTAGTTCTTCGGCAACAGAACGCCCGCGATCCCGAAGCTCAGGTCGGAAATGAAGAACGGGAAGAACGCCTTGGGGGATACGTGCGTAACGCGCAGCGTGTTCGGCCCGGTGGCTTCTATGCTTTCCGTATCGGCTGCTTCAGCCTGGATGCTTGGGCTGATTGACTCCGTCACGGCCTCCGGCCCGAACGTAAACTCCATGGTGAACATGGCGTCGTCAATGGTCAGCGGGTCTCCGTTGTGGAAAGTGATGCCGTCACGCAAGGTCAGGTCCCACGACAGTCCGTCTTCCGACACGCTCCAGTCGGTCAACACCCCTGGCACCATTTCCAAGTTCTGGTTGCCGTTGATCCAGAAAGCGTGCATCTGCCGCCCGTAGGTGGCAGTCTCACCGACACCATCGCGAGGCGTGAACAGTTCGGTGGCCCAGACCGCGTTCATCAACGTGATCTTGCCGCCCGTCTCTTCGGTCATGGCCGCGGCCGGCGCCTCAGTGGGCTGCGCGGGGGCGGCAGGAACGGCAGTGGCCGCGGGAGCCGCGGCTGGTTGTTCGGCAGCGGCTGGAGCGGACTCCTCTGCGGGGCTGCCGCACGCCCCGGCTGCCAGCAGCAGGAGGATGGCCATCGGTACCAGTAGTAACTTCACGCCCAATTTGCGATGCAACATTCGGGGTTCCTCCTTGCCAGCGGCTATTTCAGGAGTTTTTGTAACCGGATTCCTACTGCGTGGCGGGACAGTAGCACATCGCACTATCGTCGTCAACAATCGTACTCGTACGACGGTGTCACGTATTTCGGTGTTCACAAAATAGCGCGGGGGCGACGATTCACGTCACCCCCGCCGAAAATCAGGACTGGCCCGGGTCACCCGGCGCGTCGCAGGCGCGGGTCCAGGTAGTCGCGCAGCCAGTCGCCAAAGTAGTTGAATGCCATCACGACTACGGTGATCAGGATGCCGGGGAATAGGGCGATCCACCAGGCCTGGGTAAGGAACTCTCGTCCCTCGGCCACCAGGATGCCCCACGCCGGATCTCCCGGCCGGAGGCCCAGCCCGAGGAAACTGAGGGACGCTTCCAGCAGAATTACCTGGCCAACGCTGACGCTGGTGAGCACCATCAGGGTATTGATGACGTTGGGGAACAGGTGCCGCCAGACAATCATCCCGGACGAGACTCCGTAGATTTGGGCCAGCACCACGAAATCGCGGTCGCGGATGGCCAGCACTTCACCGCGAATCATGCGCGCGAACCGGGCCCATTGCGTGGCGGCGATGGCAATCATCACGTTCCACACGCCGGTGCCCAGGTACGTAACGATGAGCAGGGCCACCAGAATGGACGGAAAGCCCAGCACGGCGTCAGTGATACGCATGAGCACCGAATCGACCCACCGACCCGAATAGCCGGACACAAGGCCCACCACGGTTCCCGCCAGAATCGCCACCACCATGGAGGGCGCGGTTACCTGGAGCATGGTGCGAGCGCCGTAGATGAGCCGACTCAGCATATCCTTGCCCAACCGGTCGGTGCCGAGGATGTGGTCGGCGCTCTGGAAGGGCGGCTGAAGCTTGTTGATTACGTCGTTCTCACGGGGATCGTGGGGAGCAACCAGGTTGGCAAAGATGGCGCAGAAGAGAATGACGGCCAGAATCGTAATGGGAACCCACGGCAAGCGCGCTTCCTGGATGCGTCGGCGCAGACTGGCCGGAGTCCGGTCGTCAGCAACCAGAATGGCGTTGTCGGATGCCATTCCGTCCTCCTCTCTAGTTGGGCCTTACGCGGGGGTCCGCGTAGCCGTACAGGATGTCAACGATGAGCGCGGTGAGGATGTAGGCCGCGCCGGATACCATGATCGCCCCTTCCACTTGGGGGAAGTTGTTGGACAGCACACCCTCCAGCAGCATCAGGCCGACCCCGGGCCAGGCGAACACCACTTCGACCACCACCGACCCGTTGAGCAGCCCGGCGAGGCTGATGCCACCGTAAGTGATGACCGGGATCAAGGCGTTCCGAGCTGCGTGCTTCCAGATGACCACGCGGTCGCTCATGCCTTTTACCTGTGCGAACTTCACGTAGTCGCTGTCCAGGACTTCCAGCATGGCGGAGCGGGCCAGGCGCATTATGGCGGCGATGATCGCCAGCGACAGCACGAAAGCCGGCAGGATGAGGTGGTGAATCATGTTGGGTATCTGCGACCAGGTGGGGAACCATCCGGTCATGTCGCCGCGACCAAAGGCAGGCAGCAAATCGAGATAGCCGGCGAGAATGATGATCAGCATGATGGCCACCCAGAACTGGGGCGCCGCCATGCCGAAGATGGCGAACGTCTTGCATACTTTATCCAGAATGGTATCTCGTTTGACCGCCGATACGATGCCCAGGGGTACGCCGATGACGATGGCTAGCACCATGCCGGCCAAGGCCAGGTGAACGGTTGCCGGAATACGTTCCAGAAGAATGTCCCGCACCGGCCGGCGGGCGGTGAAAGAGTTGCCGAAATCAAGCTGCACGCCTTTGTAGAGGAAGTTGGCGTACTGGACGATAAAGGGCTTGTCCAGGCCGTAAGCCTTCTTCTGGGCTTCGTACACCGCCTCGTCGTGGTCGTTGGAGATGGGCAGCAGGAAACGCGCCGGGTCGCCGGTCAGGTGGACGCTGCCGAACACCACAAAGCTCAGCGCCACCAGGGTGACGAAGCCTTCCAGAATGCGACGGGTGATGTACACGGTCATTTGAGCAAACCCGCTAGAGGGAGACTAACTGACAGTGAGTATAGCGTTAAATCAACGGGAAGCGGCGTAGCGTCAGGGGCGGGTGATAAACCCGCCCCTGAAATTGCGGTCGTTACCTGGGGAAGCCGGGCTTACTTCAGCTTCAGCGTCCAGATGGCGGTAACGTAGGGCACCAGGCTCCATGGCTCGTAGGAGGCCACGTCGGAGCCGAGGCCCCAGGGGACGTTGGTGTTGAACCCGTCGCCCCAGTAGGTCTGCTCTTGCAGGTAGTCGTACATTTCGTTGTACGAGGCGGCCCGGGTGTCGGGATTCAGGTCGGAGAGACCCTGCTCCACTATCGGGGTGGTGGTGCTGGCCCAGGGCTCGTTCTCATAGTTGTCCACGGCACGCCAGGCGATGGCTGGATTCAGGTAGCCGCCCTGGGTGATGGAGGTGCCGTCGAAGCGGGCCTCGTTGGTGCGCACCAGGACGTCGCCGGGGAACTCGCGGTTGTTCCACTGCTGGCGGGTCGCGGCGGCGTCGCCGACCACTACTTCAACGTCCCAGCCCAGTTCAGACCAGAAGTCCTTGTAGAGCTGGGCCAGGTCGGGCAGCAGGGGCAGGTCGCCGGCTTCCCAGGTGTACACCTTGAAGGAAATCTGCTCGCCGTTGGCGTCGGTGCCGTCGCTGCCGTCCGCGCCGCCGTAGCCGATGGACATCAGCAGCTCTTTGGCCTTGGCCACGTCGTAGGGACGCGGGCGGAGGTTCTCGCCCCAGCCCAGGGAGTTGGGAGTGACGTGGGACCAACTGTCCATGTTCACCGATTCCGGGGTGTAAAGACCGTTGGCGATGGTCTCCTTGTTGATGGCGTACTCGGCGGCCTGGCGGGCCTCTACCGGGAAGCACCAGAGGGACTCATCCCAGCAGTCCACGTACACCACCCAGTTGTAGGAAGATTCCTTCTGCCAGGCGATGCCGGCGCCGTCGATGCCATTGATGTCGCCAATCATGTTGATGTTGGCTTCAATGAGCTGGGCGTCGCCGCTGCGCAGGGCAGCCAGGCGGGCCGCCGGCTCAGGGACGAGTTCCATGGTCAGCGTGTCGAAGGTTACGCTGCGGTCTTCGGCGTAGCCGTTGGCCGTAGTCCAGAAGAAGTCATCGAACTTCTCGAAGGAATAGCGCTGCTCGTGGATGGTTTCGTCCATATTGACCATCATGGAGCCGATACCGATGGGGTCGTCCTCGTAGCCCTCGAAGCCGGTGGCGCCGGCGCGGGCGCGCATGGCCGCTTCGGGGACAATCATGGCGTCGGCGCCCTGGGCGTTCTCGGACCAGTTGAAGGCGAAGTCCAGGCGGACGGTGTTGAACACGACCTGAACCTGGTCGTCGGCCGGCCCCTTGAGGACCTGGTCAACCCGCTCGGCAAAGGCAACGTCGCGCGGCTCGTAGTAGGTGGCGGCCAGGAGACTGGCGGCCTCTTCACCCATCCGGCTGTCCAGGTTGAAGAAGACGTCATCGCGGGTGATGACGCTGCCGTCATGGGCCGTGATCGTGCCGTCGTTGACGGTAAAGGTCCAGGTGAGGCCGTCATCGCTGACGGACCAATCCTTGGCGACTGCCGGGGTCAGCTCACTGCCGCCGCCGCCGCCAACCATGGCTACCTGGAAGATGCGCTGGAACTTGAGGTCTTCACCTTCGGTGAGGAAGGGGTCGAACTTGCCGTTGCCGATGTTGGTGACGAGCAGGTTCACGTGGCCGCCGCTGGACTCGGCCATCATCATGGCTTCGGTAGCCTCAGGCATGGCGGTAGGCGCAGCGGCGCCGCTGTCGCCGGAACTGGCCGGCGCGGCCGGGGCGGGCTCGTCGGATGCGCCGCCGCAGGCAACTGCGGCGATCAGCCCGGCGGCGAGGCCCAGGGCCAACAGCAACCGAGCGTTCAGGAACCGATGCAATCTCATATAGGGGCACTCCTCTCTTGTTTTGAGCCGGCAGATTTCACGCCGTGAAACACTCCGGGCTCGTTAACGGATGGCGAATGATTAAACCGTTGTTATCGGCAATTTGTCAAGCGCGCATTACGAAAACGGGTTCTCACGCGACGGTTTACAATAATGGTTGTGTCTCAGCGCACCCGCTCAAATTTTGGCGCCGATAATGGTGCGCCGCCGGGTCCGGCGCAGGGGAAAAAGTGTAATATAATGCCTGCCATGTTCACTCCAACCCGGATGTTTTACCTGCTGGGAGCGGCGATCTGCGGATCCGCCGCCGGAGGGTACGTGGCCTGGGCCATCGCGTCGAGATTTGCCCGTATCGCGGAGTTGAACGACCGGGCGATCGTGGAGCCGCACGTTCTCATCGTGCTGTGCGTCGCCGGCGGGTTGCTGGCGTTCCCGCTGGGAGCGGCGGCGGGCTTGCTGGCAGTTACGTTCCTCATCAGGCTGGTCGAATACGCGCGGCGAGCCGGCAGCGGCGGGAAGTCGGAAGGCAACTCGTGGGTGACGCGGCGGCCGACTACAGACGACCGCCCCGGCGACTAGGCGCGATCCGGCGGTATAATTGCCGGCGAACAAGATCGGACCGGATTCCGACATCCGCCTCCGGTGGATCCGCCAGGGGCGGGCGACTTTGCCGGAATTACGCTTATAGTTGTGAGGAGTTGACCCATGCCGCAATTCGTTCGCGTTTACACGGGAGAGGACGGGCAGTCGCGCCTGGAGCACTACGACCCGCCGTTTGAGGACTTTCTGGACACTGAGGGAGCCTACGGGCGAGGGACGCCGCTGGAAGCGACCACGGGGATGACGATCCGGATTTCGCCGCCGGACTATTTTCTGGATTTCCACTGCGCGCCGCGGCGTCAATATACGGTGACGCTGGCCGGGCAGGCCGAGATCGGATTGGGAGACGGGACTACGCACCGGGTGGGCCCCGGGGACGTGCTGCTGGCGGAGGACTTGACAGGTCAGGGCCACACCACCCGGGTGGTGGGCGGTGAGGAAAGGGTGTACCTGGTGATTCCAATGGCGGATTAGGTTCTTACCATGAGTCAGATTCGGTCTGACGACGAGGTTGTTTCCGCCCCGGCGCCCCAAAGCCGGGGCGGACTGTTCTATGGCTGGTGGGTGCTGGCGGCCGCCGGCGGGTTGGGGTTCCTGGGGTTTGGCGCGCTGATCCCGGGGTTCCTGGTATTCGCCACTCCCATCAAGGGCGAGTTGGGGATCAGTTCGGCGCAGTTCGCGTTTGTAGTGGGAGCGGCCTGGGCCGTGGGCAACGTGGCGTCGCTGGGGGCCGGTTGGCTGGCGGACCGGTACGGGGGACGGATGCTAGTGCTGGCCGGCGGGCTGCTGTGCTGCGTGGGGTTCGCGGCGGTGGCCGGGGTCGGTTCCTACTGGCAACTGGTGCTGCTGTATTCGGGAGTGGCCGCGCTGGGTCGCGGGATCGGCGTGGCGCCCAACCTGATGACGGTGGTGAACCAGTGGTTCGTGCGGCGCAAGGCGCTGACGATGACGCTGCTGAACACGGCGTTCGCCGGCGGCGCGGCGATCATGGTGCCGCTGCTGGCGTACTGCGAGGGCCAGTTCGGGTGGCGCACGGTGATCCTGTGGACGGGCGGGTTCGTGGCAGTGCTGACGGCGCTGGCCACGGTGGTGATACGGAGCCGGCCGGAGGACGTTGGACTGCTGCCGGACGGGGAACGGCCGGCGACGAGCAGCGCGGGACGGGGCCGGGGTCAGCGGATTGAACCGGTCTATTCCGAATCGGATTTCACGCTGCGGCAGGCGGTGGCGACGCCGGCGTTCTGGCTGATGACGGCGGCGGTGACGCTGCGAATCGCGGCGGCGGACGCGCTGGTAATCAACCAGATTCCGATGCTGGTGTGGAAGGGGATTCCCGAGGACGAGGCGGCGTACTTTCTGTCGGCGACGTTCCTGACGATCATTCCGCTGAGGTTCGGGATGGGGCTGGCCGCAATGGTGGTACCGTCGCGGTGGCTGCTGTTCGGCGGGATGACGGTGGGCGCAGTGGCGGCGGTATTGTTCCTGACGCTGTCGGGGTACCCGGCGGCGGCGATGTTCGTGCTGTCGATAGCGGCGACGGAGGGAATTGCCACGCTGGGCTGGCTGGCGGTGGGTGAATATTTCGGGCGGCGAAGTTTCGGGTCGCTGGTGGGGATAATGACGGTGAGCTTCGGGGCCGGGTCGCTGGCGGCGCCGGTGGCGGCGGGATGGGTGTTTGACCGGACGGGGGAGTATGGGATCGCGCTGGTGGTGGCGAGCGTAATGCAGTTGGCGTCCGGGATGTGCTACCTGCTGGCGCGGCGGCCGGCATAAGGGCGGGTT
>JAJDWF010000073.1 GCA_022825745.1 Dehalococcoidia bacterium | reverse complement strand
GGGGTGAATCCGCCGGCGGATTCACCCCTACTTATTGGCCTCCCGACAGGCTCAGTATGAGCGGAAACGGTGTGGGTCAGCGTCCGGCGATGCGGCGCCCCTCGGCGAGTCCGTCGGCGGCACGGCTGGGCGCGGTGATGATAATGCTGAAACCCTGCTCCAGCCGCATTGGCACCTCGGCGACCGTGCAACCGGTAGCGCAGGGTACGCCGGCGTCCTTGCAGATGCCCAGGATACGCAGCAGCATTTCCTGAACCTCCGGATGACCGGCATTGCCCCGGTGTCCCATGGCAACGGACATGTCGCCCGGGCCGGCCCAGACCGCGCCGATGCCTTTGACCTGGCGCAGGATGTCGGGCAGGTTCTGCACGCCGGTGGGTTCCTCAACGATGCCCATGAGCAGCAGGTTGCCGTCCGGGTCAAGGGGCCACACGTCAGCGGCATCGTAATACTCGGCGGCGGTCAGGCCCCAGTACCGGGGCGCTATGCGCTGCCACCAGCCGCGTTCGCCGTGGGGCTCGAAATCGGGAACGCCGGGCACCTGAGGATAGCGGGCGGCCTGCACGGCGGCCATCGCGCCCTCGACGGTATCGAGGTGGGGCAGGATCAGCCCATAAACGCCGGTGTCCAGGGTCTGCTTGATGAGCCACTGGTTCGTCTCTCGCGTGTTGGGCGGGATGCGCACGACGGGGGTGGGATCGGCCTGGAGTCCGCCGGCGTCGGCGATGCGCTTGCGGTTGAGCAGAAACTGAAGCGAGGCGCGCAGGTTGTTGAACGACAACCCTTCGTGCTCCATTTCGATCATGACCATGTCGTAGTCGGAATCGGCAAAGTACATCATCTCGTCGAAGTTGCCGTTCCAGATCAGGCCGGTGCCGAAGACGGGCTTGCCCTCTTCGAGGAGCTGGATGACCTTGTTGTAGCGGGTGGCAGGCATGGCGTTGGCTCCTTGGCGGCAATTGGCGTGGGCCGGTTTCAGACCGGCCCTTACGCCGCGGTCAGGGCTGTGACGAATTCGGTGGTGTCGTTGTGGGGGCCGACTACTGCGATACGGAACGCATTGTCGTGGAGCAGACGTTCGGCGGTATGCACTACGTCGGCCGGCGTTATCTGGTCAATCCTGGCGGCCGTCTCGTCAGGTGTGGTTATGTCGTTCATAAGCAGTTCCTGCGACGCCAGCCACGACGCCACGGAGCGGGAGTCTTCCATGCGCATCAACAACCGACCCTTGATATACTCCCGCGCCTTGTGGATTTCAGTCTCGGGAGCAGGACGTAGCATGGTCGCCATTTCCTGGCGAGTCGCCACGATAGCTTCGACCGCCCGCGCCGGTTCGGTTCCGCAAGACACCACCAGTGCGCCGCAGTCGCGATAGCTGCTGATAGAACTGTGGCAGTCGTAGGTCAATCCGAGGTTTTCGCGAAGGCTCTGAAACAGCCGGCTGCTCATGCCGTCGCCGAGCACTCCGTTGAGCACGGTGGCGACGTACCGGTCCTCATCATCCAGAGCGAACCCCGGCAGACCCATGCAAACGCTGGTTTCCTCCGTATCCCGGCGGTCCAGCAAAACGCTGGCGGCGTCGGCTGGCGGCGGAGCAACTGGTTCCCAGTCCAGGAGCGACCCGGGCTGCCAATGGCGCGTCGCGGCGTCAACCATCGCCACGGAGTCGGCGTGGCTGATGGCGCCGGCGATTCCGATTACCGTGTTGTTGGGCCGGTACTGGCGGTCCATGTAATGGCTCACGTCTTCCAGGCTGATTGCAGCCACGGTTTCGGATGTCCCGCCCACGTCGCGGCCCATCGCCTGGTCGGGCCACAGAGCGCGGTCGATGAGCAGGTCGCACACCTGCGCCGGATAGTCGTTGGTCATGCGCAACTCGTCCAGAATGACCTCACGTTCCTTCTCCATCTCCGCCGGGTCAAGCAGCGGGTGGAGTATCAGATCGAGCAGGACGGGTATCGCGCGGTCAGCATGGACGCTGGCGACCTTGCACCAGAACGAAGTCATCTCCCGGTCGGTGGCCGCGTTCATCATGCCGCCGACGCCCTCAACCGCCTCTGAAATGGCCAGGGCGGTGGGCCAGCTGCGGGTACCCTTGAAAGGCAGGTGCTCCAGGAAGTGAGAAAGGCCCGCCTTTTCGGCAGGCTCGTAGCGGGAACCGGCGCCGACGGCGATGAACATGGATACGCTGCGGGTGTGCGGCATTTCTGCCGTCAACACCCGCAGCCCGTTGGTTAGAACTGTGCGACGGTACATCTACGTGTTCAGCCAGTCCACGTCGCCCTGCAGGTCGGCCGGGTGGGACTTGGACATGAAGATGTCGTAGCGGCGCTTGGCCTCGCCGATGGTGGTGTTGTCGGGGCCGTGGCCGGGATAGACGTAGGTATCGGCCGGCAGGGTCAGGAGTTTCTCGCTGATGCTGCTGAGTTCCTGCTGGAGAGCCTCGGGACTGCGGGAGCGTCCCGGGCCGCCGGGGAACAGTGTATCGCCGGAGAATAGGAAACCACCCACCTGGTAGCAGATCGAGCCGTCGGTGTGGCCCGGCGTGTGGATGCACCGGATGGTGCGGTTGCCAAAGGTGACGGTGTCGCCGTCGTTGAGCCGGCGCTGCGGCGGGCTGGGTGGCAGGTGCGCATCCTCGTCGCCAATAGAGGCCGGCGCGCCAATGGTTCCGGTAATCTCAGTGTAGCCGGCCAGGTGGTCGCCGTGGCCGTGGGTTATGAGGATTGCCTGGACCTCCACGCCACTCTCACGGACCTCGTTGATCATCTTCTCCGGCTCGTCGGGCGTGTCGATGCAGACGGCCTGGTTGGTCTCCGGGCAAATAACGATGTAGCCGTTGTTGCCCAGGCTGCCCATGTTCTCAATCTTGTGGACGGTAACGTCGCCCGCCCCTTGGGCCTGGTGGTGAACTGGCATATTGCTGGCCTCCTGTGAATCGTTGAAATCGCGGTTGCATTGTAGCAAAGGGCCGACTACCCGCCCAGACGGGCCCGCATGGCATCCGGCACCTGCCGAATGCGGCGGCTGAACGCGGTGTCCCAGCGCATTGACACCTGCCGCGCGGCCTCGGTAATGAGCGCCGCGCCGTTCAGGTAATCGTCGCGATGGATATATTCGGCGGCGATGGAACCGTCCTCCGCGCCGTTGTGGTAATTGCCCAGGGGAAACGCGACGCCGGTGGAGCGGTAACCCCAGGCGTTGAAGGCACTGGCCTCGCAGACGCCGCCACTCATCAGCTGGCGTTGACACCGAAACCCGCTATCGTCTGCGGACAGCACCTCGCGCGCCCGGATGAGCGCAGATTCGGCATCGGAGTTGAACGTGCTGCCGGCATCGCCGACTCGGATGACCGGGCCGCCGCCGATCTCTGCGCCAGGCAGGGTGCGGGACGATTCCAGCGACACCACTAGGGTGTCCATAGGCAGGGTTCGGGCTTCGGCCAGGAGCCTCGCGCCGACCAGCCCGACCTCCTCGGCGCGGGTGAATAAGCCATACACTTCGCCGGCCGGTGGGTCGTCGCGAAGCGATGCCAAGGCCGAAAGGATGCAGCCGCCGCCAGCCAGGTCGTCGGCAGCGCGCATGACAATATGGTCGTCCTCGATGCTGAAATCGGGCAGGTCGAACACGGCGGGCGACGGAATGGGCACGTCCGCTCCCGAAAAATCGATCAGCCGAATCTGGACCTGGCGTTCCCGTTCTGCTCCGTGCGGCCCAACGGTTTCCGCCGACAGCCGGCGTCCGGCCGGGAGGATCACCTGCAATGGAACGCCTGGAGCAAAAGCACCCGGAGGGATTCCGCCGGAGGCCTTGCCGATCAGGTAATCGCCGTCGCGGCCGACGATTTCAAAGCCGGGATGGTCCATGTGGGCCATGAAGGCGATGGGCGGAACCTCATCAGGGTCAGAGCCTTGGATACGAGCGATGATGTTGCCGAAGTTGTCGGTGCGCCAACTGACGCCGATCTCGGTGAGAGCGCCGCGGACGGCGGTTGCGACTCCGTTCTCGTGGAACGCCACGGCCGGCTGCGCGCCCAAACGAGCGAGGAAATCCAGGGCGCGGTCGTCGTTGGTGGTGGGCATAGTGGTCATATTGATGGACACCCGATGTTGAGGTGCGCCTATTGTGCCACCGTGCAAGGCAACAGGGCAAACCGGAATACTGGTTGAATGCTATACTGCGGGCCGGAAATTTTGCTTTGCCTGATCAGCCAGGAGGTGCGTTGTGCTGCCCAAGTTTCGTGTGAGTCTGGACGAGGCTACGATGGTTCCGGGGAACGACCTGAAATCCACCGTCGCCGCCGTTTTCGAGAAGATGGGCGTTCCGCCGGACGACGCGCAGTTAGGCGCCGACGTGCTGGTTCTGGCCGACCTGCGCGGCGTGGACTCGCACGGCGTTTCCAACATGCTTCGCAGCTACGTTAGCGGCTACACTAGCGGGCAGATTAACCCTAATCCGGACCTGCGCATCGTGCGTGAGACCCCCAGCACGGCCAGCATCGACTCCGACCGGGGCCTGGGAATCATCACCACCCCCAAGGCGATGGACATTGCGATTCGCAAGGCGTCGGAAGTCGGCGTGGGCATGGTGACCATCGGCAACGCCCGGCACCTGGGAATGGCGTCGTACCACGCGATGATGGCGTTGGAGCACGACATGATCGGCGTGTGCATGACCAGCTGTCCGCCGTCGGTAGTGCCGACCTTTGGCGCGGAACCGCGGTTGGGCACCAACCCCATAGCCATCGCCGTCCCGTCGCGTAACGAAGCGCCCTTCGTGTTCGACGCGGCGACCAGCACCGTGGCCGGCAACAAGGTCGGCATCGCCCGGCGCTTGGGCGTCAAGCTGGAACCGGGCTGGCTGGCCGACGCTGAAGGCAATCCCATCATGGAAGAGGCCGACGCGCCGGACAACTACACGCTGCTGACGCTGGGGAGCACACGGGAACTCGGGTCACACAAGGGCTACGGCCTGTCCTGCATGGTGGACATCCTGGCTGGCGTGCTCACCGGATTCGGCTACGGCGCAGTGCCGGGGCGTCCCAACTTCGGCCACTACGTGGCAGCATACAACGTGGCGGGATTTGATGACCCTGACCACTTCAAGGACCAGATGGACGAGTGGCTCCAGATGATGAAATCCACCCGGCCGGCTCCAGGGGAAGAGCGCGTGATGGTCGCCGGGCAGCCGGAAGCGGAGATGGAGGAAATCCGCCGGGTCGAGGGGATTCCGCTGCACCAGGAGGTGGTGGACTGGTTCCACGACACCTGCGGGGAACTCGGGATAGACTGCCCGTTTTAGATGTCGGTGAACCAGAGGCAGGTTACGGTGTTGGTGACCCCCCTGATGGGTCGAATGCGGTGCCGCATGATTTCGGTCAGGTCTTCCACGGTGCCGGCTTCCAGCTCAACGACGGCGTCGTAAGGCCCCAGCACTTCCCGCACCGCTGCGCCGCTGATGGTGTTCAGCCGGTCAATGACCTCCCGTGTCATCGTCGGTTCAATGTTGATGAGTACGTATGCGTTGGCGGCCATTGGCGCACCTCCTGTTCATGTATCATTCGCCATTGTAATAGATGCATTGCATTATGCAATGTTCCGGCTGGGTGCGCGTGTCAAGACAGTCGGGCGGTCAGTCTTTCAAAGCGGGGATGACCTCCTTGCCGAACAACTCTATGGAGCGCATGGTGTCGGCATGGGATAGCTGGCCGCCCTGTGCCTCCAAGAGGAGCGACCCGATGCCAAGCTCGTCCCGAATGTGGCGCAGTTTCTTGATGACGGTGTCGGGACTGCCCACCACCAGGTGATAGCGGTCCTGCAATTCCTGGTAAGTCATTTCGTGCAGCGGCGTGGGCCGTCGCGCCGCCACCGCCGCAGCCCCGGCGCGTGAGGTGTATCCCGGCGGAGACCAGTACTCGCGCGGGCCCCGTAGCGGGTAGTTCATGCGCCAGAGGAACGCCTTGCCCGACTCCTGCGCCTTTTCGTCGGTGTCGTTGACGTGGGCGCAAATCATGAAGGCGAACTTCTCCGGGCCGGGTTCCCACCCGTCGGAGGCGGCGTACTCCCGGTAACGGGCGAACAGGTTTTTCGCGACTTCCAGCGGCGTCAGGAATGCCGCGTAGGTATAGCGGTGGCGCGCCGTCCACTCCACGGTCTCGGGACTGCCGGTGCCCGGAACCCACACCGGCGGGTGCGGTTTCTGGACGGGCAGCATCCACGGGTTGACGGCCCGGTAGTGGTAGTGATTCCCCTCCCACCGGAACGGCCCGGGCGTAGTCCAGGTCTTCACCACAAGGTCGTGGCACTCCTCAAACCTCTCCCGATTGTGTATGGGGTTGGTGTTGTTGGCCCACGATTCGATGCCGATGCCCCTAACAAAACCGGAGATAATGCGCCCGCCGGAGATCACGTCCAGCAGCGCAATTTCCTCGGCCAGCCGCACCGGGTTGTCGGACGTGGGCAGCATGTTGCCCAGCATCAGGATCTTGGCCCGGTTGGTGATACGCGCCAGGATGCCGCCGGTAATGTTCACCTCCACGTCCATGCACGACGGCGTGTTGTGATGCTCGTTGATCATCAGGCCGTCGAACCCCATCTCCTCGGCGTACTGGTATTCGTCCAGGTAGCGGTTCATCAGCCCGCTGGCCGTGTCGGGGTCAAAGTACGTATTTGGGAAGGTGAGGCGCATGGACGGAAACTTCTCTGCTTCCGACTCCGGGAACTCGGCGTAGGGCATTTCGGTGAAATAGAAAACGTCCATGGTGTTGCCTCCAAGAGAATCAGGCAGCAATCGCTTACTGCCTGATCGGAAAACGGGGAATCGCGTCGGCCTCGGGTTATAGCGCCAGCGCGACCTACAAAAACGCCAGCGCAGCCTGCACGAAGTCGTCCGGCTTTTCAATCTGGGGAGAATGTCCGCAGTTGGAAATCACCGTTACCTGCGAGCCGGCAATGGCCTGCTGGTATAGGCCGGCGCACTCCACCGGCACCAGGTTGTCGTTCTCGCCCCACAGGATGTGGGTCGGCACGTTGACGCGGCCCAGCTTTGCCGGCAGGCGCGGGTTGTGCATGTAGGGTCGCCAGGTGAGCCGGATCGCCATCTCCCGGTCGGCCTCTGCTTGCTGCGCCTGCTCCGGCGTGGGATCCGTGCCAAACAGTTCGTCCCACTCGGGAACCTGCGACGGATCGTGATACACCAGATCGCGCACCTGCGCCGGGCTGATGATGAAGATGTCCGTGATCTCGCCATCGTTGGGCTTGACGCCGGCCGCACCGACCAGCATGACCTTGCTGAACGCGTGTCCGGTCATGGACAGCATCTCGGCAGCCAGCCAGCCGCCCATCGAGAAGCCGATAGCGCGGACGTTTTCGAGTCCCTCTTGCTCCTGGTACCACGTGTAGAAGCAGGCCAGGTCCTGCATGGTCTCCACCCACCCGGGCCGGTCGCTCTTGCCGTAGCCGGGATGAGAGGGCAGGTACACGGTGAACTTCTCGGCGAGAGCCTGAGCGTAGCGGCGGGGGCCGGCATTCCCCCCAGCGCCGTGCAGCACCAGCAGCGGGTCGCCGGAACCGCCCTTGTACACCTGCAAGTTGCCGCCAGCTACGGAGATGGTTTCCTCGGTAAAGTTTGGCATTGGGATGGTTGCTCCTTGTGCGGAATTATCTTGGATTGGCGGGATCAGACGGTGGTAAGGCCGGGCATGACACCCTCTTTCTGGAATGGGTCGGTGAGCTCCAGCTCCTCCCCGATTTCACGGAGCGCCGGCAGCACTTCCTGGCCCATGAGTTCGAGGCAGCGCATCGTGTCCTCATGGCTGATGGAGCCGTCGTTGGTCCACACGGCCAGGATGCCGGGGCGCATGTAGCTCAGCACCTCGCGCAGTTGGCTGATGACGGTATCGGGGCTGCCGATGATCCAGCGTTTGGAATCGAGAATCTCATCGTAATGGGCCGAATCCAGGCCGCCGACGCGGAACGGGTCGCTGCGGATCTGCTCGCGCAGGCGCAGAAAGCGGGGGTCGTCGCTGCGGCTGCCGTAACCCACCGGAGACGCGTAGTCGCGGGGCAGAGGGATGCGGCCAACTCCGATGTTGCCGACCATATAGCCCTTGCCAACGTCGTAGGCTTTCTCGTCGGTGTCCTGCACGTGAATGCGTACCAGGTAGCCGAAGTTCTCCGGGCCGGGCTCATAACCGTGCTCGCGGGCGGCCTCGGTGTAGATGGATTTCATATCCTGGGTGCCCTGCGGGTCGGTTTCCAGGAATATGTAGGGATAGTTCCGCTCCGCGCACCACACCAGGGTCTCGGGGCTGCCCGTTCCGGGAATCCAGACGGGCGGGTGAGGCTTCTGCAGCGGAGTCTGGAATGGATTGACCACGCGAAAGTGGTAGTGGTCGCCCTCCCAGCGGAATGGGCCCGGCGTGGTCCAGGTCTTGATCACCAGATCGTGGGCTTCCTCAAACCTTGCGCGGTTGTGCAGCGGGTTCGTGTTGGTGGCCAGGCTCTCGACGCCGGTACCGCGCACGAAGCCGGACACCAGCCGGCCGCCGGAGATCATGTCGATCTCCGCCAACTCTTCAGCCAGGCGGATGGGGTTGTCAAAGATGGGCAGCGGGTTGCCCAGCAGCACAATCTTGGGCTTCTTGGTGTTGCGCGCCAGGATTGCCGCCTCCAGGTTCATGGTCGCGCCCAAGCAGGTCGGCGTGTTGTGATGCTCGTTGAGCATCAGCCCGTCGAAGCCCACCTCTTCCGAGTACTCGTACTCGTCAAGGTACATGTTGTACAGGTAGTGGCCTTCCTCCGGGTTGAAGTTGGAATTGGAGAAGGTCAGCCGCACCGCCTCGTTGGGCGAATTGCGAACATCCTCCTCGGTGTAGTTCACGTAAGCCCGTTCGGTAAAACGCATCAGGAACATGGAATGGCCTCCTTGTCCGGTTGGCCTGTGTAGGTAATCGCGCAGATTGGCGTCATCATACACCCGGCAGGGTACGACTGGCCGGCTAGATTTCCTCGGCAAAGTAGTTTTCGTCCAGCTTCTTTATCTCGTACGTGTACTCCGTGATGACGCCGACACCGTGACGGATCATTAGGTGAGCTAGTTCTTGCCCGTCAATCAATCGGATAGTCTCGTTTCGCCTTGAAACGTTTGCAGCAGTTTCCCTGGCAGTATCGCTGAACACGGCGGTTGTAATGAATACTCCTTTGGTTGCGCCATTTGCGATCATGCTTCCGGCGAAATTACGGATCGGCGGTTCACCTACCGAGCCAGTGGTATAACGTTTGGCTTGGATATAAACCTTTTCCAAGCCTAAAGCGTCTTGGTTAATAATGCCATCAATTCCCCCGTCACCGCTCCGGCCAATAGCCCGACCTTCACCGTAGCCCATTTTTTCAAGCAGTTTAACTACCAACTGTTCAAATCGGTCTGGGTTCACACCGTTGACGGTGGCTCGCAAATCGCTGATAAGATTCGCCAGCAATCCCTTATACGCGGTTGCCATCGTCTCGGCGGGCGGATTTTCGTCAAGCGAATCATCAACCTCAACGTCTAAAGACGAACGCGCCGAAAAAGGAATCGGTGATTCCGATGCTCTCGCTAGTGCGACCAACTGCCTCCTTTCGATGGCACCGGAATGTTGGGAAAGAAATTCTCGACCAGCTCGCGTGATCAAGAAATGCCCGCGCCGTGGCCTCTCCAACAAACCCGCCTCGCTTAGCTTGAGAGCCGCAGAAGTAACCCGGTAGTCGAACACCAATGCAGTTCCAGATCCCCCGAAAACTTCTTGACGGTCTGCCTCAGTGATGTTGAGATTGGACGCCGCCAATGCGATCAATTGCTGTCGCGAGATATGACCGCTCGTTTCAGCGGCAATTTCTAGCACTGGTCTATAAAAATCAGCTTGTGGTGGTACTGCCATGATTTACGCCACCGCCTGCTTTTTGAAGTGAGGGATGACTTCGGCCGCAAACCGCCCCATCTGCTCCTTGAACTGGTTGGTGGTGGCGCCCATAGGGAAAGCGATCATAATCTGCTCCAGGCCGGGGTACTTGTCCTGCAACTCCTCCAGGTAAGCGATGGTGTCCTCAGGACTGCCGGCGAACCAGGCACGATTGTCTATCACGTCCTGGAAATCAGTGCCGGCGGCGATGTGGCGGGCCACGCCGCCGGGACCAGTGGCTGCGATCTGCCGGTCGTCGTAGCGCAACATCCCCAGCGGAGCAGCGAACTTGACGTGCTCCTCGAATAGCGGCTCCAATTGACGACGCGCAGCGGCGGTGGAGTCGTCCACCATGGCCCACAGGCCGATGCACAACCCCTCGCCCAATGCGAGATCGCGCCCGGCGCGTTGGTTGGCAGCCTGGTAACGCTGGACCCATTCAGAGACGTACTGCTCGCCGGTGCCGAGTATCACGCCCTTGATACCCCACTTTGCCATGAAGTCCAGCGCGCGGTCGGATGCGCTCACGATGGGCTGCCACACGTTCACCGGTCGCGTCCGGGGTCGGGGCACCAGCGTCACTTCCTTGAGGTCATAGCCGCGATACGGAATGTCCGGCGGGATGGTGTAGTGCTTGCCCTGGTGCGAGAAAGCGTCGCTGTTAAACGCCTTCATCATGATCTCGAACTGTTCCTCGAACAATTCCCGGTTGGCATCGCCGTCGATCATGGGCGCGCCGAAAGACTCAACCTCTCGGGTGTGGTAGCCGCGCCCGATGCCGAACACCACGCGGCCCTCGGTAAGAATGTCCACCATCGCGAAGTCCTCGGCCAGGCGAATCGGGTGCCACATTGGCAGGATGTTGAACCCGCAACCGAACTTGATGCGCTGCGTATGCTGGGCGAGATACTGGCTCATAATGAGCAGGTTCGGGATGCACTCGTAGCCCTCGCGCTGGAAGTGATGCTCGGCCATCCACAGGATGTCGAAACCGAGATCGTCCAGGAACACGGCGGCCTCACGGGCAATGTCGAGAGCCATCGACAGCCGATCATTGTCGTACCAGCGGTCGTTTGCCGGTACGCCGTCAAATCCTATGCCGTCCCCTTCAAGGACGTGGCCCGCGTACAGGACGGAAAAGTCTTTTATCATGGGATATTCCTCCGACGATCCAGGGATATTCTGGGTTGTTCGGTGCCGAGTGCGATCATGGTGCGGAGCACGCAACACGGGTTTTGTGTTACAATCGTCATGCTACCATCGCAGGCTAAGACTGTCATTTCGTCCCGTATCGTGAGCCGCCAGCGGTAGCCTTCCACTCAAAGTCTTACCAGCGTCCGGCCGATCGGGTTCAGATTGGAGGAGGCTGATTTTTTATGTCCAAAGTGCTCATTACTGACAACGTGGCCGCGGAGGGCGTCGAACTGCTGAAAAAGCACGTTACCGTTGACGTCAAGCGCGGCCTCTCACCAGAAGAACTTATCGCCACCATTCCCGGCTACGACGCCCTGGTGGTGCGCAGCGAAACCAGGGTCACGGAACCGGTGATCGCCGCCGGTTGCGATCTGCAGGTCGTCGCCCGGGCCGGCATCGGCGTGGACAACATTGACCTGGACGCCGCCACCCGCGCCGGCGTCGCCGTCGTCAACGCGCCCATCGGCAACACGGTGGCCGCCGCCGAACACACCGTTGCCCTGATGCTCGCGCTGGCCCGCAACGTGCCCCAGGCCTACGCATCCATGAAAGATGGCCAGTGGCAACGTTCCGCCTTCATGGGCATCGAGGTACGCAACAAGACGCTGGGCATCGTCGGGCTGGGCCGCGTCGGTTCGGAGGTTGCGCGCCGTGCGGCCAGTTTCGGGATGCGTTTGGTCGCTTACGACCCATTCGTGTCGCCCGATTTCGCCTCACGCATCGGCGTTACGGTCATGTCCTTGGAGGAACTGCTCCCACAGTCCGACTTCATCACCCTGCACACCCCGCTCACGGCGGGCACCACGAAGCTGATTTCCACTCCGCAGTTGGCGATGATGAAACCCGGCGCGCGCCTGATCAACGTGGCGCGCGGTGAGTTGGTGGACGAGGACGCCCTGCTGGAAGCGCTGGAAAACGAGCAACTCGGGGGGGCTGCGCTGGACGTATTCACCAACGAACCGCCTGGCGACCTGCCGCTCCTGAAACATCCCCGTCTGGTGGCGACACCGCACCTGGGCGCGTCCACGCAGGAAGCCCAGCGCGAGGTCGCCATCGAGGCGGCCGAGCAGGTGCTGGCCGTGCTGGACGGCAAGCCGGCCCGCAACACGGTCAACGCCCCGTTCGTACCTCCCGAGGTCCACGCCATCCTCGCCCCCTACGTACCGGTGGCCTCCATGGTGGGACGATTGCTGACCAGCATGGCGCGGGGGCAGTTCGTCGGCATTACGCTGCGCTACCAGGGCGAAATCGCCGAACACAACACGGCCATCCTGAAGGCGGCGGCGCTGGTTGGCCTGCTGGGACAGGTCAGCGGCGAAGCGGTCAACATGATTAACGCCCCGGTGCTGGCGCAGCAGCGTGGCCTGCAAATCACCGAGCAAACTTCCGCCGACAGCAGGGAGTACGCCAGCCTCATCTCTGCCACTCTGCACACTACCGGCGACGACTTGACCATCGCCGGCACCTCGCTGCGTGACGAGCCCCACCTGGTGCGCGTCAACAACTACTGGATGGACGTTGCTCCGTCCGCGCCCTACATGCTGTTCGTTGACAACCAGGACCAGCCCGGCATCATCGGCGCCGTGGGCACCACTGCTGGCCGGCACAACATCAACATCAGCTTCATGGAAGTGGGCCGCATCGCCCCGCGCGGACAGGCCATGATGGTCGTGGGCCTGGATGACCCCTTGTCCGACGACGTGCTCGCCGAAATCAAGGCGCTCCCCCAAGTGGACGACGCCCGCGTGGTAGCGATGTAAGCGCTGTCTGGGCCGATTGGACAAATCCCCGTGCCGGCTGTAAAAATGCGGACTAATATCCTGCATCAGACTCGGAGATGACACTATGGCAGACCGCATCGCAATCATGGGCCCCGGCGCAGTGGGCAGCTACGTGGGCGCTTTTCTCGTCCAGGCTGGCGAGGACGACATCACTTTCATCGACATGTGGCCGGAACACGTCGAAAAAATGCGCGCCGAAGGACTGCGGGCCAGTGGCAGCCAGGGCGATTTCACAGTTCCGGTCAACGCCATGCACCTCACCGACGCCCAGAACATCACCGAACCGTTCGACTACGCTTTCATCACGGTCAAGTCTTACGACACCGAGTGGGCGACCCACTTCATCAAGCGCTACGTGAAAGACGACGGCGCGTTCGTTTCCATCCAGAACTGCTGGAACGACCCCACCATCGCCGATATCGTCGGCCCGGAGCGTCAGCTTGGCTGCATCGCCTCGCACATTGAGGTGGCGCTGTGGGAACCCGCCCACGTCAACCGGGGCGGAGCGCCCGGCCGAGACCACGGCCACACGGTGTTCCGCGTCGGCGAATTCACTGGCGCGATAACTCGGCGGTCCGAGGCCCTCGCCGCCAAGCTGGACCACATTGACGCCGCCTACGCCACCGACAACCTGCCGGGCGAGCGTTGGGCCAAGCTGTGCCAGAACGGTATGGGCAACGCCATCTCCGCCATGAGCCAGTTGGGCAGCCAGGAGATGGCCGGCGATGCGCGCATCAGGCGGATCCGCATCAACCTCGCCAAGGAGGGCGCGCAGGTCGGCCTGGCCCAGGGACTCAAGGTCGTGGAAATCAACGGAACGCCGGCCGAGTTCTGGGCTGACGCAGACCGGGGCGACGTTTTCGAGGAACTGGACGGCAAACTATCCCAGGCCGGCGGCCGGGTCAACTGGCTGGCTTCCATGGCCCAGGACGTCCACAAGGGCCGCAAGTCCGAGGTGGACTTCATGAACGGCCTGATTTGCGAAAAAGGTCGTGAGACCGGCGTTGCCACGCCGTACCACGACGCCATCGTGGAAGCGATGCGCCTGGTGGACAGCAAGGATGTCGCCCCCGGTCCGGAAAACGTGGATCGCATCATCCGCGCCGTGGAGGGCTAGGAAAAAGGAAGGTGAATTATGTACATCACCGTTGAACCCGCCGGATTGATGATGCACACCGTGAAGTTGGTGTTCGACCCCACCGAGCCGGCCGCGGAAGACCAACAGGTGCGGGACTACCTGAGCGAACACGAACTGGAACCCCGCTACCACTGGTTCGCCGAGATCGACGGCCTGGAAGGTCGCGAGTGCGAGATCATGCAGTTCGGCGGTTGCTACCTTGGCCGTAATCTCCAGAACATCGGCCTGATTCAGCGGCAGGTAGTTGAGGAAGAATTGCTGACCGCCGAGATCCAACGCCACGTTGACGCGGGCAACCTGGCGGACTTGGCCAATGTTGCCGAACCGCAACGGCAGGATGCGATTGCCGCCCTGGTCGAGGAGTTTCGCGTTGAGGAGAGCTTCGGCCAGGACAACGCCGGCGAGCTAAGGGCGACCCTGGACGCCGCCGCATTGCAGGACGCAACTTCACGCGCCCTGGCCGGAAAGGGTGCGAAGCGGGAATGATCTAATGACCTCCCAACCTGCTCGCTGGGGGTACGGAGGATCGGAGGGCCCCGAACACTGGGGCTGCCTGTCGGATGAATACCGGCCCTGCTCGGAAGGTATGGAGCAATCACCGGTGAACATTACCGGCTGGGTTCCCGGTCCAGGCGCGCATATTGCGTTCGACTACTCGGCAAGAGCAACCGCCGCGCGGAACAACGGTCACACGGTGTACCTGGACTTTGCCGCCGGGAATTTCCTGGACGTCGCTGGACAGCGATACGAGTTGCAGGGGATCCACCACCACTCGCCCGGCGAGCATCAGTTGGACGGCGAGAGTTTCGCGGCCGAGCTGCACTTGGTGCATCAGGACACGGCTGGAAACCTTGCCGTAGTGGGCCTGCTGTTCCGGCAAGGAGATCCATCGCCTCTGGTGCAGGCGCTGTTGGATGCCGCGCCCCCGACCGGCGCCTCGGTTGCCCTGGACGACGGGCCTGACGCCGCCGATTACGTCCCGAATACGCTGGGCTACTTTGGCTACGACGGTTCACTGACCACGCCACCCTGCACCGAAGGCGTGCGCTGGATTGTTATGCAGTCCATTGGCACCGTGTCGCAGGAACAGACGCAGCAGTTGCAGAAACTCACCCATG